>DATBNJ010000039.1:0-14056 GCA_036554385.1 Marinagarivorans sp. | reverse complement strand
GACGGAACTTATGCACAGGACGTGCGGTAATCCGGCTTTGCATCGGTACAGGATGTACTTTATTAGGGCAGTGCAGGAGCACACTGCCGAGGAGCAAAAGCCGGTGACGCCGCTATCGCGTAAAAAGTGCATTTTTAGAGGCGCCCATAAGAACTAGTTCGCGCTTTCGGTATTGTAGCGACCTTGCAGTACCTTTTTGAAAAAAGCGCCTTGCTCGGTTGGCTCGAAGTCCCAGTTTTTAATCATAGTGGGCGACCACGAAGGGTCAAAACACCAAGCCGTCCAAGAGATGCCGCGTTGATCTAGGTACGCCACAATATTAGGGCCGTAGGTATGGTCGTTATTGATGGTGGGCACATGCGCCCCGTGTTCGTTTTCATTTGCCCAACCAATTTCAGTCGCAATAATGGGGGCCTTGTCGGCAACAAACCCCCAGTGCTCATCCCATAAGCGAAAAAACTCGGCGCGGGTGGGATTTTCAGGCCTTGCTTTTTGCGGGTAAGGGTGGGCCGCGTAGGCAATATTGTCACGCTCGAAAGGCTGGCTGCGCACAGGGGTTAAATCGTAGGCCCAGTTAAACCCCGTCACTAACGGAATGACCTCTTTATCATAAGCTCGGACCAAATCAATCATAGCCTCTACTTGCGTTTTCCACTGCTGCCAGGTCACCGCACCTAAGGTGTAATCCCCGTTGCCCACATAACTATGGGTGGGCTCATTAAAAAGCTCGTAGACGGCAACGGTAGCGACGCCCTTGTAGCGAAAGGCCGTTTTCTGCCAAAAATCTAAGGTTTTTTGAAAGTCCGTCACATACATCGGGTGCTGAAACAGCCCAGAGTGCAGGTTGCCAATCGAGTGCCAATCGATAATTAAATACATATCCAGCGCATTCGCCCACACTACAGCTTGGTCAATCCACGCGAAATACTGGCCAGGGCCACGCTGATCCCACGCGGCGGGGTGTATCGGCAAGCGAATGGTATTCGCCCCCCAGCGCTTAACCTCCTCAAATAGCGCCTTGTTCCAATGCCCCTCGCGCGCCAGCTTATCAGGGTCCGCTATATTTACGCCTTTAAACAAAAACACATTGCCCGCTTCATCAACAAACCGATTGCCACTGACGGTTACCGTGCTCTGCTTTTTTTCCAGCTGCTGCTGATCAAACGGCTCGGGGTAGCCTCCCTGCCACCAATTTTCGGCGACATCCGCTTGGGCGAACGCTGCTAGCCATAGCAAGCACAATAACATTAATTTTTTCATGGTTTTTCTCGCAGAAAATTAGATAACAATTGGCCCTGCAGCACAAAGTGCCTGAGCAAACGCCGACATAGGCCCGTGCAGCCCGCAAGCAAAGACCTGCGAGCCCATAAAACGCCAGCAAATTTAAGCTCTTGCACCAGCACCATAAGGGCGGCCCTTCCAATGATAAAAAGATCTATGCGGCCTATTTGAACACGGGGCCCCTAGCTTAGGCGTGGTGCCCTCCTCAAACAAGCTACCCCGACTACAACCAAAAATGAGCTACTCCAAAAATACAATACACCGCGCGATGCATTGATAAAGCGAAAGATTTATCAAAAAAAACACACTTTTTACAGAGATTACTTCAGGGAGCTTCTGCATTTCCCCTTTCTTGGAGGTTGCGCAAGGCCGAGGAAGACGTTTCGACAACAACTCACAAAAAACACCAACGCCGCTGGCAAAGCAGAGCGATAACCCATCTAGTAAGGAAGTACGTGACAAGAAAATGCCATTTATGACTATTTATTACAAAGCGAGATTCACGTTTACAGTTTTTTGGCACACTGCCATTTAGGCGCTTTAAAGACCGCTAATCGACACGATAAACGGCCTGCCAAATTAATGCTCTTGTTTACCTTTTAAACGCACCGCTAATCGTTGCGTAGCTGTATAAAGCGCCGCACTGCGATTAAATAAACGCTTTAACGTGCACCATTGGGCATCAACGCCTATGCTTTGCTTTAATGTTAAGAGAAACGATGAGATAAAAAAGTTAACGCGACAATAACCGTCGTTGCCGGAATCAATCTCAGCACCACGCTGTGACACCGGCAAAAACGACAGCTGGCACGCACCAAGCCAGCAACTAGGAAGGCATTTAAGAGCGCAAGACAGTGATGACCGATGTAAACTCACCAGCAAGTTCAGATCTAAAACCTTCTTCCCCTTCAGGTAAAGATATCCGCGGCATACTAGAGCGCCGGGCCACGCAACTCATCTTAATTGCACTGAGTGCAACATTAACCATTTGCTTGGTGGCCTACTTCAAAAAAAGCTGGGTGCCGCTGTTTATGCTAATGGGTAGCGTACCGCTGCTAATGGGCTGCTACTGGCTGGCGGTTAAAAAGCGAACCCAACTGGCAGCCGAAGCCCTGATTTGGATATTGGCCATCTTGGCAATATCTATTTTATGGGTGTCCAATGGGCATTACGACGCAGGCCTAATGGGCTTACCGTGCATTTTAATCTTTGCGGCCATGGTGGGCAGCCAACGCAGTTTTAACGCTGTACTGATCCTGTTTGTGCTTAATATATTGGCGATGGGCTATGCGCAAAACAGTGGTTTAATCGTCTTTAACCAGTCATTCCACGATACCTCGCGGCCGATTACAACCATCATTATTTTGCTCGTTTCTGGGCTGGCGGTTCGCTTGCTCATCAACGACTACATCAACACCATCCGCAACCTCAACAGCGAAAACGTCAAAGTTAAAGAGTCCGAAAAAGCCATCGCCTTTCTCGCCAACCACGACAACCTCACCGAATTGCCCAACCGCACGCTAGCCAGCGACCGTTTTGAACAAGCCGTGCAGCGCCTAACGCGCAATAATTCCAACAAAAAAATTGCCCTGATTTTTATCGATTTAGACGACTTTAAAACCATTAACGATTCTCTGGGCCACGAAACCGGCGACCGCTACTTGGTTGCCATTGCCGAGCGCTTACGCGACGCCACCCGTGCCAGCGATACCGTATGCCGTCTGGGCGGCGACGAATTTTTACTGATACTCGATGGCCTATCTGACGAGCGCGATGTTTCTAACATCGCCGCTACCATCCAAGAGCGCGTATCTCGGCCCGTCATTACGGGGCAGCACAAGCTAGTTTGTAGTGCATCGATTGGCATTTCGGTCTACCCGAACGACGGCATCCGCTACGATGAGTTGGTCAAAAAAGCCGATATCGCCATGTACCGCTCCAAAGAAGTCGGCCGCAATACCTTCCACTACTACAGCCCTTCGATGAATTCCGATGCCCTAGAGCGCATGCAGTTACTCGAAGACCTGCGCACCGCGTTAAAACACGACGAACTTTACGTGGAATACCAGCCCATTGTTTTACTCAACACCGGCAAAATCGTCGGCGCCGAGGCGCTTGTACGCTGGCAACACCCCGAGCGCGGCCTTATTCGGCCCGACATTTTCATCCCACTCGCGGAAAAGTCTGGCCTTATCGTTGAAATTGGCGCCTGGGTACTGGAGCGCGCATGCCGCGATATTGCCCGTTTGCAACAAAAGTACTCGCCTGAATTTCGCGTTGCCGTCAATGTGTCTACCATCCAACTAAAACGCGACGACTTCAAAGAGCGGGTCAAGGCCATTTTGGCCGAAGTCCCCATTGCGCCGAATTCACTGGAGCTAGAAATCACCGAGTCCGAGCTGCTGTCTGATTCGCCCGAATTCGACGAAGCCGTAGAGCAACTAAAAATGATGGGCATTAGCCTGGCCATTGATGACTTTGGCACGGGTTATTCCAACCTTGGCTACGTACAAAAAATCAAAGTCGCGAAGCTGAAAATAGATCGCTCGTTTGTGACCGGCATCGAGGGCAATCTGGACAATCAAGCCATTGTTCGCGCCGTGCATAACATTGCCGATGGCCTGATTATGAGCACGGTAGCCGAGGGCGTCGAAAGCGCGCAAGAATTGCAATTCTTGAAACAACTGGGCATTACCCACGGCCAAGGCTACCTGTGGTCGCGCCCCATTTCGATTAAATCACTGATTCGTTTGCTGCAAGACGCCGCTTAGCGAGTAAACGCGGCACCGTGAGCGTTGCCGCCCCCACCTGCATGCAAGCTGGCATGTTATCCACGCTCATTATGCTGCAAGGCTCGCAGGCCGAAAACTTCGCCCAGCAAGAGCAGATTCAAAGCTGGATAGTGCGCTAAAGCGTGCCTCAAACTGCAGCCTTGCAGCCAAGCCCTGCAATTATGCGCGCTCGCCGCGTTCCGTGTCGCATTTCACCGTATTCACGTGTTTCATTGCTTTTTAATACTTGCCATCGTCACAGCGCTTAGGCAACATCGTTGCGAAGAGTTTTGTGGAAAGGGCCTGCAAATGACTGACACTCAAGTTCTCACCCTCGGTATTGACGTGGGCTCAACAACGGTAAAGCTAGTTGCCGTCGACGCCAGTAGCCAAAAAATACTGTGGAGCAACTACCAGCGGCACGAAACCAAACAAGCCGAAAAAGTGCTGGAAATGCTACGTGCCGTTTGCGCTGAACTGCCCCAGCTCGACCTTGCCAATACCCGCCTGTTTATTACCGGCTCCGGCGCTGGCCCCATCGCACCCCATATCAACGCCAAATTTATTCAAGAAGTTAACGCCGTCACCATGGCGGTCGAAAACTTACACCCCGATGTTGGCAGCGTGATTGAGCTGGGCGGCCAAGACGCCAAAATCATCATGTTTAAAACCAGCGATAAAACCGGCGAAAAGCGCGCGACCACATCAATGAACGACAAGTGTGCCTCCGGTACCGGCGCGACTATCGATAAATGCTTTATTAAAGTGGGCATGCCACAAAGCGACATTGCACAACTCACCTTCGACCCCAGCAAGCTTCACCACGTGGCCGCAAAGTGCGGTGTATTCGCTGAAACCGATATTGTGAACCTCGTCAAAAGCGGTATTCCGTCTAACGAGATTATGTGCTCGCTGGCAGACGCCATCGTCGGGCAAAACCTTTCCGTACTCACCCGCGGCAATACCTTAAAACCTAAAGTCTTACTGCTTGGCGGGCCCAATGCCTACCTGCCGTTTTTGCGTGCCTGCTGGCGCTACCGCATTCCGCAAACGTGGCAAGAGCGCGGCTTTGACTACCCCAAAGACATCCCGCTCGAAGAACTTATTTTTGCGCCAGACAATTCAGAATATTACGCCGCCTACGGCGCGGTATTATTCGGCCTTCACGAAAAAGACACCCAACCTTGCGGCACCGTCGCCAAACTAGAAGACTTTATTAATAACGGGCGCAAAGCGCAGTTAGGCGCCGGTGCGGGGCCGGGTTTAGTCGGCAGTAATGACGAAGCCCAACAATTTATCGAGCTATATTCCGCACCCAACTTTACCCCCGTGCGCGCCACAGGCAAAACCATTAAGGGCTTTATTGGGCTCGACGGGGGCTCGACCTCAAGCAAGTGCGTAGTCGTGAATGCCGACGGCGAGATTTTGCAGAAGGTGTACCAGCTATCCAAAGGCAACCCGCTGGAAGACATGAAGCAAATGTTTCTGCAGCTAAAAGATTGGGCCAGCGAGCAAAATGCCACGCTGGAGATTGAAGGCTTTGGGGTAACCGGCTACGCGGGCGATGTGATGGAGGCCGCGCTTAAGGCCGATGCCAATATCGTAGAAACCGTTGCCCACATGAAAAGCGCACAACACTATTTTGAAGATGTCGATGTGATATGTGATGTGGGTGGGCAAGACATCAAAGTCATGTTTATGGAAAACAAAGTGATTAAAAACTTTCGTTTATCCAACTCGTGCAGCGCTGGCAACGGCATGTTATTACAAGCCATGGCCGACCAATTTGGCGTGCCCGTTACACGCTACGCCGAAACCGCCTTTAAAGCCGATTTATCACCCGAATTCAGCTACGGCTGCGCGGTATTTTTAGATTCCGACCGCGTCAATTTTCAAAAAGAGGGCTACAACGGCGAAGAACTACTCGCGGGCCTAGCGTTAGTATTGCCCAAAAATATTTGGCAATACGTGGTGCAGATTCCGCGCATGGCCGAACTGGGGCGGGTATTTGTATTGCAAGGCGGCACCCAAAAAAACCTTGCCGCGGTAAAAGCACAGGTCGATTACATTAAAGAGCGCGTGCCCAATGCCGAAGTGCATATTCACCCGCACACCGGCGAAGCCGGCGCGTTAGGTGCCGCTTTTGAGGCGATTCGCGTGGTGCAACGCGAAGGCCGCTCGCGCTTTATTGGCCTAAACGAAGCTATTAATTTGCATTACACCACACGCAACGACGAAGAAACCCGCTGCGACTTTTGCCCCAACAATTGCTCGCGCACCTTTATTGACGCCGATGTGGGTGATGAAAAACCGGTGCGCTACATATCGGGGTTTTCCTGCGAAAAGGGCACCGTAGAAGATCACGACGCCTTGCGCGCCCTGAATAAAACGCGCCGCGAACGCATGCGCGCCTACCCCAACCTGGTCGACTATGAAGCCACATGGGCCTACAAGCGGCTTTATACACCCGAGCCATTACCCGATGATGGCACCCTAATTGATGATATAAAAATCGCGCGCACATTGCTGGGTGGCATTAAACACAAAGCCATAAAACGCCCGTTTATTCGCGCCAACGAAGCTGCCAGCAGCTACCGTCAAACTATTCGCATTGGCATTCCTAAAGCGTTGAATATTTGGAGCACCGCGCCTTTTTGGCGAACCTATTTCGAGGCGCTCGGCATCACACCGCGCAATATTGTTTTTTCCGACGATACCAGCGAAGAAATGTGGCAAGCCGGCGGCAAGTACGGCTCTGTAGACCCGTGCTACCCGGCCAAAGTTGTGCAAGCGCATATTCACAACCTGTTATTTGAGCACCATGTCAAAAAGCCGCTGAATATTATATTTTTCCCGTCGATTACCCATATCCCCACCTTTGTAGAGAAGGTGATGGATACCGCCTGTTGCCCCATTGTCGCGGGCACGCCCAAAGTGATCGGCGCCGCATTCACCAAAGAGCAGGATTTCTTTGCGCAGCGCAACATTACCTATATGGATACTGCAGTCACGCTGAATGAGCCGCTACTGCTTAAAGACCGCATGTTTGCCGCCTTTAAAGATCAACTACAAATCACCGAAGACGAAAACAACTTTGCAATCGACCAAGCGTTTAAATCGTTAGAACATTTTGACCAGCACATGCAGGACAAAGGCCGCATGATTCTCGATGCCGTTGAGCAAGATAACCGCATTGCCTTATTAATGACTGGCCGGCCCTACCATAACGACCCCGGCATGAATCACGGCGTACTCGAAGAATACCAAGCGATGGGCTACCCGATATTGTCCATGCGCTCGATACCCAAAGACAAAGCCTATTTAACCCCGTACTTTCAAGACGATCTGAATAAAGAATTCGTCGAATCACCGTTGGAAATTCACGATATTTGGCCCGAAAACTACAGTGTTAATAGCGTGCAAAAAGTGTGGGCCACCAAATTTGCCGCACGCCACCCCAACGTTGCCGTGCTGGATTTATCCAGCTTTAAATGCGGCCACGATGCGCCCACGTACGGTTTGGTGGACCGCATTATGAGCGCTAGCGGTTCGCCTTACTCGGCGCTGCACGATATCGATGCCAACAAGCCTTCGGGCTCGATTAAAATCCGCGTAAAAACCTACGGTTATACGCTAAAGCTCGCCGAGGAAAAACTCGAAGACGCTACCCAACAGGCCCTCGAAGCGGAACTTGCGGCGATCGAAAAACGCTTGCAATTACTAGCCGTGGCGCCCGCAAAAATTAAAGCCGATGCATTGTTTCAAAGCGAGCTGGAAAAGTGGCAAAACGCAAAAGCCAAAATTCTGGAAAAGCTGCCAAACAGCCATGTTGGCAAAGCGGCTGAGGCCAGCCATACCGCCCACGCCCCCGAGACCAAAAG
This sequence comes from Marinagarivorans sp., assembly GCA_036554385.1. Taxonomy (GTDB): domain Bacteria; phylum Pseudomonadota; class Gammaproteobacteria; order Pseudomonadales; family Cellvibrionaceae; genus Marinagarivorans. The sequence goes on along the minus strand of DATBNJ010000039.1, from coordinate 6,123 downwards.
AGAAAAGGCACCGCTTTATATTGATGCCGGAACGAGTAATATTATTTCTGCCGTAGAAATTGACTAGGAGTTTAGGGTATGAATATGCAACAAAAAGTTGATACAGATTCATCAATCTCAGCTATTGCCGATCTCGATGGTAACGTCAGCGCGGCAGATTATTTAAAACATGTCGATAGTGAAGTTAACGCCTTTGAGAACAAGCAAGGCAAGTGCCGCGATGCCGAGACCACTGAGCACTGGCGCGATAAAAACCCAACCAGTTTTACCGCCTCGCAGCGTGCCCACACCACAATTCTTCACGCGGGGCTAACCATGGCGCACGATTTATTTATTCAGTCGGCGTTTCGGGGGTTGGGCTATAAGGTTGAAGCCATGGAGGTACCCGATACCAACGCCCTACAATACGGCCGTGAGTTTGGCAACCGAGGTCAGTGCAACCCCACCTATTTTACGGTGGGCAATTTGGTGAAAAAACTGAAAGCCATGGAAGCCAGCGGCATTAGTAAAGACGATATCATCACTAAGTACATTTTCGCGACTGCGGGCTCCTGCGGGCCGTGCCGTTTTGGCACCTATGTTACCGAATACCGCAAAGCCCTGCGCGATGCTGGCTTCGAAGGTTTTCGCGTTATTTTATTTCAGCAATCCGGCGGCGCTAAACAAGCCACTGGCGAGGATCTCGGCCTTAAAATTGATGGCAAATTCTTTTTAACCTTTGGTAAAGCCGTCATTATTGGCGATGTCTTAAACGCACTTATGTACCGCATTCGCCCCTACGAGGTGAATAAAGGCGACACCGACGCGGCCATTGCTAAAGCCAAACAGCGCATTGCTCAAGCTTTCGAAACCCGCAAAGGCCTATGGAAGGCGCTGTGGCAAACGCGCAAAGAACTGGCACAAATTAAAGTCGATAAATCGCACATTAAACCGCGCGTTGCCATTATTGGTGAATTCTGGGCGATGACTACCGAAGGCGATGGCAATTACAAAATGCAAAGCTTCTTAGAGCAAGAAGGCGCCGAAGTGGAAATCCAACTGGTTACCAACTGGATACTGTATTTATTGTGGTCCGCTAAGTACGACACCCAACAACGCCTTAAATTGAAAGGCACCGATAAAAATCTGCAGCACGATACCCAAGGCAGTAAATTTGCGCTTGAGGGCGTTAATATTCGCAAGCGCTTGTGGGGCCTAAAAGCCGTCGAGTTATACGTGCGCGGAATGTTCTGGGCGGCATCAAAGGTGGCTGGCCTGCGAGATTACCACCTGCCCGATATGGACCATATCGCGGAAATTAGCCACGCCTTTTACGATAATAACTTGCGCGGCGGCGAAGGTCATATGGAGGTCGGCAAGCTGATTCACAACGTGGTCGACAACACCATGACCATGACACTCAGCATCAAGCCTTTTGGCTGCATGCCCTCCAGTGCCGTTTCCGACGGTGTGCAATCGCTGATTACCGAAATGTTCCCACAGGCCATCTTCCTGCCCATCGAAACCAACGGCGACGGCGCCGTTAATGTTTACAGCCGCGTGCAAATGCAATTATTTAAAGCCAAACAATCGGCTGAAAAAGAGGTACTGGCGGTATTAGAACAAGGCGGCCTCACCCAAAACCAATTTACCGAACAATTGGCCAACAGCAATATCAACACCCCATTGCACCGCAGCCCACACGCCGGTAGTTGCTCTGCCGTAGATGTCGCCTGCGAACTAAACAGCCGCAATTCCGGCATATTTAATCGTTTGCGCAACCGGTTAAAACACAAACTCAGCACCGCAAAGGCGCAACAACAAACGCTAGATATCGTCGCCAATGTTTCGCAAAGCTATAAAAACCGGCACAAGGTGCAGACAGAGGACGTGGTTAAAATTGTTTCGCCGGTGTAGCTATTTCACCAAGGATTTAAAAAATGTGCTACGACTGCGCATTCTGTGCTGCATTCGCACTGGTGAAGTAACCTGCAGAGCGCCCTAAATTATTGAACGATCAATTTGGATTTTGAGTGTCCATGATCGAACGTCCTCGATCGCGCGACGGCGGCAATAGCGCGCAATATTTTGTCTGCCCTTGGCGTGAAAATTGAAAGCCTTGCGCTTTACCTGTAGGGTGTGATTACGCCAGTGGCCTCGGATGGCCACATTGCTAATGGCATTCAAGCACATTCAGGAATGAATCCGTTTGTGAAATCACAAAAAGCGAGGCACTCATGGAAATAAATCCAGACAAAGGTTACATTGCGCTACTCGGTTGGAGCTTAAACGCTGTTGAAGCAGCAGCTGAATTCGACCGTCGCTACATTGTCGTGGCGCCCGACTGGGCTGAGGAGTACTGCGCAAAGCACGATATTCCTTACATGGCTTGGAATTTCGAACGGCTTAATGAGCGCTCTTTTGAGATTGCTGAAAAACTCAAAGATGAAGGTGTCGATGTTGCCATCCCTCTCTTTGAAGAAACGGTCGAGTGGGCGGGAGCGATCAATTCTGTTTTGCTCGATAACCCAAGGCTTTTGGGCCAATCCATGCTAATGCGTGACAAATCACTAATGAAGCGCCGCGCCCAGCTGGGCGGTATTCGGGTTGGTATTTTTGAAGAAGCTCACGATCGCGAAGACGTGGTGCGCTTTTTACGCCGCGTTAATCAGACCCTTCTTAAGCTCGATGGCGACCCTAACGACCCTATTCATTTTAAAGCATTCGACAAAGCAGGCTGCTTAGGTCACCGTGTTATTCGCACGCCGGATGATGTTGATGCGATCCCCGATGAAGAATTCCCCGCGCTTATCGAGTCGCACCTTGATGGCTGGGAGTTTGCTGTTGAGGCTTGGGTTTACAACGGCAAAATCCAGTTTTTGAATATTTCAGAGTATGTTTCTTTAGGGTATTCAGTGTTTGTGCCCGCCTCACCAGAGCTGGAGAAATACCGCGAAAAAATTTACCAGCAAATCGAAAAGCTCATTAAAGTGTTTGATATTGAGTTTGGCTTTGTTCACCCCGAGTACTTTCTGACTAACGACGGCGAAATGTACTTTGGCGAGGTAGCTTATCGCCCACCGGGCTTTAAAGTGTTCGAATTAATGGAACGGGTTTATGGCTTTAACGCCTACCAGGCATTGATTTTAACCTTCGACCCCAAAAGCACCGAAAACGAGATTGCAGACTTCTTCCCGCGCGAAGTGGTGGATGCACGCTGCTATGCCGGCTGTTTTGGTGTGTACCCTCGCCGGCGAGTGGTAAGCCACCTTGAAATACCCGAAGAAACCGAAAATCACGATTACTTCGAGTCGCATGAATTAACGGAACCGATGGAAGAGACAGTCACCAAACGCACGGCATTTGGCACCCACTGGGGTTTGATCTATTTTAAAGGTGATAAACCCGATGAAATGCACCGCATTTTGAAACGTCAGGAAGAACTGGATTTTTATGTGTAATATATCGGCCCCTAATGCAAAAGTAGGCGAAAGTCGTGTTAGAACCGCAAATACAAGATAAACGCGAGCGACTTTTGCGCGAGCTAGACGAAGCGACGGCTAAGTTGGCTCGGGCTCGTGATTTTGCCAAGCCCGCAAAACTGCCGCCAGTGCTGGATTTATGCCGCCGCGTAATGCTTGCAGGTGGCGTGGCCGACCTTGAAAGGCGGGCGCAGGCACTGGAAACTGCCGGCATTTTTGCGGGAACTGATTGGGCCGAACCACAAATACTGGTGCCATCACTTACCTGCTCGTCCCTTAAGAGCCCTAGTCGCGAAGTTGTCGTTATTGAGGCGCTAAGCGAGCTGCGGCTACTTTCTGTGGCGCTAGGCGAGTATGCCCACCCCAAGCTTTCCGCTGAGCAAGCCCACCATTACCTAAAGCAAGTGCTGGCGCTTAATCTTGCAATGCTTTTCAACCCGCCAAACGAGGCCGAGCGAGAGTCGCAAGGCCGGCTGGCGCAGGTTTCGAGGGCGGTATTGCACCACCTTGCCGAACGCATTGGCTATGAGCATATTATTGATAGCCTGATTGCAGAGATCTGGCGCACACTTCGCCAGCGGCCTATACAGGCTGAACCCGCCAAACAGATGATCACCCAAATTGCTATTTGTCAGGGCTCGCCAGAGTTTACCAGTGCCGGCGCGAGCAGCGAGCCTGTCGCCCAAGGGGCAGACCGACTGGTAAGCAGCTTATATGGTCCAACACTGTTATGCCGCGAGGACCCGGGGGTAGACGTTTACCAGCAGCGCTTGAATAACCTTGATGCCAATGCCCTGCAATCGGAGGCTATTGGCTGCGCCAGAGCGATGCATGATACCGGGCTGGTGTCGGCCTACCATGCCGTCTTAGTAAAGAGTATTGCTAAAACGCACCCCCACTTTTTGGTAGATGCCATGGGGCTATCGGGCACGGGGCGCGATAGCCTGCTTTGCTATCACGACTTAATTACCGCGCTAATCGAACAAGCGGTAACGCCACATACCGCCCAAGCGGTGTTAGGCCTAACGCTTCTGCTCGAGCGAGGCATTCTTTACCAGCCGGCGGTTGCCCCATCACTGTGGCGCCAAATGGTGCTAAAACTCTCAAACTGTTCGCGCGAGCGCCTAACTGCGCTTTTTGGCGAGGCGGTGCCGCCAGAAACGGTATTATTGCAGGGTGTGCTGTTAATACTTGGTTTACCGCTTGGCATTGGCCAAGGCAACAACCCGACCTGCCAATCGGCAAGGGCGCTATCTATTTGGTCCCATATTGACCCAGATTACTTGCTGCAATTAATTGCCTCTGCCGCCAGGGATGATGAAATCGTCATGCATTTTGAAGGGCAAGCCATCTCCTCAAAGCCATCACTTAGTGCGCCCGCTGGGGCTCTACCGGTCGACCTAGACCCAGTATCCAGTATTCTGGTCCCTCACCTGGATTACATTTATAACCAAATGGCCGCGCTTTGCGTGGGCCGCGAAGGCGATTTTCACCGCTGGATTAATCCAGAATTCCATGGTTGGCGCGTGGGCCGCGGCTTTCGCATTAACGTGGACGTAGCGACGGGAAAACTCGTGGATTTGGACGGCTTCCTGCGCGACTTTTATGCCTATTACCACCCGTACTACAACGGCAACCAGCCGCTTATCCATCCACAACCTGTAGGCCTCGCGATTACCGATAGTGCCGCAAGGTTCATTGGCTGGCATGCCATTACCATCCAGCGGGTAACGCTAGACCCCAGAGGCACAATGCGCGTTTACTTTTTCAACCCCAACAATGACAGTGGCCAAGATTGGGGGGACGGCGTTGTGGTGAGTACCGCCGACAATGGCGAGCTATATGGCGAATCATCCCTAGACTTTGAGCAATTTGCATCGCGCATTTATATTTTTCACTACGATGCGCAAGAGCCAGGCGAGCCGAACCAAGTACCCGAACAAGCGCTGGAAAATATCAAAGGCTATATCATCAGAAGCTGGGGCCAAGATCGCCTGCCGGATACCGTACCGGCTGAGCATTAAACGCTGAGCCGGGCAAGAACCCAGTAGCGCCCAATACCGGACTGAAAGGCCCCACCCCCACCCTCGCCTTACTATAGCTACCCGGCCATAGTAAGCACCCACTACCAAGAACACCTAGGCATACGCCCAGCTTTACCTTGCGACGATTGGGGTTGCGCTTTTTCGAAGGTTGCTTTGACTAGAGTTTTGAGTGAGTGTCCCGATAGGCTCTTGGTGATAATGGAAGACTAGCCTTAATCGGCGTAATATGTCTCTACTATGCAACAGAAAATTAATGGGGCTACATATGGCATATCAAGATTACATCGAAATTACACCCGGTAAAAGAAGCGGCAAGCCTTGCCTAAAAGGGATGCGAATCTCAGTATATGACGTGCTCAGTTGGCTGTCTGAGGGTGTGAGCTCAGAGGAGATATATGACGATTTTCCGGAGATAAAACCCGAGCACATACAAGCTTGCCTGTCATTTGCAGCTAATCGAGAACATCATCTCTACGTCGTTACTGCAGCATGAAGTTGTTACTTGATCAAAACATTTCACACCGCTTAGTGAAAACGCCGATTGAGGCCTATCCAGATACAACACAAGTCTCCTTGCTTGGAATGGATCAATCAGACGACGTCGCCATTTGGACGTT
>DATBNJ010000132.1:0-2965 GCA_036554385.1 Marinagarivorans sp. | reverse complement strand
GCTTCACGCCCGCTTTGATAACCAGGCATGAATCAACCCTGCCTGAAAAAACGGTACGGGCCGTTCAAAACCGCCAGACTGTATGATGGAGGCAACTTGGCTAGGAGCAAGGACGCCGACATCGTTGGCATAGGCCGCACGCAGACGCTCAAGCGCTTGCTGTGAGAAATCCGCCGCAGACATCATGTTCAGCCAAGCGCGAAGCAGCACTTTGTATTCTGGCGATTCGACCTCTGATGCCAAGTCGGAGCTTGCAAGAAGCCCGTTTGGCTTGAGCTTTTCGGCAATTTCATGAAAGAATGTTGAGCGAGCGTTTGGGTCCAGAATGAATTGGGATACTAAAAAGCAAGTTGCCGCGTCTTGCTGCTCGATAAACGGCAGTGAGCTAAGGTAGCCCTTGTGAAACATACAGCGCGATGCCACGCCTACTGTTTCTGCCCTTTGCCGGCAGATATCAAGCATGGGGCCGGACGGCTCTACGGCGGTAAAATGCCAGCCCGGGTTCTTCGAGGCGAGATAGATCAACTCATCGCCAGTCCCCACGCCAACACACAGAATGTTTGCATCGGTGGGTAGCTCAGCGAATAGTGACCCGAGCAGTAAATGCAGGCAATTGCCAATTGCTGCCATTTTCGCCCACTGGGTGTCGTAACTGGCGGCCTGTTGGTCAAACAGCGCTGTTACTTCGTCGGGGTGCATGTTTATCCTCCGCGTCTGCGCGCAACGGTGGTTACCGTCCGCGTTGTTCTAACCGTCGGCTAAATTCTGCCATAACCTGCATATAAAGTTCATTACCTAAAAAAGCATCCTCAACTTTATAGTCGATGCTCGGGTTGTCGTTCACTTCGATCACGTAAACGTGGCGGCCTTGCTGTTTGATATCGACACCGTACAAGCCATTGCCAATCATATTGGCCGCTTTTAGAGCTGCGCTAAGCACCGCTTTAGGCACTTCGAAGGTGGGCAGGGTTTCGAAGCCGCCGGAGCTATTTTTTTGCCCCGCGCCGTGGTTGTAAATTTGCCAGTGGCCGCGCGCCATCAGGTATTTACAGGCATAAATGGCGCGGCCATTCAGTACGCCAATGCGCCAGTCGTATTCCGTGTACAGGTATTCTTGCACCAAAACCAGTGCGCTATCTTTTAATAGCATGGTGAGTTGTGTTTTAAATTCGGCCCGATCTTTAACTTTAAATACGCCACGTGAAAAAGAGCCTTCGGGTGTTTTGAGCACCATCGGGTAGCCAAATTGTTCCTCAATCTCGATTAATTGCGCCTCATTGGTTGAGGCAACGATGCGTGTGCGGGGCGAGGGCACGCCGTTGTAGCTAAACGCATCGTGCAGGTAGACCTTATTGCAGCAGCGCAAAATGGAGGTGGGGTCGTCGATAACCACCACCCCTTCGCGTTCCGCTCGGGTGGCAATGCGGTAGGTGTGATGGTCAATCGCGGTCGTCTCGCGAATAAATAACGCGTCAAATTGCCCAACTTGTTCGGCTTGTGCGGCGGTAATGGTCTGCGCATGTATGCCTTGTTTGGCGGCGGCTTTGATGAAGCGGTTAATCGCCTCTTTATCGCTGGGTGGATGCTGTTCTTCGGGGTTGACGAGAATGGCCATTTCCCAGCGCAATTTACGCGCGGAGGGCGAGCGTAACCAGGTGCTTTCCATGTAGCGAATTAATTCATCGCGAAAACTGCTTTTTTCCACGTCGCTAAGCTGGTTAATCGCCAGACGCTCGACGCCGACGGTGATGCCGTCGTGCTCTTTTGTCAGTGTTAATCGCAGTATAGGCGCGGGGTATTGCTGGAAGATGCGTTTGCTGACTGCACCGAGTTGCGGGTGATCACTGCGGCCAAAAAATACCAGTTGCGGCTGGCTGAACAGTGCGGGCTCGGTATTGAGCAGACCGTACTTTTTCAGTGGTGCAAAGGTCACTCGCGCACCGCTACTAAATTCGCGCAGCTCGTTAATGGTTTTAACGCTCGGCAATACCGCGTGCTGGCGCGCCTCGGCCAGCAACGAGCAATAATACCCCTGGCTCAAATACAAGCCGGTATCACACAGGTTAATCACGCGCGTTTTGCGCTCGTTATGTTTTGGGTAGTCTGCAAGGTACTGCTCAAAACTAATGGCGTAGACTTCGGGCACGTTCGCTAAAAGATCCCATTCGTCAGTAACTATGAGGGTTTTATTCATGGGTGGGGCAGCCGTAAAAGGTATCGGGTAGTGAGCTTACAGTCGGGTTAAGCATAGATTACGCTTTCCGCTATTGCGATGTGGTTGTGTTGATCTGTAAAGGGTGATGTGAGTTCGGCCTTGAGTGGCGTTCGAGGTGACTAGGCGCCGCAGGATTTTGCGCTTTTTAACACCTCGACTCACGGCTTGCAATGGTTAATTATTGAGTTTATAACAACTAGCGTTGTACCTGCCGCGCTGGGCGATATTGGCCGCCCAAGTTTTGCGATGTCCTGCGGCTCGGTGGGTAGTGATGGCGCAGATAGTCAGTGCGATGGGTGACTGCTTATTGATCAATCGTGGTACACTCACGGGCTTTCATTAGGCATTTTAAGCAGGTTTTTCTTTGAGCACCGATTCCAACCCCTCTACTCGAAACATTGACTCCGTTTCAGCGAGCGCTGAAGCCCCCGGTTCGACCGACACCACCTTAGCGACTGATGTTACAAATAGCGCAAGCCCAAACGAGGCGGCTGTCGAGCCAACGGCGGCTAACAGCGAGGCGAAAGGTGAGCCATCGGGCGCGATTAAAGCGTCAGACGTTCCTAAAATGCGGTTTAATGCGTTTAACCTGTCGCCGGAATTGTTGCGTGCCATCGACGATTTAGGTTTTGAATACTGCTCGCCGATTCAAGCGCAATCGTTGCCGCTAAGCTTGGCGGGTTACGACGTGTTAGGCAAGGCGCAAACCGGCACCGGTAAAACGGCAGCGTTTGCGGTGCCAATATTGCA
>DATBNJ010000121.1:0-13277 GCA_036554385.1 Marinagarivorans sp. | reverse complement strand
GAACTCTTTGTTGGCAATCGCTTTGCTGAGCTCGGTCTCAAGTGATACCCGCAGCGATGCAGCCACTTGCAGGTTGCGAGTAAAAAACGCGTAGCGGTTGCCGCCTTGTTGCTTAGCGGATGCCATTGCCATGTTGGCGTGTTTTAACAGCGCTTCACTGGTTTCATTTTTTTGGCTTAGCAAGCTGATACCAATGCTTGCGGTAGTGAACAAGGTGTCCGCGCCGATGGTGAACACCTGATTGAGCGATTCCAGCAAGTTGCTGGCAACCCGCTGAATGCTCTCGATGTTGGGCATATCCGTTAGCATGACGGCGAATTCATCGCCACCGAGGCGAGCGATCGCATCGGATTGCCTTAACGATTTTTTAAGGCGATTAGCCACTGCGCGCAATAACTTATCGCCGGTGGTGTGGCCTCGGTCGTCGTTGATGCTTTTAAATTGATCGAGGTCGATAATCAAAACTGCGGTATTTCGCACGCTGCCGTAAGCGGTTATCAGTTGGGCATCTAACGCGTGCACAAATTCCACGCGCGTTGCCAGGCGAGTGATGGTGTCTTGTTGGCTCATCGCGGCGAGTCGAATATGGGCTTGTTTGCGCTCGACGGCGTAGCTGACTAAGCGCGGTAAAAGCGGTGTGTTGATATCCTGCGCTTTAATGTAATCATCGATCCCCGCTTCTAATAATTGGTCGACTTGCTGGCTGTCGCTGTGTTTTTGCTGAGTACTGTGGGGATGACCGGCTGACTTCAGGTTTGAGTTATGGCCTTTGCTGGGCTCGTCGTCGGTGTGCAAAATGGCCACCAGCGCAGCGTGCTCGGCCCATTCTTTTAGGCGGTTGATATCCCCAATATGTTGGTGCGTATGGCTGCCAATATGAATAAAAATCGCATCGAAGTGCTGGCTGTGCAGTTTTTCTGCGGCCTGCTGTATATGGCTAATCGAGGTGAGAGAGCACTGAGCTTGCGCTTGCTTGTGTAGGCTGCGAAAGAACCAAAACGCCGTACGCGGGTCCTCCACTATATGGAGTACGCGTGTTAGCGGCTGGCGCGTTGTCGCCCAGATGGGTGCTGTTTGCTTCGGTGTCATAATTTGCCACAAGGTCCATGACGTGTGCGCTTTCATCCAGTATAGTCCAGCTCTCAAAAGTTACAGCTTGGGTAGGAATTTGACCGGCAATAAAACTGACATAACAGCCCGTGTGAGCCCGCCCGATGCTGGCCACCGTGGTATTATTGCCTCTCAGGAAAACTGGATGAGTTGCAGCCACTGTGGCCAAATTCAGGCTTTGCCTGAAGGCGATAGCGATACGGTTGTGGTCTGTTCTCGCTGTCAACACCCTTTGAGCTTTGGTTATGGTCACTGGCGAGAGAAGACCGCAGCGCTGGTAATTACGGGTGTAGTTTTATTTATCGTCAGTAATTGTTTTGTTTTTTTAGGCTTAAAGGTAGGCGCTTTTTACCATGAGTCTAACTTGCTCAGTGGTGTTTGGGCACTGGTGGCCCACGACCATATTCCACTGGCAGTATTAGTGTTTGTTACCATCTTTTTGTTTCCGCTATTCGAGCTGTTTGCGCTGAGTTATTTGGTGTTGCCGTGTTATTGGGGGGTACGCTTGCCCTACCAGATCACGATATTCCGCTGGTTTTCAAAAGCTGCGCCTTGGAGCATGCTAGAGATTTTTTTGCTGGGCGTGCTAGTGACTTCCGTAAAACTGGGGGATATGGCCACTATTGTGCTGGGGGTTTCGATAGTGTCGTTTTTTGCTTTGGTGGCGGTGCTTGGCGCAGCCTACTGGTGTATTGATAAGCAAGATTTGTGGGGCTGGCTGCAACCTAACAACTGCTTTGCAACCGAAAAAGGCGAAACCCTTTACGACTGCGATATTTGCCATGCGTTAGTCGGTGAAAAAATTGTACACAATAGCGGCTACTGCCCGCGCTGTGATAACCAGCTCTATACTCGCAAGCCCAATAGCTTACAGAAAACACTAGCCTATACGGTGGCGGCAATTTTGCTGTATTTGCCGGCCAATATGCTGCCCATCATGACCATGAGCACCCTAATGGGCGAGCGCGACGATACGATATTTTCGGGCGTAGCGGCCTTAGTGGCACACGGTTTGTGGGGTATTGCTGCGGTAGTTTTTGTGGCGAGCCTAGTGGTGCCTATCGCGAAATTGCTAATCCTCATGTATCTGGTTTGGTCGGTAAAACAGTGCGATACGCGGGCAATGAAAGAGCGGCTATGGTTGTTTAAGCTCACCGAATGGGTGGGGCGTTGGTCTATGGTTGATGTCTTTGTTGTAACCTTACTGACCGCGCTTGTGCAGTTTGGGTTTTTAGGCTCGATAGCACCGGGCGAAGCATTGCTACCCTTTGCCGCGGTGGTAGTGTTGACCATGCTCGCGGCCAATGCCTTTGACCCGCGATTAATCTGGGACGCCGCTGGCGGGCAAGAAAAAACCTTCGAGCTCAACCAGGTGTCGTTTCAGTCAAATTCAAAAATTAAGTCGGAGCACTAAATGTCGTCAATACCCGAGGCAGCCCAGCGAAGGCGCCGTATATCGCCCATCTGGCTGGTGCCGCTTATTGCGCTGATTATTGCGGTGGCGCTAGGCATACGCGCGTGGAACCAAAAAGGCGTGGATGTTGAAATTATATTCGACGCCGCCGGTGGCATCGAGGTCGGCAAGACAGAGGTGCGACTTAAAGATGTGCCGGTCGGCAAGGTGACTAAACTCAATTTAAGTGACGACCTTACGCGTGTGCACGCGATCGTAACCCTCGACCGCGCCATGTCGCATCACTTGGGTGAAAACACTCGCTTTTGGTTGGTTACCCCGCGCATCAGCGCATCGGGCGTTTCGAATTTGGGCACGCTAGTCTCCGGGGTTTATATTGTGATGGATCCAGGTAAGCGGGACGGCCATAAAGATAGTTTTATCGGCTTGACCGAGCCTCCTGCCGTGCAGTCGGACGAAAAGGGCACACAATACATTTTGCGGGCCGAGACTTTGGGCTCGCTGGATGTCGGCTCGCCTGTGTACTACCGGCAACTGCGCGTTGGTGAAGTGATTAATTATCAACTTAGCGAAGATGGCAGCCATGTTGATGCGCGGATATTTGTTGAAGCCCCCTATGATCATTTGGTGAGCACGCGCAGCCGTTTTTGGAATGTGAGTGGCTTTGATGTATCGGTGGGGATCGATGGGGTCAAGGCCGAAATGGCATCGATATCATCGCTGTTGCTTGGCGGTGTGGCATTTGAGAGCCCAGCAGTCGTGCCCGGTAAAAAAACAGTCGCGGCAAACTATACCTTCCCGTTATACGATGACAGACAAGCCGCTAACGAAGGCCGCTACACGTTAAATTATGCCTACGTGCTCAAGTTTAGTCACTCTGTAAAAGGTTTAAACGTAGGGGCTCCGGTGGAATTTCGCGGTTTAAAAGTGGGACGCGTTGCAGATATTCGTTTGGCATCTATTGATAAGCCCGAAAAAAGTTTAGAGGTTGTGATTAAGTTAGAGCCGCAGCGCTTTAGTAATCAGGTAGCGCCTACCCGTGAACAAACCGATACTATTTTGAACGACTTAGTCGCCAGCGGATTACGCGCTGAAATTAAGGCCGGCAATATAATGCTGGGCTCTAAGTATATCGATTTACACTTTGTGCAGGACGCGAATCCGGCCGCAACGTTGCTGGTCGAGGATGGCGTCACGCAGATTCCCACCATCGATTTACCGCTCGACCAGCTAGAGCGTCAGCTGGCCAAAGTGGCCGATGCCTTTAGCCGCGTGCCCGTTGCCAGTATTGGCGATAACGTTAATGAAAGCCTGAAGTCGTTGAATGACATTTTATCGGTATTTAACAAGAACAATACGGCTAAAGCCCTGCATGGCACGATTGCGAATGCTGAAAAAGCAACCCGTCACCTTGAAGGCGCCGTCACGGATGCACAAGTGACGCTTAAACAACTCACGCAAACACTAAAAAGCGTCGATCACACCATTGCGCCAGATTCGCAATTACATGCTGAATTCTTAGAGATGTTGGCTTCAGTCAGCGAAGCCTCCGATTCTTTTGATCGATTTGTTGAAGAGCTGTACCGCTATCCCAGTTCACTAATATTTGGTTTGGGTAAGGATGAATAGAACAATGCATTTAATTTGCGCTTTTGCAGGCTTGCTAATGATTACCCTAAGTGGCTGCGCTTTTAGCCCTAAAACCCATTTTTATACGTTAACGGGGATCGGCCATCAGCGCGTTGCTGGCGCCGAGCCAAGCGCGCAATTACCCGACGGCAACGATTCGTTTTCGCAAGTGACGCTTGCTGGCGAGCACAGTTACGGTATTGGCCCGTTGTTTTTGCCGGAAGCACTGATGCAGCCAGGCGTGGTAACGCACCGACAAGGGCAGAGCGTTAACTTATCGCTATACAATATTTGGGCGGGAAATCTTCGCGAAGCGGTGACCCGCGTAGTGGCCAGTAATATTAGCGAGCTTACCGACATCGACGCGGTTTGGCCGTTCCCGTGGGACAACAGAAACCGGCCAACTCGCCAAATACGCATTGTATTTGAACAATTTGCCGGAGAGCTTGGCGGCGAGCTAATTCTAAAGGCCAAGTGGGCGTTAACCGAGCAAAATGGTGAAAAGGTGCTGTTGCAAGAGCGCGTGGTGCTTACTGACGAAGCCAAGGGCAGTGGTTACGGCCCTTATGTTGATAGCCTCAATAACTTGGTTAATCGCCTGTCTGAAAACATGGTGCTTGCCATTGCTGAGTTGGATAAAACGAGCGAGGCATCGGGCAAGCCCTAACACACGGTTAATTAACGGCATCGAGCGCTAAGGCCGTATGTCAGCGCTGTTTTTTTAGCCAATAGTTTGACAAATCTAACCATTGTTTTTTTAAGCTATTGATAATAATGATAAAAATGTTTTGGCACTGCACTTGCTAAATCTCCCCCAAGTCTAGGATTTATGACAGTAACCTGTCGGGAGTTTAACTATGCAGCCAGCGCAACGCGAGGCCGAAACCGCGGGCCAACAGCACTTGGTTACCGGCGTGGGCGAAAGCCAAAGCGGGCAATTGTCCGTACCTACCAGCGTTGATGATGCCGAGCAGCTTGATAAAGCATACGCATTTTTCAATGCGACCTCAGCACAACTTAGCCGTTCGTATCGCATGCTGGAAAGCCGGGTTGCCCAGTTAACCCAAGAGCTCGACGAGGTCTCCGCCGAAAAACAGGAGGCCAACGAAGAAAAAGATCAGCTCGCTCAGCGCCTGCAAAAGCTTCTCGATTTATTGCCTGGCGGCATTATTGTGATTGATGCCCGTGGCTCGATTGTGCAAAGTAATCCCGCTGCGCAAAAGATGCTGGACCACCCGCTTGATGGCGCCTTGTGGCGCGATATTATTGGCGTATGTTTTGCGCCGCGCGGCGACGACGGTTTAGAGATTTCTACCCGCGAAGGGCGGCGCATTAGTATGGCGACCAGTTCGCTCGATGATGAAGGTCAAATCATCCTGCTGACCGATCAAACCGAAACCCGCAAGCTTCAGCAGAAGGTGAGCCGTTACGAAAAATTATCGGCCATGGGCAAAATGGTTTCCGCATTGGCACATCAAATACGAACGCCTTTATCGGCCGCCATGTTGTATGCCGATCACCTAACCTGCGACAAGGTCACACCCGAAAATCACCAAAAATTTGCCGCCAAAATTCAAGGTCGCTTGCAGCATATGGAAAAGCAAGTGCGCGACATGCTGCTGTTTGTGCGCAATGAGCTGCCGCTAAATGATGTGATTACCTTGGCAGACCTCGAAAGCGGGGTGCGCGCCGCTGCCGAGGTGACGCTGGCAACCAGTAAAAGCTACTGCATTTTTGTAAACCCGCTGCCGGCAACGCGCATTAAATGCAACCGCGAGGCCTTAATTAGCGCGGTGTGTAACTTGGTTAACAACGCCGTCCAAGCCAAAACCGGGGGGGTAAATATTGCGCTGCGCTTTGATGGCCTAAACCTCGATGGCGTTCCGAATGTGCGCATATCGGTGATTGATGATGGCCCCGGTATGACCGAAGAGCAACTGCACTGCGCGAAAGAGCTTTTTTATACCTCCAAAGCCCAAGGCACCGGCCTAGGTTTGGCGGTTGTGCAGTCGGTGGCGAGGGCGCACGGCGGGCACATGAGCTTGCAGTCTGCTTTGGGTGCTGGCACAAAAGCTCGCATGTACGTGCCTCTCAATCTTGCCAGTATGCAAGGCATAGAGCCCCATTTTAAATCCGCATCGAGCGACAACTCAACTCCGGAGGTATTATGAATAGCCCGTTAATCGAGGGTGCCAGCGGTACAGAGCACGCTCAGTCCAAGCATAAAATTATGGTGGTCGAAGACGACCTCGATTTGCGCGAAGCGCTTTGCGATACATTGATGCTGGCGGACTTTGAGGTTATTCAAGCCTGCAGTGCAGAGCAGGCACTAAAGTTATTACCGGAGCACCTAGACTTGGCGTTGGTGGTGTCCGATGTGAATATGGGCGAGCTAAGTGGCCACGACTTACTGCGTTTAATTCGCAAAGACTTTGCCCACATTCCCGTTTTGTTAATTACCGCCTATGCAAGTATTAGCGAATCCGTTGAGGCGATGCGTGAGGGTGCTGTAGATTACCTCGTAAAGCCCTTTGAGGCTGACGTGTTGATATCAGCAGCGCGCAAGTTTGTGGGGCAAATGAGTGGTTCTCAGGGCGACGAGCCGGTCGCGATAGCGCCTTCGAGTCAAAAACTACTGCAGCTGGCGCGCCGCGTTGCCCAGTCTGACTCTACCGCGCTGTTAGTGGGCGAGTCAGGTACCGGTAAAGAGGTGTTAGCCCGCTATATCCACGAGCACTCGCCGCGTAAAAATCAGCCATTTATTGCCATTAATTGCGCAGCCATTCCCGAGAATATGCTTGAGGCAATGTTGTTTGGACACGAAAAGGGCGCCTACACCGGCGCTTATAACGCTGCACCCGGTAAGTTTGAGCAAGCGAACGGCGGTACGATTTTACTGGATGAAATTTCTGAAATGGCTTTGCCGCTACAAGCTAAATTACTGCGGGTACTGCAAGAGCGTGAAGTCGAGCGCCTAGGCGGGCGCAAGAGTATCCAATTAGATGTGCGCGTAATAGCAACCACCAACCGCGATATGCGCCAACAGGTGGTTGACGGCAAGTTCCGCGAGGATTTGTATTTTCGTTTAAGCGTATTGCCGCTGCAGTGGGCACCACTGCGCGACCGCAAAGAGGATATTTTACCGTTGGCGCTAAGCCTGCTGCAACGCCACGCCGTCAAACAACACCGTGCCGGCGTACGTTTAAGTGATAACGCCGAGCACGCGTTGCTTGCCTACCCTTGGCCGGGCAATGTAAGGGAGCTAGACAACGTGATGCAACGCGCGCTTATTTTGCAGGCTGGCAATATCATCGCGCCGGAGGATTTGGGCCTGCAGGCAGGCGAGCTGTACAGTCAGAAGCCTTCACTGGTGGATGTGGCCAATAACCAGCCGGTATCCGACGCCAGCGACATACCCGCCTACTTGCGACCCGCTAGTTCGGCACCAATACAGGGTGCCGGTTTGGCGGGCTTGGGTGCTTCCTCGGTCGGCGACAGTGCCGTATTGGGGCAAGACCTTAAGCAGCGAGAGTACGAAATAATTGCGCAAACCTTGCGCAAGGAAAACGGCAGCAAAAAAGAGACGGCCAAACGCTTGGGCATTAGCCCTAGAACCCTTCGGTATAAAATGGCACGGCTTAGAGAAGAAGGTTTTGATGTTGACGCGCTGCCTTGCTAGCCGCGGCATGTAAGCCTTTTAAGGCGGGAAACATAGCTGCTTAGATGCTTAATGATGCTGGGTTGCGGTAAGCGTAAAAAAAAGATCTAAAAAATTGATAAAAATCCCATTTAAGGGCTTTTCGCAGTCATAAAAAGTGGACATAATCGGAACAAATGGCGTGCTTGCTTTTCGAAGTAGATAAGGGGCTTGCCGACCGATTTTGCGTAACTTCGGCAGCGTCTTGCGCTGCCAGTGAGAGTGCCGCGCTAGCTATGCGAACTGTGGCACATGCGCTCTAGGCATCATTGGCGGCGTGTTTAGTGTTGGGACTTAATCGCGGGCCCTCGGGGGCGCAGTTGCTTCAGGCGATTAAGTACTCAGTTATTGCGGAGATAAGGATTTTGCCATATTTGGCTTGCCCCTAGCGGGCGGTCTGCTCTAGTTAAGTTTTTTGTGTGTTGTTTTTACATGAGGAGCCTGTGCTATGGGTCTTGAAATTATCGAGCAAGAATTGAATCCTGGTTTACTTCAGCAAGATCTCGACGATTTTGACGAGGAGGAAGGGACCAAGCCAATGAGTGTCGATGCGCGCCGCAAGCTTGAGGATAAAATCGAAGAGCTACGCCTAATGCGCGAAATGAAAGAGTTTGATTTTGATGGGTAGTCTTTGACTACCCTTTTTTTTGGGCCAAGGCACTAGCCCTAATCTCACCCTAGATTAGGGCTAGGCAAGAGCGCTATTTTACATAGGCCGCTTACCGAAGGGCCAAGCGTGTTCCATTCTTTGTGTACAGCCGTGAAAAGTTGCAGTGTGTACACGCCATCTAGCGAAATCGCCGCATTGGGCGCTTTACGATAAAAACGCGCAAACAAGCGCGTTTGTGGTGCAAGGCGGTGCAATATGCCTCGCTAAAGTACCGTACCTGCTACTTAAATCGCTTACTTGCTAGGTAATCCTTTTTTCTGTCATAAAAGTGTTGTATAACAACACTTTAGCAGCGGCGTGATGTATCCGTTTACCATTCTCACTTGGGGGCAACCCTATACACCGAGGGTAGCGACTGTATGACAGTGACACGATCAGAGCTTATCGAGCGCATAGCCGATGTACGGCAGGAAATTCAAGTGCGCGACGTAGAGTTAGCAATCAAAATGCTAGTGGAGCAAATGGCGCAGACAGTGACCGCGGGCGAGCGCATTGAGATTCGCGGCTTTGGCAGCTTTGAGCTACATTATCGCCCACCGCGCCGCGCGCGAAACCCCAAAACGGGCGAGCAGGTCGCGCTGGATGCCAAATATGCCGTGCACTTTAAACCCGGTAAAGAGCTGCGCGAAAAAGTCAACGCCCAATTAACTGCCATTCGATAATGCCGTTCTTTAGCTTAATGCCCCTAAACTTCTTAACTGCATCAAAGCTCAGTTTTTAATTGTAAAGGTTAGCCGTGGAGGGCTTTAACCGGTGTTAGTGGTGTTCTATTGGGGGCTAGGGTGTACCGTAAAAAGGGTCTATTTTGTGCTCGCTTGTTCTCAGTACAAACGGCGCGGGGGTTAAACACAGTGCTTGTCCATTATTTTGGTGCATCACCATATTAATTTAAGATGCCGCACTCTATAATTCCGCCAAATTTCTACAGTTAGTAAGGATTTCTATGTCGATTGTTATTCCCGTGGTTTTGTCAGGCGGTAGCGGGACGCGTTTGTGGCCTAAGTCACGTCAATACTTTCCTAAACAATTGCACAAACTGTACGGTGATTATAGTTTATTGCAGCACACCGTAAAACGCGTGGCGGCTGATGTGGCCCCGATTGTGGTTTGCAATAATGAGCAGCGCTTTATGGTGGCTGACCAGCTGGCTGAAATATTGCCCGCCAAAGCCGATATTATCCTCGAGCCCATGGGGCGCGATACGGCACCGGCGGTGGCAATTGCCGCGCTGCGCGCCATGCAGCGCGACCCAGAGGCCATTATTGCCGTTTTCCCTGCCGACCACTTAATTAAAGACCTAACCGTTTTTAATGCCGCAGTCGATGCGGCCGCGCTTTTGGCGAGTGAGGGTAAGCTGGTGACCTTTGGCGTTGCGCCGACCCGCGCGGAAACAGGTTATGGCTATATTAAGGCGGCAGAAAAAGGCGGTGCTGCCAGTGCCGTTGAGTGTTTTGTTGAAAAGCCCAGTGCGGATGTTGCGCAGCAGTACGTCGATAGTGGTGACTACTATTGGAATAGCGGCATGTTCGTATTTAAGGCCTCGCAGGTGGTTGCCGAGCTAGAGCAATATCAACCAGCGATCGTTGCGGCCTGTAAACAAGCGCTTGACGCCAGTGCGCAGGACTTGGACTTTATCCGCTTAGATGAACAAGCGTTTGCGCAAAGCCCGTCTATATCGGTGGACTACGCCTTAATGGAAAAAACCCAAAAAGCCTGGGTGCTGCCACTGCAAAACAGTGGTTGGAACGATATTGGCAGCTGGGATGCGCTTTGGGATGTTAGCGATAAAGATGCTAACGGCAATGCGTTGGTCGGTGATGTAATCGCCGAAGGTAGTTCCAACTGCTATGTAAACACTGAAAACCGTTTGGTGGCTTTGGTGGGTGTAGACAATATTGCTGTTATCGACACCGCCGATGCCGTGCTGGTGATCAATAAAGATAAGGCTCAGCAAGTTAAAGATGTTGTCGCTCAGTTAAAAGCTGATAATCGCAGTGAATACACGTTCCACCGCGAAGTGCACCGCCCTTGGGGTTGTTACGACAGTATCGACAATGGCGAGCGCTATCAAGTTAAGCGCATCACCGTAAAGCCGGGCGCTAGCTTGTCGCTGCAAATGCATCACCACCGCGCAGAGCATTGGATTGTAGTGTCTGGCACGGCTGTTGTGCAGCGTGGCGAAGAAGAAATGCTCGTTACCGAGAACCAGTCTGTTTATATCCCGCTTGGCGAGAAGCACCGCTTAACGAACCCCGGCAAAGTGCTGCTCGAGCTCATCGAAGTGCAAAGCGGTAGCTACTTGGGCGAAGACGACATAGTGCGTTTTGAGGACGTGTTTGGTCGCAAGTAGCGGGGCAAAAAATATTGCACGCACTCGGGGTTGGTTGAATTTGCGTTCACGGTTCAGCAAAAAAAGCGCTCGATTCATTAACCATTAAGGCAGTGCTCGCTATTGTTATAGCCGCATGTGCAGGGCCTGCCTGCTTGCGGGGTGGTTTATCGGGCTTGATCTATCAGGGGTGGCGCTTGCCACTTTGTTACTAACTGTTACAAATTATCGCTTTAAAGTTGTGCGTTAGCCCTGTTAAACTGGCATATGTTCAAAAAGACAATCAAATAAATCATTGGTGTGTCTTTAAGATGTAAATGGCGACATTGTTTGGCGCTTCTCACTAGGTTGGCGCCCAAAAACACAATCTTGGTCTAAGGTGGTTTAAAGATTGGTGTGGTTTAGTCTAACCACGGCCAAACACAAGGTCAGTTTAGCTGCTAGCGATTAAGCAACATGCACTGCGGGTGTCATACCCTGTCAGCTGTAATGGCCCAGCTTAGTAGCTGGTGCACTACTGAATTCAAGTGCTTGGTGTGTTGATGGGTGTGCGGTGCAATGTCAATGATAATAGAAACAAGCTTGGGTAGTTCAAGCCGAGTATTAGTGGAGTTCTACATGGAATATGGATTTGCGGTGATGGGCGTGGCCTTTTTGGTGACCGTGGCAGCCGTAAAGCTCTTCAGGCCAATTGCCGTGAGCGTGGGTTTAGTGGACAAACCTGGGGGTAGAAAACAACACAGTGGTGCAATCCCGCTAATTGGCGGCTTGGCGATGTTTGCCGGCATCTTTCTTTCCTCTTATATCTTTTTAGATCAACCACCCTTTGTGCGCGTATTTATGCTCGGCGGCGCGATGGTTGTTTTTATGGGCGCTATGGACGATAGGTACGACATTAGTGCCCGCTTTAGATTAGTCGCACAGTTTTTAATCGCAGCTTTATTTGTTTATGGCCTTAAGCTTAGCGTAACCTCTTTTGGTGATTTGTTGGGCTTGGGTGATATTCGCTTGGGCTGGGTAGGTTATCCCTTTGCGCTTATTGCCATTATTGCGGTTATTAATGCCATTAATATGCTTGATGGCATTGATGGTTTAGTGGGCGGCTTAGGATTAACGAGCTTTTTGGGTTTGTCGCTATTGTTTTTAGGGGCGGGTCAGCTCAATATTGCTTGGTTATGCCTTGGGTTGGTCGGCGCATTGATGGCGTTTTTGTTGTTTAATGTTTGGGGTAAACCCGACCATAAAACGCGCATTAAAAAAGTATTTATGGGCGACGCTGGCAGTATGTTTGTGGGTATGGCGCTTGCCGTGTTGCTATTGTTTGGCGCAAATGACCAATCGATCGCGTTTAAGCCGGTTACTGCGCTTTGGTTTGTGCTGCTACCTATGACGGATATGGTCACTTTAATGTACCGTCGCGTTAAGCGCGGCAAGTCACCACTGGCGCCAGATCGCACCCATATTCACCATATTCTAATGCGCGCCGGTTTTAACTCTCGGCAGACGCTGTACATTATGCTGTTTGTGCAAATGTGCTTAGTTTCACTGGGTATGATTTTTAACTACTTGCCTCAAGCAGAGGCGGTATCCTTTAGTGGTTGCTTGGTGTTTGTGCTCGCTTACCAGTTACTCATGAAGCGCAGCTGGCGCTTTATTCGCTGGAATAAACGGCGTTTTGCGGCAATCTAACGCCCTAAGCAGCCTGCGCTAGTAAGATGAAGGCGCAAGCTGCTTAAAATCCCGAATCCCGAATCCCGAATCCCGTTTATTGCGTTCAGCACTTGAACGCGCCTGCTTAACACAGTAAACTCCGCCGTCATGAGTGATCCCGTAATTACCGATGAAGTTAGATTGCAGTTGCTACGCAAGCTAGAGGCCGACCCAAATTTGAGTCAGCGGGAGCTAGCCGGCGAGCTGGGCGTAAGCTTGGGTAAAGTCAACTACTGCATTAAGGCGCTGGCGCAGGTGGGGTGGATTAAGGCCGGCAACTTTGCGCGCTCTAAAAACAAAGCGGGTTACGCCTATTTGCTTACGCCCAAAGGGGTTGCAGAAAAAGCAGCGCTGACCACGCGTTTTCTGGAGTATAAACAAAAACAATACGATAGCTTAAAGCAAGAAATAGAAGAGTTAAAACTAGAGGTTAAGGCCGAGGCTGGGAAGTAGTTGGCCGGCTTCCCTCAGGCTGGCGCGGCGCCCAAACCCATTAAGCGCAAGCGACCCATCTTGCTACGTCTAAAAGCAAAGCGACCCATTTGAATATGACTTAGTGAGGGGGCACGGGGTGCGGGAGCGCTTCGCTGCGGGAACGGCCTTAAGTCCTCGGCTTACGGGATACGATTCTTGGTGCAAAGCGTCTCCCGAGGCCGCAGGCTCTTCCCGCCTCTCGAGCGAAGCGTTCCCGGGTCTTGAGCGAAGCGAATACGTTCTT
>DATBNJ010000339.1:0-5648 GCA_036554385.1 Marinagarivorans sp. | reverse complement strand
TAGCCATCAAGTGAAGAGTATTTCTCCCCTACAGACCTCAACCCCTCAAAATTATCTTGATTCCAGTAGTACATATTTTTGATTTAACATTTGATTAACCCTCATGGCCACATATAGGAATATGCCTATATATAGACCGATTTACCTACAACTATACCTAAATGACTAAATATAGCCATCTCCCAACATCAAGCTCCTGTCCACATCTAGGCATTTGTCGGCGCCGCCTTCATTAATCCGATCTTTCAACTCTCTGCCAGCAATTGCCGCTTGTAAATCAAAATTTGAATGCCGGTTTTAATCAACAATTTATTTTTTTGTACATGCGCTGAAGGGAGTGGCTCTGAAGTCTAAATTTAAATCTACGCATACGTTAATTCGGTTAGTAACGTGACCAACCTATTTTTATTATTCTACCGATCACGTGAAAGACGCGCTCTACAGCAGCTGTTAGATATTTATTCCCTCGGCATTGGAGCGCCGCCTTGTGCAAGGATGCACATGGTAGTGCAACGCAGGAGCTGTTTGCCGAGAGCGCGATTATAGCGCCCATGGATGGTTCCGAGCGGCCGAGGGAATAGATATCTAATGGCTGGCCCAGCGGATAAACCTTACCCCAACTATTCACCCAGTCTATAACTACACGGTAATCGACGCCAAATATTGGCGGAAAATGATGAGTATTGGCGGCTATTTACCCTGATAGTCAAGAATAACGCCGACAATTTGGAGTGCGTGTCTATCCATAATTATAGCGATTCCCCTTTGAACCATGACTCGACTAACGGCGCATTTTAATAAGAGCGGCAGGGTTACCGGCGACGATGGCTTGGCTGTCGACATCGCGCGTGACGACGCTTTGCATGCCGACGACAGCGCCGCTGCGAAGGGTCACGCCATCAACGATGCCGACATGTGCGCCAAGCCATACATCGTCCTCTAGGACAATGCCTTTTGAGGACACCGGTTGTTGGTCGATCAGCCGGTTGGCGTCGGTGCCGTGGTTAAAGGCATATAAGTGACAATAGGCCGCGATCCGGCAGTTGTCGCCAATAGTGATGCCTTGGCTGCCGCCGTCCATGGTCACATGGTGATTAATGCCGACGTTAGTGCCGATGTGAATCGGACCATGCAGCACGGCGTCCGCGCCGATAAAACTGCCTGATTTAATTCGGATTGCACGACCGCGTTGCGCAAATAGTTTGGCTTCGGGTGCAATAAAACAATCGCCTTCAATCTCTACGGTTTCCATGGCTTGCAGGTAGGCTTGCCATTCTTGCTGCCAAGCCTGAGCCCATTCGAGCTGCTCCGGTTTTAAGCGCCAATATAACCACGGCATATAGCTCAGGCGTTTTTTGTGTTGGTCGCGGTATTTTAAGGTGGGGTCGAGGTGCGGCATGGAAGGCAAGGTCACTTGAATCAAATAATAAGAAGCCAGTGTACGTTATTGGATGATTAGCCACGATTGATAACGAGGGTTGGAGTCTTTTAAGTCTTGGTAAAGCCAAACCATGCGATCGACAAACCAAGCCTTGAATACCATCAACCAAAAATTACCTAGCACCATTATCCAAACGTCCAGTGTGACTAAGCCATAAATCAGCACTGGTAATCCCAAAGCGGACAGTGTTTGCAGTAGTCGGCACATCACAAGATGGTGGGCGGGTAGGTTTTCGCGTTTGCGGTTGAGATAAATGCGCTCGCCAAATGTGCCCATTGATGCCCAGTTGTTGGTGGTGCGGGGTACGCTGAACAAGCGCGGATTTAACCAAACCCACAGCAGCGCCAAGGTGATTGGCAGCAATGAAAATAACCCCCACCATTCGCGCGACCAGACGGCGAGCGAAATTAAAGGCAAGGCGCTAAAGCGAGTGTATACGCTCCAAGGGTTTGAGTGCCGGGCCCAGGTTGCGTCGTTCATGGCCATTAATTTTTCGGCCCACTTCATAATGTCCATTTAACGACCTCATTTTTGCCTGCGGCGATCACTATGTCGGTAGAGTTATCAAACGCATTTGTTCAGCCATTGTGCTGTGCTTAAAACCCTTCGAGCACGATTTTGCCGCGCGCGGTGCCGGTTTCGATTTTTGCGTGCACTTTGCGCAGCGTGGCGGCGTTGATTTTGCCGGCAACTTTGGTCAGCGTCGAGCGGACTTGACCTGCGTCGACCAAGGTCGCCACTTCGTTCAGTAGCTCGCCTTGTTTGGCGATATCGGAGGTACCAAATAGCGAGCGGGTAAACATTAGCTCCCAGTGCACAGAGACCGCCTTAAGTTTAAACGGCATGATGTTAAGCCCGGCGGGGTCGTCGATTAAACCAAAGCGCCCCTGTGGCGCGATAAGCTCAATAATGTCGTTAAGGTGTTTACCGGTTTCGGTCGTGGAGAAAACAAAGCCCGGTGCCCCGAGGCCCAAGGCTGCCACTTGTGGCGCTAAGGGCTCGCTGTGGTCGATAACATGGTGAGCGCCGCAATCGCTAACCCACGCTTGTGTTTCTGGTCGCGAGGCGGTGGCGATAATGGTGAGATTGGTTAAGGCGCGCAGCAGTTGAATCGCAATGGAACCCACACCACCCGCACCGCCAATAATCAAAATGCTATTGCCGCCATCGGGCGTTGCGCGCTTAACATCGAGCCGGTCAAATAGCATCTCCCATGCGGTAATCGTCGTGAGTGGCAGTGCAGCGGCTTCGGCGTTGCTCAAGCTAGTGGGTTTACGGCCGACAATGCGCTCGTCGACAAGGTGGTATTCGCTGTTGGTGCCGGGGCGCGCAATAGAGCCCGCATAATAAACGGCGTCGCCAGGCTTAAAGTGTTGCACGTCGGGCCCGACGCTTTCGACAACGCCCGCCGCGTCGAAACCCAGCACGCGAAAGTCAACGCCCTCTGGCGCGCGACCTTTGCGCAGTTTGGTATCGACCGGGTTTACGGAGACCGCTTCGACCTTAACACGCAAGTCTCGGCCGCCTGCAGTGGGGATGTCGAGCGTAATATCTTCGAGTGCTTCGTCGCGGTCAATCGGACCCGGCTTTTTGTAGCCAACGGCTTTCATGCTGTTTCTCCTGTCGGGTGAGCATTGGGTATCGCACTTTATAACATACCTTAGCGGTATCCGAGCCGCACTGCCAATGGAATACCTATGGCCTATGGGCGAATAAGGGGAATGTAGGCGTGGGCTGCCTTGGTGGCGCCGAAAGGCTTGTTATAACGGCCGTTAAGCATTGGTGGCGGTTGGCGCCGCGCTGATAACACGATAAAGCAAGTATTGACCTCGATGGGACCAAGGTTTGCACAAATTTCATCGGGGCTAGTGTCGCGGCTTGCAAGGCAAAGGCTGCGGCGTAAATCTTAGCGGATTATTTAAAGCGTATTGGCGCAGGCTTCTTGCCTAACCTTTAGAGGGCTTTTGCCATAAAAGTTTTTGAATTGTTTGCTGAATGAAGCGTAGTTGCTTGCCCCGACTCGACGGCTTAAGTCGAGTAGCTTTAGCGGAACGTCGTGACTGCCATAGACAATCTGCTCTCTAAAGCAATTAACTTTAGCGACATTAATAAATTCCTTGGGGGACATGTTCAGATATTGGCGAAATACCTTTTCTAAACTTCGGGTCGAGGTGTGCAGTTTTTTGGCCACACACAAACAGCCCTCAATATACTCGATATTTTGTAAGATAAAACGAATCGCCCGAGACAATAAATTGCCTCGGCTGTTGCTGCGATAATGCAGTAACTTTCGGCTCGAAATGCAGTTGATTAAGTGTTCGGTTACGTTTTGAACGTCGTTCTGCTGCGCCACCGCGATGTCTTGTTGCTGTGCATTTTCAAATACATGAATTAACGCTTGCCCCAGGTCCCGGGTTTGCGTAAAGCGCATGACTTCTTGTTGCCCAATGATATCTTCAATGCGCAGCCCGCTTTGTTGTTTGGCATGCTTGACGATAAAGCCCTCGTTCATGGCAAACACATACAGTGTGCCACTGCCTCGTAGCGCTAAGTCATTATCGCCCCGTGGGTGTAATACAAAACAATCGTCCATTTGCATACTTTTGCCGTTAAAAAAACACGGGCGCCGCGCGTGAACAAGCCCCAACCCTATAACGTTATCTAACACCAATTGCCCCATGATTAAACATGGCTGGCTATAGCGCATACGGTAGATTGAGAAACTTTCGGTGAATAGCGCATCGCACTGCTCATTCAGTTCACCGGGGGTCAGCTGAATGAGCCTGCTTTGAAAGTGTGGTGAGGTTTGAATTGAGCTGTAGAAATTGCGAAATTGTTGATAGCTTGCTTGCATCGGCACTGGGTGTTCAGCAATTTTTGGGCGTGGGGCTGGCTTTATACCTGTGTGCTAAACACATTGAGGCTAAAAATAAAGTGTGCTTTTTTTGTACAGAATGGTATCGGAGCATATTGCAACCTAAGCGTCTTATTTTGCGACAGGCTTTCGCCTATGGCCTATTGTCACTTTGAGTGGACTTTACGGCTCGCCATTGTAGAGAATACACACAAAATTTAAAGGGTTTTAGTTGTCATACAGCGACCATATTTGGCGCCTCTATCATTCTGTTCTAGAGTGAAGTTTGAGCACCAAGCCTTTGTGATTCGCTGTACTCGCTGAGAGTTTTAGGCTTGATTGTGCTGAGGTAGGCGGTGATTAAAACGGTTTAGTTCTCCAGTCAAGAGGGATTTTAATGCAACAATACTCAAGTGATAGGGCGCTGCTTTCGGCGGCAATGCGCAATAATTTTCAGCTCGGTGTTTTCTCAAGAGCCTCTCGTCTTTTTATGCAATGCGACGATTTCAATCACTTTTTCCATTATGTGACGGATACCCTAGAGGAGTTGGGTTTGTCTGGACGCGTAAAATTGACGTGCGGCAACGAGACTCGTCAAGCGTCCTTCGGCAGCGGAATTTGCCCTGCGGTTTACGACTCGCTAAATAGCTTAGAACGCTGCCAAAGCAAGATCTATTCGGGTTTAAAATTTTCTATTTTTAATACCGAGCACGTATTGCTTATTCTCGATTCAGAGCATACCGGCGATATGGACATGGATCTGCTGATTGACAATATCACGATTTATATGGATACCATTCACTACTGGCTTGAGCAACAACAAAAAATTTGTATCGAGCGCGAAGAGGTTCAGCAAGAGCGCGCTCGGGTGATCAGTAATCTTCATAGTTTTATCGAATGCGTTACCCGGCTTAATCAACATTTGACCGAGACTCAGCAAGCTGTCAATGAGGATTTACTCAGCCAGTTGATCGGTATTTTTCCGGTAATGGGTATGGAGGCTGATCAGGAAGAGGCCATTCTTAATATTGTGCATAATGCGCGCAGCAAGGAGCAGGCCTTGGTCAGCCAGCAATTAAAACAAAATGAAGACTTGCGAGTCGTGATAAAACAAGCAATCGCAGCATTAGTGGCTAGTACGTCGTCTCACAAGAGCCATCAAGCGCTCTACCCGGAAAGTGCTGCTGTTACCTTGTTTTGAACGCTGAGCCCTCAGGGCACCTCTAAAAATGCACTTTTTACGCGATAGCGGCGTCAGTTCCGTCCTCGAATCCTCATTTACCCCACGTAAACTGCGGTTCTCCGGGCGGTACTTCCTTGCTCTCACAAAAAAATTACTATTTTTAGAAGCGC
>DATBNJ010000109.1:0-8477 GCA_036554385.1 Marinagarivorans sp. | reverse complement strand
TTCGGCAACGCGAACTGCTTGTAAATCGGCGTTAACTCTGGCGTGCTGAATACTGGATACTAAATTGCCAATATAATCATGCAGCTTCATGGAGGCTCCTTAAAAAGCGCCCTTTGGCACTCACTTGCTTAGTATTAATTCGCAGCATTTACTGTGTATTAATACCAGTGTGAATATAGGGCGCTTCTAAAAATAGTAATTTTTTTGTGAGAGCAAGGAAGTACCGCCCGGAGAACCGCAGTTTACGTGAGGTAAATGAGGATTCGAGGACGGAACTGACGCCGCTATCGCGTAAAAAGTGCATTTTTAGAGGTGCCCTATATAGGGGATTCAAAAATCACAATACTGCAAGCCGTTAAAGACTTTATGATTTTAATTTAGCCCAGAGACATTATTCGATAATATCTCTGGGCAACAGCCATTTATGCACTAACAATACTATCTTCTAACAGTGTCAGTACACGATCTAACCCCGCGGGCAATTCATCTTGCACCGCATGAACTTTGACATTCAACGAATAGGACTTCTCGACTTTTTGGCCATTAGAAGACGTTCGCTGATACGATGCCGAAGCTTTAAAGTTAACCACTTTGTAGTCAATGCCAAGCTCGGCACTGGCGGCAAACTTGGAACTGACATTTGCAGTTTCCGTGGACGTGAGCCTAGCATTAAAGCCAATATCTAACGTGTCAATACGCAAGTTTGGCGTTGTTAACATCGTAAGAAAGGGCACTTTTAGCGACACATCCGATTTTATGTAACGCTCATTGCTTGGCCCCTCTGGCTCGCCCGGGTCGAAATCGGGGTTAGGGGTGGTTTTCTCGTAATCGAAGTCGACGTAGCGAATTTGCGATCCACCCGAACCGTTATCCTCAAAGCCGACTTCTTGGATAAACTCCACCGCCGCCATTGAGGACGCTTGCTGGGCTTGCACCGCCGCTTGCAACGGGCCGCCAATGTAAACACCGAAATCGAGACTATTGAGCTCTGCAACTAATTCAGACATAGTAATCTCCTGACTAATTCATCAAATGGGGCCAAAAGCGGCCCCGCTTGTCATCCGTGAATAACCGCTCCTGTTTTTAGTATTTCGATGTAATTACATCAACCTCTACTACCGTCAGTAATACAGATAGCAACTTAAGTAATCGTTAGTATAGATGGAGATGGCGTATTTAAAAGGTGAATATGCACCAGTCTTTTGTGAAAAATAACCCAAAATAACGGCTTACGCTTTAAGGTTTTAACGGACCTTAGTTAAATAACGTAATGGGATATGCTTGTGCTGGCTGAGGGCGATAATTTCGCCAATAAAGGCATTAATCAAAAAAGCCCCTGCCTTATTAAGGGCAGAGGCTTTTTTTGTTAATAAACGCAGTAAAGATTAATTAGCCGCCATATCGGCAACCATTTTTAACGCCAATGCTTCTGCAACTTTAATGCCGTCGACGCCCGCCGATAAAATACCACCGGCATAACCGGCGCCTTCGCCCGCGGGATAAAGGCCTTTGGTATTAATGCTTTGCAGATCGTCGTTATTACGCTTGATGCGCACAGGTGACGAGGTGCGCGTTTCAATCCCCGTTAATATGGCATCGTCCCGATCAAAGCCGCGTATTTTTTTACCAAAGGCTGGCAAGGCTTCGCGAATGGCGGTAATGACATAATCCGGCAAAGCGGCGGATAAATCCCCGAGTTTAACGCCGGGTTTATAAGAGGGAGCTACCTCCCCCCAGGTAGTGGACGGCGTTTGGCGTATAAAATCACCCACTAACTGGCCTGGTGCACAATAGTCTTTACCGCCGAGTTCGTAAGCGCGACTTTCTAGGGCCTCTTGAAGCTCAATACCCGCCAAGGGACCACCAGGAAAGTCAGCTTCTGGATTAATACCAACAACAATACCGGCATTGGCATTGCGCTCATTTCGTGAATATTGGCTCATGCCATTGGTCACTACGCGCTCGGGTTCAGAGGTTGCGGCAACGACGGTGCCACCGGGGCACATACAAAAACTATAAACCGCTCGGCCATTTTTGGCATGATGCACTAATTTATAGTCGGCAGCGCCTAGCTCAGGGTGGCCAGCATATTTACCCAACCGCGCTGTATCAATTAACGACTGGGGATGTTCAATGCGAAACCCTACCGCAAAAGGTTTCGCTTCGACGTACACACCACGACGGTGCAACATGCGAAAGGTATCGCGCGAGCTGTGCCCCAGCGCTAACACCACATAACGACTTAATAGCCGCTCACCATTGGCAAGCTGAACCCCAGCGACTTCATTATTATCGATTAATAATTCATCTACCCGAGTATCAAAGCGAACTTCGCCACCGAGCCTAATAATGTCTTGGCGCATACTGGCGACCACACCGGTCAAACGAAAAGTTCCTATGTGGGGTTTGCTCACATACAGGATTTCTTCCGGCGCGCCCGCTGTTACAAACTCTTGCATAACCTTGCGGCCATAAAATTTAGGGTCTTTAATTTGACTATAGAGTTTGCCGTCGGAAAATAAGCCGGCGCCACCCTCACCAAATTGCACATTGGATTCTGGCATCAGTTTTTTATTACGCCATAAATTCCACGTGTCTTTGGTGCGCTGACGCACTTCTGGACCACGCTCCAATACAATGGGCTTAAAGCCCATTTGCGCCAAGGTTAGCGCAGCAAACAATCCGCACGGACCAAAGCCAACCACTATCGGCCGCTCGGCCAGCTGCGCGGGCGCTTTGGCGACGGGGTAATAGTGCGTATCTGGGGCAGGCACTATATGGCGATCATGCGCAAGCGCAGCCAACACAGTGGCGCTATCGCGGACGTTTACGTCCACAATATACACAAAGGTAATTTCGGTATTTTTTTTGCGGGCGTCGTAACTGCGTTTAAATACCGTAAAGTCGATAACATCGTCTAAGGGAATATTTAAGCGCTTGGCGATAGCTTCGTGCAGCGCGTGCGGGGCATGGTCTAACGGCAAAGACAATTCATTAATACGTATCACAAAAAGCTCCTGGCCGGTGACTCCGGCAGAGGGGGAAAATCGATTAAAGTGGGTGGTCTTGCAATGCACAATTTCCGCGCTGCAATCAGCAGTGCCACAATGCTCAAAGTGCACTGCAGAACAAAGCTACCCCTTAGCTAGTGCCCAGCAAAAAAAAACCGATTTCGGGATAATAACTACCTAGATACCTGCTCGGCTTTACGGGTTTGGCGCTCTGGTGGCGCGGCGCCGATGTGGGCTTGGTTACGCGCTCTTGCCAACTCCATTTGCTTTTGACGCTCGGCAAAGCGGGCACGCTGTTCAGGCGTTTGCGAATCGTAGCAGCGCGGGCAGGCAACGCCTTTCATATACTGCGGCGATTGTTTATCTTCTTCGGTAATGGGGTGCCGACAACCGTGACACTGGTCGTAGCTGCCTTTATTCAGGTCGTGATCAACTGCAACGCGGTTATCAAATACAAAACACTCGCCTTCCCACAATGTTTTTTCCTTGGGCATTTCTTCGAGGTATTTGAGAATGCCGCCCTTTAGGTGGTACACCTCATCAAAGCCCTGTTGTTTCATGTATGCGGTGGATTTTTCGCAGCGAATGCCACCGGTGCAAAACATCGCAACTTTTTTGTGCTTTGCGGGGTCGAGGTTTTTGGCGACGTAATCAGGAAACTCACGGAACGTCGTGGTCTCGGGGTTGATAGCCCCCTTAAAAGTGCCAATATTGTATTCGTAGTAGTTGCGTGTATCGACCAGCACCACTTCTGGGTCGCTGATCATTTCGTTCCACGCGTGCGGGTCGAGATAAGTGCCCACTGTCTCATTCGGGTCAATATCTTCGACCCCCATGGTGACAATCTCTTTTTTGAGCTTAACCTTCATGCGGTAAAACGGCAGGTCGCCTTCAAAGGACTCTTTGTGCTCGATGTCGGCAAAGCGCGAGTCTTTGCGCAAGTAAGCCAATAGACTGTCAACAGCCTCACGCGTGCCCGATACAGTGCCATTGATGCCTTCGTGGGCCAATAGCAATGTACCTTTAATGTTGTGCTCTAAGCAAAAGTTCAACAATGGCTCGCGCAGGGCTTCGTAATCCGGAAGAGAAACAAACTTATACATGGCGGCAACAACAATAGCGCTCATGGTAGACCTCTTAATTTTCGTGTATTCAGCTAATTGAACCGCAAGTCCAACGCATTAAGGCGGCATAGCCACCGGCCTTTTTGTCGTTTATCACGGCCGCATCAGCCATCGCATGGCTGATGCGGCTTGCGTGCAGGCACCCCTACTTGAAGTACCCCTACAAAAAGGGCGTGCATTGTATCAAATGCTGGAATTTTGACCACTACCTTGGCTACTTAACTGCCTAACGGCTCAGTGAAAAACTCAGCCCAGCCCAAGGCATCCATCCCACAAAGCATACCGGTTATCCCATAACGCGCTTTTTTAGCCCGTTAAACAACACAGAAGGCGCCAAAGTCAGCCAAACTCATTGAACACATTTGAGTCAAGTATTCCAAAATTAAGGTGGTTACGTGGGTGCGTTTGCAGGCGAAAATCTACGCTTTTTAGTCGTCGAGGACTCCCCCTTCTTCCGCTCCGCGATCAATGGCATGCTAAATTCGTTTGGCGTGACGAAGGTCGAGGTGGCTCAAAACGGCAATCAAGCGATGGAGGCCTGCAAAAGCCATCATTACGACGTGGTGCTATGCGATTACGACCTTGGCAAAGGTAAAACCGGTCAGCAGCTGCTCGAGGCTTTACGCCACAACAAGATTATTGATCGCACCACACTGTTTATGATGGTCACCGCCGACACCTCTCGCCAGGCCGTGATGGCCTCCAGCGAGTGTTCCGCTGACGACTACCTCACCAAGCCGATTAACGCCGTGGTACTGAAGCGCCGCGTTAGTCGTCTACTCAGTTTGCACAAGCAATTCGAGCCGGTATTTAAAGCGCTGGATGAAGACGATATCGAACTGGCCATTCAATACTTAGAGTTGCTCGCCGAACCGCCGGCACGCAATGCCGCTTATGCCAGCAAGTTACTGGGCGAAGTACTACTGCAAGCCAACCATATCGACCGCGCCGAAGCACACTACCAAAAAATTATCGATGACAAACCGATGGAGTGGGTGCGCTTAGGCCTGGCTTTTGTTGCCCAAGCGCGGGGCGATATCGACGCGGCCAACGCCGCGTTTAACGATATCACTAAAGACAACCCCTACTGCCTTGCTGCCTATGATGGGCTAGCCAAAAACTATCACTTGCAAGGCGACTTTTCTAACCTGCAAAAAGCCATCGCGTCGGCCGTTAGAGCCTCGCCCGCGTCGATACTTCGGCAAAAAAATCTCGCCAACATCGCTGAGCAAAATGGCGACATCCCCACCGCACTGGATGCACTGCGCGAGTGCGTGCGCTTGGGCTACCACAGCTGCTACGGCGACTGGCACGATGCCTACCGCTTCGGCATGAACACAGCCGATATGCCAACCGTACTATTAGAAGAAAAAGAAAAGCTGCCCGATGAAGCCCTAAAAATGCTGAAAGCGGCGACCAATTATTTTGACGTTTCCGATGACGATTTATTACGCATGCAGTTTCTACAGGGGCGCCTACAGTACCTGGCTCGCCAACATGTGATTGGCGAGCAGTCCATCTTTCAGGCCGAAGCGCTGTATTGCGAACTGGAACAAGGCAATGTCGTCACCGACATTGCTCGTGTTAAAGCGATTAGAACCCTAAACGATCACAAGCGCGCCAACGAAATCACCGACGAGCTAAAACTTTTATACGAAGATGATCAAAAAGCGCTGCAGAAGCTCGATGAAGTGCTCGACGAACCGGTCAGCAAAAAGAACCGCAAAGTCCTCGCGGAAACGAACAAAAAAGGCATCCAACTGTATAACGAGCAGCGTTACGACGAGGCCATCCAATGCTTTCAGCGCGCTCAAGTGCTGTTCCCTCGCCATATAGGCATTCAACTGAATATATGCCAAGCCTATATCGGCAAACATAACCGAGGCGACGCGGGCGATCTCGATGTTGTTATCAGCGATATGCTCACTGCCCTGCGCGACCAGATCAAGCCCTCTGACCCGCAATTTAACCGTTTTCGAAAGCTGCAGGAAATGGCGCGGTTTCATTAGTCGCATACATTTGATGCTACCCGCCCCTTGAAGCTGGGGATTTATTTAACATGAGCGACTGTATCGAAAAATACCATGAGTTGAATGACTATTATTAAGTTCAACCTATCCATCGACGACCAGCCCCAAAAACACCCTCTAAGCACGAAGAAATGCAACCAGATTGCCTGGAGCACTCTTTACGCGTACGCCGAGTTAGTGCCCACCAAAAACTCACGCTGCTATTAAGGTGACGCCTCTGGACTTAATGTTGCAATAAAATGCCGCTGGCTTTGCATAGTCGCACCGGAGCTTTCATCCTCGACCTCTCGGCGAACGGCGATTAAGCGGCCCTGGTATTGCTGATACCGGGTATTAACTTCACTGTTAAATTTAAACCCAATCACAATAAATATTCGGCCACGCCCCTGCTCGACGATTTGGCTGGCGATAGGTACACCTGTGTCATCAATCCACACTACAAGCTGATTTTCATAATGCTTAATGTACTTTCGAAAGCCTTTATCAATTTTATCTTTGGTCATGCTAAAGGTTAGCGCTCTAGCTGGCCGACCATCTAACTCGCCTATGGTCTCGTTAACATAGTCATAGCGCGCGAGCATGATTTCAAGTTGCGCTGCAGGGTACAACAACTCTTCCCACTCACGGTACTGAAAATCCCCAACGGCATTAATAGCCGGCGTTTTAACATTTTCATCTGCTATTTTCGCTAGTTCTTCACCGTGCATCTGGGCGATAAGTTCCGGCGAATAGCTAGCGCTTAAACCACTCGGGCCATCCTCTAAGCGCAGGTTAACTACACCTTCACGCTCAATTAATTCGTCACTCTCACCGCTACGGCCAAAGCGTTTAAACTGAGCATTGACCGAAATTGGGGCTGTAGACTGAAGACGTTTTAACGCAGCACGGAAATCGCTGAGCCCTTCGGTCTCTGCGATAGCGCTGGTGCACAATGCAACCAAGCAAAAACACAGCAACACCGAACTATAGCCGTGCAGAATCAAGCTTTTATTCATTTTTGCTCCCACTAATTTAGAATCTACCCTAAAACGCCCCACCCGCTCAGACTTGCCAGCACTTAAAAAGTTACACCAGCAATGAAGAAGTTAGGATTTTTGCTAGAGTGAGCGAAAGCTTTAAGTTTATGCAGCCGGAACTGGTGATTATATTGAACTGCCGTTAGATAAAGTCCTGCATGGCGAATACAGGAAGCCCGAGCCCCGCTGCGCAACCATTTCCAGGGCCGCTCAAGCCATCCCTAGCCGCTACTCAAGCGCTCCCGGCGCTTCAGTGCCCTGAAAATAGTTACCCAGCGGTTCCGCCGAATAGTTTCAGCTTTTGGTACACCCACCGTCAAAATCACTTGATTTAAAGAGGTTACTTTAACCGGAACCACGTACAGCATGCTCCTCCTCTAAAGCCGAAACAATGCTCTCACGCACGCTCCTTCTAACATCTTCACTGTCAGGTAAGTATTTAGCTAAATACTCATCCCCGCCTGGGCCATCGCGCCTTGCTAACTTAAATTCATCTAAATTAGAAAATAGCTGAATCAATTTTTCTTTTGCATTTTTGTTTTCATTGCAGCTTAAAAAATCGGTGTCACCCAAGTCATTAAAACCATCAGCGGATCTACAGCATCTAAATACCGCTGGCTCTCTATTTTCAGGGCATTCACGCGTCTGGAACGCGTGTATAGCGCACACGGACGTCTTGAGCGGCCCAGAAAATAGAGAGCCAGTGGTATCCTGAGAGTCAATCCGAGCCCAGCCGCTGATTACTATTGTATAACCACCCTCACATCCATATTTGCACAACCTACTGGAAACCGCACAGCTACCGTGCACCTCCGCCCATGCCACGCACCTAGCAAAACCCATAGACAATACAAAGCAGGACAAACTCAAGCGTGGGAGCTGGTGGATGAGACGTATCACCAATAAGCGATTGCTATACTGGATGGATGTGGCTTGGAATAACTGCCTTTACGGGCAACAACAAAATAAAAAAACACTGAAGCGCATCAACAAACTGATTACCGACACCCAATACGCTCCTTTCAAGGGCATCGGTAAACCTGAACCACTTAAAGAGAATCTATCGGGCTTCTGATCCTGCCGGATCGACGATCCCCTCGCTTGGTTTATGGGGGCGATGCCAAAGCGATAACGGTGATATCCGGTCGCTATCATTACCACTCCGGCATTTGATTAATCGCTAAAACTTAGGGGTGTCAGCGCCTAAGCAATGCGTAGCACCCATTAATTCATCAA
The DNA here is from genome assembly GCA_036554385.1 of Marinagarivorans sp. Classification (GTDB taxonomy): domain Bacteria; phylum Pseudomonadota; class Gammaproteobacteria; order Pseudomonadales; family Cellvibrionaceae; genus Marinagarivorans. The sequence continues at coordinate 60 of DATBNJ010000109.1, read as the reverse complement.
GCACCGGTTAACATCAACATTAACAACTTGCTCAACTGAACCACTAAATGTTTTGAGCTG
>DATBNJ010000104.1:0-3534 GCA_036554385.1 Marinagarivorans sp. | reverse complement strand
GATTCCAGACGCTTGCGCGACTCGGATGTATTCGGCGAGCCTCGCATTGGGCGTAAACCGCCGAGCCGCATTATTGCGATCAAATATGGGCCTGTCGTAAACGACCGGTTCCCATAAGAAGGTGCCCCAGCCCATACCATTGGGGAATTCACGCATAATGGGGTTAATTAAATCGCGACGATTATCGGTGTATTCGCAGCTGAGCACAGGCTTATTATAGCGGTTAATCACATAGCCGAACATTTCCCGCCAGTCGCCACCGTTATTGGTGGTTCCGTAGGTTGAGCCACACACGGCGTCGACATCGAGTGTGGGGCTTGCGCCTAGCAGGCTATCGACCCAGCCGGCAAAGCCTTCGGCGGGGCGCGGTTTGCCATGTTGCGCCACCAGCGGAACGTCGGGCGCTAATTCGCGCACGGCGCGGTTACAGGCATTTAAAATCCCGACAAAGGCATTGCGATTAGAAATCGTTTGGCCAGAGACTCGCGAATTATTTTCGTTGCCACACTGCACCATGTCCGGTTTTACACCGGCGTCGATCATGCGTTGTAGGGTATCTTTGGCATAGTTATAGGCTTCTTGCTCGACATTTTTACCGATCCACGCCGACGGAATACATTGGTGCCCGATCGACGCCCAAGTATCACTTAAGTGCATATCCAAAAAAGCAAGTTAGAGTGTGTGTCACTATAAGTGTCTGACTTTAAATATTACGGGAGGCCGGTGACGAGAAAGTGGTGCACCGGATGCTGTGCGCTACCCACGTTACTCAATGCAGACTCTTGCTTTGTTAGAGTTACGTTGTATCGCTTGCCTTTATGCATAAAGTAAGACTCGCGTGATGTTAAAAAATGGCCTTCGAGCGCGAATGGAGTACCATTTGGGTCGAAGTCTAATTCGAATGTTTCGAGCGAGCGTTCGACATCCTCGTCTACCGGGATTAACAACACAAGCTCTAGATGCTGGTGAACCCATCCTGCGGGGCATTGATTCTGTTTACCTGAAAATCTATTTTGATAAATTTTTAAGTTTTTATCATTGAATACATGCAAGCGCTTTCGAGCAGTAAGCTCGCGATACATAGAGGCATCTTCAAGACCAAAACTTAATCCCTCATAACGCTGTGCTGGCTTCAGATTGAAACTATTCGAAGTGAATTCATCCCCCTTGTAGCCGGTAATAGTAAAAGTACCATCATCCGGCGAATAGTTACGCTCTTGAATTTCAAAACTTGGGCCCAGACAGTTACCGAAAAAACACATAGTGTTCGCGCCAGACGGGTCGTCGCCTGAGCCGAGCAACTTTAGGCCTGCAAACAGTAGTGCACAAGCTATAAGGAATTTATACATGTGTACGGGACCTATTTATCAATTAACGAGTGATATCTAAAGATCAATTTAGCCCGATAGGCTAAACCACTTACAACAAGACAGCTACCCTAAAATTCACAACCCAAGCAGAGGTCTATATATTTGAAGGACAAATTCTTTTAGGGGTGCCTGCCCAGCATTTTGTCCGTACCTGCCTGGCTGTGCGCAGCCTATTTTTTAGCGTGGCAATAACCGCGCTGCTTGCTTTGAGACACACGAAGGTTACACCTGTTACCAATACAATGCTGCAGACAAGACATTTCGCTTGATCTCCCCTCACCCTAGTTTTTTGGAGCTCGGGGATCACGAGTCTGCTCGCAAAACCGATTCCCGAGCACTGTTTAAAGGGTGCTGAGGCGAAGCTGACTTAGACCAAATTTGCGCAGCCGCTAATAAAGCCTGGGTGCTCGGCAGCGATCGCTTCAAAGAGCCTTTTTCAAAAAAGGCAGGCCGCCCAAGCCAACCGACTTTGCGCGGCGGTGACACGAAGTCCGAGTGCTATCAAACCGCAAGAAATCAACGACCCTGACACCATTGATCCGGTGTCGGCTCTGCTTACACTGGGTGCTTTACAGTACAAAATGGGCTCTTTAGGTCGCTTCTCGCAGGTTGGTCAGCGGTGTCGCTTAAAGCCACGTCAATACTGCTTTTGCAGATATTTCGAGAAACTTTAACTGAAAATATCGAGCTAATCTATGTACGTGGTGTAAAAATTGCATTGTGTCTGCGACGCAGCAACACTGGCGCTCATGAGGGCCATACAATCTGTTTCTATATCAAACAGTTATAACAAATATAGTGTGCCCGCGGATTAGTTTTAGCTACTTAGATATTTAAATGAGGAATCCCAATGAACTTCTTGCAAGGACTAGCGGCAGTTATTTTAGCTGTACCGACATCAGCTTTCGCCGTTAGCTTCGATTTAACGGAAAGAGCCAAGTCTGACTTCGGTTTAACTTATGAAGGCGACTATTATACGATGTCTCGTCATTTTTCAGAGGGCGGCATCAAGCTAAGTGTTGCGGCCTTTAGTGGCGGTTACAACACCGGCCATTACGAAGAAAGATATGGCCAGACTGGTCATGATGTTAGGCGTGACTGGGTCAGTGTATCTGGAAGTGGCGATGGTTTGGGTGCTGGAGGAATCGGTGGGCTTTGGCCAGACAACGGGCTGGATAATCACGGACTTGTCGCGGAAATGATGTTATTGAGCTTTGATCAGGCCGTTAGCCTAGACTTTGTACATATTAACTGGAGTTACGCCGACAGCGATATGACAATTCTTGCGTATACTGGGACAGATGCTACGCGGTTTACTTACGGACAGTATGCGAGAGATACTTTTGTAGGCAAAAAGTGGGATGATGGGTTAGCTCAACACTGGGATGGTGGACACTTTTTAGATGTGGCGAACCGAGGGAACACAGTAGCCGCCAATCCAAAGGGTTTAACGTCATATAGCTGGTTGGTTGGTGCGCACATGCGGCCACTGGATAACGTGGAAGTGCTAAGTGACAACCCGTACCAAGATTACTTATCAGACTTCGTTAAGCTGTCGGCTATTGATGTAAGCGTCGTTCACGAAGTGCCAGAGATAGATGCAAACCAATCGGGCATTGCTTTCGGTTTATTACTTGGCTTGATAGCGTATATCCGTGAGCGTCGCCGTAAACACATGTAGTGTGAATCGGTAACTTTCTGCGAAATTACAAAAAAGGCCTCCAAGGATGGAGGTTATGCTGGGGCGGCAGGAGCGAGCGGCAAATTTTCGAAAAGACGAGCAAGCAGGGCAATGATCTATATATTTGAGTGGTAATTTTTTATTAAGGCGCGCCTGTCCTGTCATTCTGATTCTGGTTTATTAATTTCCGTAAAAAAAACATCTAGCGGTTCGCATTCCCAAGGCTCTTCGAGAACCATTGTCGCGGCTTTTTTAAAAACCGCGTACCGCCTACTTGGATCGACGGCGAAAACCATTTCATAGGCGTCTTTCACATCTTGCGACTCGACTTCTAAGTCAAGGTTTCCCTTATGACTTCTACTGGAGCAACACCGGAATCCATCACCACAGCTTTTCCTACTAACTGACAAAGCTGCTCATAACCTAAGGCATTTGGCACCATTGTTGATTGCCCATGAAGCATGGGCAATCAACAATGGTGCC
>DATBNJ010000335.1:0-12930 GCA_036554385.1 Marinagarivorans sp. | reverse complement strand
GGGCACCTCTAAAAATGCACTTTTTACGCGATAGCGGCGTCAGTTCCGTCCTCGAATCCTCATTTACCCCACGTAAACTGCGGTTCTCCGGGCGGTACTTCCTTGCTCTCACAAAAAAATTACTATTTTTAGAAGCGCCCTTCATAATATCAATCCATAAATAAGCGTTAAAAATAACCAGCATAATCGCGACTACTCATACTGAAACTGCCACGGTATAGTAAGGCAAAGTAGCCTATAACACTACGGGACAGCTTCCAATAAAAGCGCCCACCCCACAAACATTCAGACTGACGAGACTGGCTTATGACTCTACCTAAGACCCTTCGCGCAAACAAACGCGTATTAACGGCAGCAGGTACGTCACTGCTGTCGTTATCTCTCGGCTTTGCGACGATTCAAAAAAGTTATGCGCTTAATGTGCAGTTTCTACGAGATTCACTGATTACTGAATTTACGGCCGAAGAGATGAACGAGTTTAAAGCGTTTGTCGGTGAGGCACTGGATACTTTGCCCGACAATAAAGCAGTCACGTGGCACAGCCAAAGCAGTGCGCTGGCCGGCAAATACAAAGCGCGGTTTAGCTACCAAAGCGAAGGCATCCAGTGCCGGCGATCACTCTTTTTATTGGGAAAAGACCAAGCAAGAGAATCCTATAAATTCGACATTTGCAAAATCGAGGGCAAATGGCAAATTAAAGACACCCCAGCCCGCCACCTCACTCAAGCGGACTGGGACAAACTGGAAAACTCGGCAAGGCTCGCCCTGCAAACGGTGGATATCGGCCACCCATTTTCATGGCACAACGAGGCAAGCGGACACTCGGGCGTTAATGTTGTGACCGCAAGCTACCAAAAGAATCAGCAATTATGCCGCGATATCGCCATTTCTATTCTGAGCAAAAACGGTACATCATCGAACGGCAGCTACACGTTTTGCCAACACACCAATAAAGAATGGACGCGCGATATGACAAGCCTTTGAGGACCTCATACCTTCAACACTTATAGCGCACTTAGCACTTAGCGTACGACAGAAACCTCCAACGCCATCACCAAGTGCTGGGTACTTTTCGCTTTAATATTAACCGGCGCCAAAACGGATACTTGCTCTGCATTAATGCCCTGCGACAACAGCTCAGTTTGAACATTGTTGGCGCGCGCATTGGCGAGCTGAAGCAAAGCGTCGTCAGCAATCGTCACTCGCTCGACCAAACGCTGCTTAAGGGCCTTGGCATAGGCTAGATTATCAAAGGTGTCTTTATCGCCGTCCGCCATAAATTGCGCTTTTAACACTTTTAACGGTGGGCTAAGCGCAGCATCTTTATAGCCATCTTCCAAATAATCGATGTAATCCTCAGAGGCGAGCGAAAGGCTTGCAAACTTTTCACCAAAAGCCGCCTTAGCCTGTTGCTCAAACGCCATGTTTTGCAGCATTTGCAGATCCAGAGCGGGGTCGTAAATTCCTGCGACCTTGAGCGCTAACGCCGGCCGTTCCAGCATCGCTTTTGCCAGCGAGTCCAGCTTTTCTTTTTCGGGCGGCGTAATGTCGCTTCGGCCCGCCGAAAACTCAACTTTGCCAAAGTCATCGGCATTACCGCCCACAAGCCCAGCCAGCAGCCTAAACGGTGAGGTAACCGCACTTTTTAAAATCTTGACCAGCGCTTGCCCGACAATATCACCAACTGAAAACTCTGGGCTGTTAACATCGCCCGCCACGGGCATATTCAGGGTGATTTTACCGTCGCCGTCTTTCAACAGCGCAACGGCCAAGTCGAGCGGTAAGTCCATAGCACCGGGGTGATCGACCGATTCGCCAAGGTCAAACGACTTTAATACGAGGTCATTTTTACCTTGCATTTTGCCCTGATCGAACGCGTACTGAAGATTTAAATCGAGCCGGCCATTGGTGATTTTTCGGCCGGCAAATTTTACTGAATAGGGGGTAAAATTAGGCACGTTGACGTTTTTAAATAACAGTTTAAGGTCCGATTGCTGATCAAACGCAAATGGGTTAAGCGTGCCGTCAACTTTTAATAGGCCGTACTCGTCAAGCTGACCTTCCATTTGCACATCTGCCGTAGCTTGGCTTTGCGAGTCGATCGTCGAAACACCGCCGTTTAAGTTATGAATCTTAGTCGCAAACGGTAAAGGCAAAGACGCATCAGAAAAAAGGCCACCGCCTTCATTAACTTGAATACTGCCAATTTTGAAGACAAATGGGGCTTCTTCCAATGTCTCTTGAGTATTGTCCACTGGCGCAGGTTCGGACGCTGAGGGTTCCTGTTCTGCACTGGCCACCAAGACCCTATCGATTGTGGTTGTGCCGTCATCCTCAATGGCAAAATCGGCAAACGGTTGATCGAGCACAATGCGATTAATTAGCAGCTCTTTCGCTTGCGTGCTGGTGCTTAACGCCTGAAAACTTAGCGCCTGCCACCGCAAAATATCTTTATCGGTCGCATTTTCGACAACCCTTAACTGACTTACCGAAAAATCACTATCAACGACAAAGCCGTCATCTGCTGAGGCGACCGTGGCCGTGCCATCGAACTGCCCCGTTGTTAGCGCGACCTTGGCGACCGGCTCGATATACGGCTGCAATGCACTCAACGTTATGCGCTCAATGGCGGTTGTAACATCCAGCTGGCCAAAAGGCATGGGCACCACGGTTCCCTTGCCGGTTACAGTGCCGTCGAGTAACGCGAGGCCATAGTCGAAGGTCACCGCCGCACCGTCTTTAAACCGGTAGTCGCGAACCGCCAACCCGATATCAGTAATCTCATAATTTGCGGGGCGGGGAAGCGACTGATCATCCCAGCGTATTGTCCAATCATTTAATTCGAACAAGGCGTTAGTCACAGTCCAAGCGGGCGACGAGTCCGCGGCGTTCGCCGACGATGGCATAGATGCGCTCGCCGGTTTGGATGTTTTCGGTACTTGCCCCCCCGAAACCTTACTCTTAGTGCTATTCGGCGTTGCAGCAGCTGACGAACCATCGGCATCAAAGCGAGCCATGATTTTTTCGATATTGGTCAAGCCCTCGCTGTCGCGCTGTAACCAGAGCTCGCCGCCATCTAAGGCTATTTTGGGAACTACGACTAACTGTTCTGGCCAAACAAAGCGCGCATTCGAAACCGACAGCTGCGCCAAACTGTAAAGCGGTTGCGCCGTTGCTCTATCCGTGACTTTAAGCTCATCGACGGTGACATTGATATTATCGAGTGCCACGGCAAGGACCTCATCGAGCGCAAGCTGGTAATCAAACGCCACTGATACAGCGCCCTCGTCGACGGAGACGGGTAACCTATCTTGCATATAACGCGATGCAATAACCGGAAAGGGCCCTTTAACGGTCATATGGCCCCGACTGCCAAACGGCGTCAATTCGATATCGCCTCGCCAGCTCAGCTCGATGCCTTGATCGCCCCTAACAATAATATCGTGAACGCCTATGCGCTCCGGCAGAGTCGTTAATTCATTAACTTCAAGCGCAACGGGGCCAAGAGCTGTTTCAAACGGCGTCGCCGGCACTTTATCGGTAATCGCAATGTTGGCCACTTGCAGCGTGATATGGCGCACCAAAAAGCGGGTGGGCTGTTGGTCTGGGTCGTCAATAGCTGGCTCGAGCGTTTCAGTTTCGTGCGAAGGCGGTTGCGTCTCGAGCCACTTAGTCTGCAGCCGCGTTAAGGTATCGTCGGTTTCTGAAAAACGCTCAACATTGGCATGCAGGCCAGTTAACGCGATGTGGTCCAAGGTCCACGCCCAGCGAAATAAACTGGAAGTTTCAAAGTCGAGCGAAAACCGCTCGAAGCCAATTACTGGTATTTCACGTTTGTCATTAAGTGCAAGATTTTTGATTTCAAAGGTAAACAAAAACGGATTAATGCGGAGCCGCTCTATCGTTAAGGAAAGATCTAAGCGCTCGGCAGCGATTTTTTGGGCTTGGGATTTGATAACCCAAGGCAGCAGCACGCCCAAACAAAGCCCGTAAATCAACAACAAGGCCAAGCACCAAAAAATGACTTTTCTACGCTTTTTCAACGCTGATGACACTCGCGCTGCCGTTGCATTCACCATGAGGATATCGCTCCTAATTTTTAATATTGAATCGTGACGGGGCCGTCCAGCCCATCGAGTCACTAGCAAAATGCAATAGCCTAACCATCTTTGCAAAACCGCTAGCCACAATATATCACGGCACACGGATATCACGAGACTTGGACTATCGCTCTAGGTGGCTTTGCTCACCCGAACTTTGCGCTTTTTTATTGCAACTTTATGAAACGCCGCGGATGGCGTTTCGCGACAAAAAAAACCATACAAACCACGCGGCAGGCGGCGCGCCACCAGCCGCGTGGCTGCCACCTGTGCGTATTACGATATAGCAGGCAGGCATTATTTATTGGCTAACCGAGTCAAAAATAATCAAAACTGCCCCATAAAACCACACGCTGGCACAATAAACTACGCCCTTGCCATTTTTATGTCGTGCAATATCATTTACCTCTGCGGGAAGATTCCAATAAACTGGCAATTGATGCTCCGGCACGGAACTCGCAGGCGATAATCTTGCGCGCCGCGAATCACTACCGTCGAGTAACCGATACGGAGCTCCGCCAGAAAGCGTTTTATCGGCATGCGCAGAAGGGTACGTTGCCAGTCAAGGCCGAGATTTACCAAACTTAAAACCAAAAGCATAGAAAATTTTTAATTGGTACTACTCGATACCCGTACCCGCCATATACGGCCACTAACGCTTGGAGCTAGCCATGCGCTATTATTTTTTTCTTGCCGCACTTATCCTCACTGCTTGCGGTGACAATACCCCTACCGAAAAAGCACCGCCAGAGGTGTTTGTGATCGAAGCGAGCGAACAGCCCTATCACCCCAGCACCGGCTTCAATGCGCGCATTCAATCGCGCAGCGACGTCGATATTAGCGCGCAAGTTAGCGGTCGACTGACCGCGATTCATTTCAAAGAAGGCGATCAAGTCAAACAGGGTGATCGGCTTTTCGACTTGGACCCAGCACCCTTTAAGGCGGCATTGGCACGCGCCAAAGCGGAGGTTTCACAAGCTCAAGCCAACCAACAAATTGCCAAAAAAAACTTTGCACGAGGAAAAAAGCTCGTTAAAGATGGCTTTATTTCTGAATCGGAATTCGATAGCTTGGAGGCCAAAAAGCTGGAGTCCGCCGCGCAGGCAGAGTCAGCCGCCGCCGCATTTGAAAGCGCGCAGGTCGAACTGGAATATACCAGCATCAAAGCACCGCTAGAGGGCAAAATTGGCCGCTCCGCACCGGCAATTGGCGATATCGTCGGCCCTCAGTACGGCCCCTTGACCACTTTGGTCGGGCGAGACGATATGGATTTAGTTTTTCAAATCCCCGAAAAGCTACTGCTTTTTGCACAACGCCCCGACTCAAACGTCAGCGTTGACGATATCGAAGTATTGCTTGAGCTCAACGACGGCCGCCAGTACCCCCATACGGGTAAAATCGATTATTTTTCTAACCGCGTGGACGCAGCAAGCGGCACGGTGGAGGTGAGATCACAAATCGATAACCCCGACGGCACACTGCGACCTGGCATGTACGCTCATGCGGTACTCAGGGCAGCGCAGCCACTAAAAAACTTGATGGTCCCACAAGCAACTATTCAGGTCGACCAACAAGGCACCTATGTATTGACCGTCGACAAAAATAACACTGTGGTTCGTAAAAATGTCGTTACCGGTGAGCGCGCCAGCGAAAACGTGCTTATTAACTCTGGCTTAGATGCCGGAGAGCAGGTCATTATTCGCGGCGTTCAAAAAGCGCGCCCCGGCGATCGCGTTGTGCCCATCCCATACGCTCCTGCGACATCTCCTAGCGAGGGCTAACGGCCGTGATCAGCAAAACATTTATCGAGCGCCCCAAGTTTGCCATGGTCATCGCTTTAGTCATTACCCTAGCGGGTCTGATCGCCAACCGGCTCTTACCGGTATCTGAATACCCAGAGGTCGCGCCGCCGCAAGTGAAAGTGCAGGCTAAATGGCCGGGCGCTTCCGCCACCGTGATGGAGGAAAGCGTCGGTCAGGTTATCGAGGATGTCGTCAATGGTGTTGAAGGCATGGCATACATGTCATCGAACTCTGCCAATGATGGAAGCTACAATTTAACCATCACCTTTGATGTCGGCGACGACCCCGATATGGCGCTAGTGCGGGTGCAAAATCGCGTCAAACTCGCCGAGCCCTCGCTACCGGCTGACGTTAGAGCGCAAGGCCTAACCATTTCGAAAATTTCTCCCGATATTTTATTTACGGTAAATCTTTACTCTCCCGACGGCAGTTTGGACGAGCTTTTTATCGCAAATTACAGCCTCATCAACATTCAGAACCGCCTTAAACGCGTTGCCGGTGTATCAGATGCGGTAGTTTTCAGCACAGCCGATTACTCTATGCGCCTGTGGTTAAAGCCGGCACAAATGACCGCGCTTGAAATCACCACGGCAGATATCAGCAGTGCGCTCAGCGAGCAAAATATTCAAGCTCCCGCTGGCAAAATTGGCGCACCGCCTTACGATGGCGAATTAAGTACCGAGTACACGCTGCAGCTCAAAGGCCGTTTAAAAAGTGTGCAAGAATTTGAAAATATCATATTGCGCGTTTCCGATGACGGTGCGGTGGTTCGCGTAAAAGATGTAGCAAAAATTGAGCTTGGGCAGCTCGACTACAAAGTCAGCGGCAGCTACAAAAACCGTCCCGCCACGGTCATGGCGCTGTACTTATCACCCGGCGCAAATTCGTTGATTACTGGCGCCGACGTGAAAGCAACACTCGCAGCAATGCGCGACGGTTTTCCAGCGGGTCTGGCGTACGATATCGGCTACGATACCACCCGCTATGTCGCGGTATCCATCCAACAAGTGACGACATCCTTGTTTCAAGCCGTGCTACTTGTTGTATTAATTACCTTTGTATTTCTCGGCAATTGGCGCCCAACACTGGTGCCGACTATTGCCATCCCCGTTTCGTTAATTGGCACCTTCGCTGTGCTTTTGATGGCTGGCATGACCATTAATACCGTGACGCTGTTTGGCTTGATACTGGCAATTGGCATTGTCGTTGATGACGCCATTTTAGTGGTTGAAAATACCGACCGCCACCTTCGAGAAAATCCGCGGTTAACAACCAAGCAAGCCGTGACCCAAACAATGGAGGAAGTTTCGGGCCCGATTATCGCGACGACGCTGGTGTTATTGGCAGTGTTTGTACCCGTCGCCTTACTCCCCGGCATCACCGGGGTGATGTATAACCAATTTGCCGTAACCATTTGCGTGGCCGTGGTGCTGTCGTCAGTTTGTGCACTAACGCTAAGCCCCGCCGTGGCAAGCCTCGTAATTAAGCGTAGCGAAAAAGAGGCCCGATGGTTTCAATGGTTTAACCGCCGCTTTACCGGCATCACCCATCGGTTTTCAGCTGTGGTTTCAACACTACTGCTCAGAAAACTATGGGTTGGCGGTATTTTTATGGTCTTGATGGCGGGCTTAATATGGGGTACTCAAACGATTCCGACCGGGTTTGTTCCCGTTGAGGATAAAGGCGTGCTTATCGTCAACGTGCAATTGCCCGATGCCGCTTCGATTACCCGCACTCAAGCGGTTATGGATAACTTGGCGACGCTGATAAAGAATGACCCCGCCGTTGAGTCGGCAACTTTTTTATCCGGTTATTCCATTTTATCTAGCGCAGCGCAAAGCAACGGTGGAACTGGGTTTATCGTACTGAAGCACTGGGACGATCGGCCAGGGTTTAAAGACTTATCATTTTCTGTCGCCGCGCGGATCAACGCGCAAGCCTATCGAATGATCCCGGAAGCTTTAGTTCAAGTATTCCCTCCACCTTCGATTCCCGGTATGGGGTTAGTGGGCGGTTTGGAAGTCGCCATTGAAGACACTCAAGGGCGCAGCCATGCAGAACTAGCCGGCGCCGTGCAAAGCCTTGTTGCAGCGGCCAACCAGTCGCCACTTATCAGTAGCGCATCAACGACTTTTCGCGCCAATGTGCCGCAGTACTTTATTGATATCGACAGGGAAAAAGCCAAATTATTAAAAATCCCTCTCGGCAACATATTTAGCACACTGCAAACACAGTTGGGCTCGGCGTACGTAAACGACTTTTCCATGTTTGGCCAAACCTATCGTGTGATGATGCAGGCGGCACCAGAATATCGCTCGCAATTAAGTGATATTCAAGCGTTACACGTGCGTGCCAGCACGGGAAAAATGATTCCGCTATCAACGCTTATCGACGTCCAGCCAACGCTCGGTGCAGATGTCGGCAGCCGCTATAACCTGTATCGCGCCGCCATATTACGCGCAAGCCCCGCAGCTGGCGTATCCAGTGGTGCCGCCATGGCGGAAATGGAGCGCCTAGCGCGGGAGAATCTACCCAGCGGCTACCAAATCGAATACACCGGCATGTCGTATCAAGAGGCTAAAGCGGGTAATCAAGCGATCATCGCTTTTATACTTGCACTTGTGTTTGTGTACTTGTTTTTAGTCGCCCAGTATGAAAGTTGGTCCATACCGGCGGCCATTATTTTAGTTGTGCCCATTGCCGTTGCCGGCGCCATTGGCGGATTACTACTAGCGGGATTAATCGGTATTCCACAACTTGGCGCGCTCGACCTTTTCGCCCAAGTTGGTTTAGTACTACTCATTGGGCTGGCGGCAAAAAATGCTATTCTTATCGTCGAATTCGCCAAGGAGTTAAGAGAAGTACAAGGCTTATCGATTATTAACGCCGCCCAACAAGCCGCTTCTGTGCGTTTTAGAGCGGTCTGCATGACGGCACTTTCTTTTGTCCTTGGCATACTACCTTTAGTTTTTGCATCGGGGGCCGGCATGTTTAGCCAAATGTCTTTGGGGCATACCGTGATGTGGGGAATGCTAACGGCCCTTGTCGTCGGCACCCCGGTGATCCCCGTCTTTTACGCCGCGATTCAGTCACTGCGCGAAGGCGTTAAACACAAGCTGGGGCGTTAAGCCGAGGCCTTAGGCGCCGGCTTTTTCAACACGACCTCCAACGGCGCGGCAAAGTCCACGTGCAAATCTCGCTGAGGAAAGGCAATGGCAATTCCCGCCGCGTTATATTTTGCGTTAATGGCTTTATGCAGCTCGGTCACAATCTGCAAACGATCATCGACAGATGCAATGCGACAGCGCAGGTAAAGCGACAACGCATTATCGCCAAAGCTTTCGAAGGTGACCATCGGTGCTGGCTCTTCGAGCACCTCGGGGTGTTCTACGGCGGCCTGCTCTAACAACTCAAGCGCCAAGTCGACATCGCTGCCGTAAGCGATGCCGACCGGTAAAAGAATTCGGACCTCTTTGTCGCTGAGCGTCCAGTTTAACAGCGAGCTGGTAATAAACTCTTTATTGGGCACCAACAACTCTTTATTGTCGAAATCTCGCAATGTGGTTGCGCGAATTTGGATGCGATGGACAACACCCGTTTGACCATTGATGGTGACTAAATCACCAACGCGTATGGGACGCTCAAACAATATGATAATACCGCTGATAAAATTCGCCACTATCTCCTGTAAACCAAAGCCTATGCCAACGCTTAAGGCTGCCACCGCCCATTGGATTTTGCTCCATCCAAAGCCGATGGCATGTCCGATGTAGCTTACCGCAATGCCCAATAACGCATAAGACATTAACGTGGTAATCGCATAGCGGCTACCGTTACCCATATTTATGCGACTTAGCAGCACCATCTCGACAAACGCAGGCAGACGGCGCACAACAATATAAGCCACCGCGCCACCGACCAATAAAAACAACAAGCTGCTTAAGGTAAAAGGCTTAACGACATCACTACCGTCGATAACGGTCGAAATGTTCCAAAGGGTGACTTCATCAAAAATAGCCAGCGCGGGCAAAACGGTTGACCAAATCACGCCCATCACAAACAGTGTAACAACGAGAAAAACCGACTTTAATAGTTTTTGGGTTTCCTCCGCCAACTCATCTAACGAGCGCGTTCGATCATCGTCAACAACAACCGGGCCGGAGCCTTCTTCGGCTAAGGGGGACTCTTGCTCGGCCGCTTTAGATGCCTGCGCCTCTAATTGCTTGCGATTTAATTTTACGCGAGTTTGAAACTCCATAAGCCCCCGCTCGGCCACTAGATAAAAAAGCGTAATAAAGGGGAAAACCAACACGGTTTCAAAAACCCGCCCAGCTAACACGATGGACGCGTACCTGTAGCCTAGCAGCAAGCTAAGCGCCCAAATAATCGGACCACCGACTAAAATAACGCTAACCATAACCTGCAAGCGCGATGCGGGCCGCACCAGCCGGCGATGTTTAATACTGGCCACCAGTGCGTATTTGCGCGAAATAAACGACGATAGGCTATAAGCAAGGCTGCAAATCGACACACAAATCACGAGCCCTCCGAGAAAGCCGCTGCCTTTACTGGCGAAAAGATGCCAAGGAATAACGGTAATGACGAGCAGCGGTAAAACAACTAAATTGCGCAGTCGTTTAAAGCAACACCTAAGGTCGCCTAGCACCTCGTTGGGCCAGCGAAAATAACGCTGCACAAAGCCATCTGTACGCAAGAGGCGGGCAATAAAATCGGCACAAAAAAGATACAACCACAACGAACCCACCAACGATGCATGCGCTTTGGGGATAACAGCAACATCGACCATTCGCGTCATGACAAACGCCAACAGCGTCAGTGGTAGCGCCTGCAAGGCCACGAGCACTAAATATTTAAGTGCGGGTGTTAAGCTGGCGTGCGAGCGCTGAAACATTTGCGTCATGGCAAGTGTTTGCTGCTGCAGTAGCCAGCGTTTGGCCACCGCAAGCCCTGCGGCCAATAACAGTAACAGCCACCCCCCAAATGAAGGCAAGGCGTCGAGTAGTGCGGCCGAATAGCTCATATCTCGGTAATAGGCTAAAAATGCACTTAACTCACTGGCAATATTGTCAAATGAATAGGCATAAAGCGGTGACGATGTGCGCACCCACATCAGCTTGCGGACCAAAAATTCATCAAATTGATCAGTCACTTTAATCAACTCGATCAAGTCGTAGTCAACATCCGATAGCACGCGCATGTAAACGCTGTTATCGGCTTCTAACTTTTTTAACAAGCTCAAACGGTTAGCAACGATTTGATCGATAAAATCAGCACGTGCCGCTTGAGCTTCGACAGGTAAACTTTGCAGCAAAGCCGTTTTATCTTCCGCTAATTGGTACTGATAACTTAATTCCCCCTGAATTTCCAGCTTTCGCAGTGATGCCTCGGTTATTGCGTCGAGCAGCAGATCACGCTCTTGTCGATAGCTGGCAATCTGCGGCAAATCATCTTTTCGATCAGCAAGTAACTGCCCTAGCGCTTCAGACAAACCCACGATTTCCAGTTTTTGTCTGATGGTGTGATAACGGTTGTTGACGTAGTTGAGCTGTTCCTTGGCGAGCTGTGAACGCTCGGTGGTTCGATTGAGATCGCCGGCCAGCTGTGCGAGCTCAAGACTGAGCCGTTTATTTTTATCGACATAAGCGGCGACTTGCTCGCTTAATGCTTGACCACTTTCGGATAATGTTTGCGCTGTTTCAAGCGAGGCTTGAGCCTCTTCGGTACGACGCTGACTTAACATCTCTTGTAGTCTTTCGACTTCTTGTGACAATGCGTTTTCGATGTCTTGCTGCAGGGCTTTTTCAGCTACGAGTAAACGCGCTTTCATCGGCGCGCTCGACAGCTTCAGCTCTAGCATATTCGCCTCTTCAGCGAGTAACCCGACTTCACTTTGCAACGACCACACAGTCACTTTATGCTGCTGACCACTTGAAACGTTTGCCTCAAGCTGCGCCAGTTCTTTAGAGAGGTTTTCCCGCTCAGCTCGAATATCACTTAAGCGCTGCCGAATAGATGACACTGTGTTAACCGGACCGTTCAATGCGGCATCAATGCTTTGCCGTTTTTCTTGCGCCGCATCTAACGCCAACGTTTTCTGAGCGAGCAAGGCTTGCAGTTCGGTGGTCGACAAGCCGGTATCAATAAGCGCAACCGCCGAGCGCTGCTGGCGGTTTGTCAACTTATTGGTAATGGTTTCAACCGCTTCATCAGCGTGCTGCTGCAGATCCCGATATTCATCGGCTTGCGCTTCATAGGACGCCCGTTTTGCCAGATTTTCTAATATCGTTGTGTAATGTGCTTTAAGCCTTTCACGCTCCGAAGCGCTGATCTGCGTATTGTTTTCGAGCGCTGCAAGCTGGCGTTCAACATCTGATTGGCTTACGACTGTGCTGCTGAGCAGATTGCTATCTAACGCAACTTGCCCCAAAGCCTTGGGAGCGAGGCACAACCACAGCAAACACCATAAATATGCCACTAATATTCGCGATAAACGTTTCACTGATCACTCCCATCCGGCCTTTTGTCGACGATTGAAAGTATATAGCAACTGTGGTTTTGCACGATGAATATAATAGCGTCCCTTTAACAACCGTATTGCCGATACGGCGGCCTGCAAAGTTTTAGCCGTAGAATTGGTTATAAATTTTCTGTGGCGCTGCTATATTGCTAGTATTTACGCACACGTCAAAATGCCCGCGCAACATCAAGATCGCACTAAACGAGGTACCCATGATTACCCATCGAGAATTTTCGATGCGCTGTCAGCTTTTGTTATTTGTTTTTGTCTACTCGATACCTATCCCCCTGTTTGGTGCGCCAATCATTCCCGACGAAGTTGCCGAGGATGTCTTTTTACAACGTACAGAGAATGCATTTAACGACAAGTGGGACTGGTTGCAGCTAACCTCTGGCGAGTGGCTCAAAGGCAAAATAAAAGTGGTTTATAACGGTGAAATGGAGTTCGACAGCAGCAACTTGGGGCTTAGAAAAATTAGCCTCGACAGTAT
>DATBNJ010000022.1:0-8358 GCA_036554385.1 Marinagarivorans sp. | reverse complement strand
TTTTAAGAGCTTTAATACCTGTGCCCGTTTTAGCGGTGCACCATTTCTAGCGGTATAGGGTTTGCGTTTTTGACCACGCATTGCCTCGCCGCGTTTTTTGTAGTTTTCGGCCAGTGCTTTTTTGGTAAAAAGGGTAATGCCATTGTTTCGGCAGTAACGGGCTAAATTGCGCGGGTCCATGCCCATGTCCTTCGCGACATCCTTTAATAACTCACCATTATTAATACGCTTTTTCACCTGCTTGACACGCTCGGGGGTATAGGTCGTAGGAATTTTTCCGCGCGGACCGGGCACGCTTACATTCAGCGACGCACAGATGCGATACCAGCGGTTAGAGCTAATGCCCTCGGCTGCCAGCGCTTCATACAGGTATTTTCCGCTTTTCAGCATGGCTTTAACACGTTTAACAATGGCCTTGTCGGCTGTAACAGTCATTCCTCGTCCCTCACAATCATCAGCAATAACTAAAGCATAGCCAAACATTCGCGAAGGGCAGTAAAAAATTAGGCTCTGGTAGATTTAGCGGATAAGTGGAATGCGTTAGCTATATGCGGGCTTTGTTATTACCAAAACCTCTAGCTGAAATATTAAAAGGACTCTAAGTTATATAGGATAATCACTGGCGCGTTTAATAGCCGCCATAAGCCATTTTTTTGGCACTAATGCGGAAATGATGTTCTACAAAGATCGTTCCAGACGATCTTCTGCATTTCCCTCATCCCTGAGGGTTCACAGAGATCGTTCCAGACGATCTTCTGCATTTCCCTCATCCCTGAGGGTCACTTTTTTCGGCGTAAGGGTGCGGAGCCGTCGCCGGATGTGCTTATGGCGTCGCGGCGGCTTGGCGCTTCTTTCGGTTTTTTAGTGGCGGTCTTTTTAGCGTTGGTTTTTTTATCGCCTGAGGGTTTGCGTTTTTTGGTGCTTGCCGCTTTGCCGGAGGCTTTCACTTTTTTGGGGCCGCTGTAGCTGCCCTCTAAGCCTTTAATTTTACGTGTTGTAAGGCGAATTTTAAGATAGCGCTCAATGCTCGACATCAAGTTGAAGTCGAGGGCGTTAATAAGGGTGACGGCTTTTCCGTTGGCATCGGAGCGACCGGTGCGGCCAATGCGGTGCACGTGGTCATCACCGGAGTGGGCCACGGTGTAGTTAATGACTAAATCGACGTTTTTAATGTCGAGGCCACGCGCTGCCACGTCGGTGGCGACAATGATTTGTAGTTTGTCATCTTTAAATTGATTCAAAATTTGCTTGCGCAAGCTTTGGCTTAATTCGCCGTGAATGTAACCACACTTAAACTTCTTGTAATTGAGCAAGTGACTTAAGCGCTCCGTTTGCTCGCGGGTTTTACAGAAGATAATCACTCGTTTGGGCTCGTCTTCCTTGATCAGCCCCTCAACGATATTGGCTTTGTGCTTGTCATCGTCGGCGAAGATGCGTTCTTGAACAATATTGCTGTGGCCGTTGGCGATGCTGTCGATCTCAAACCGGATCGGGTCTTTAAGCTGCTTGCTAACTTCGTTTATGCCGACGTGCTTCAGTGTGGCCGAGAACAGCAGGGTTTGACGGTCGGGCGCGCAACGAGTGGCGATGGTGTGCATGTCCTCGGCAAAACCCATATCGAGCATGCGGTCGGCTTCGTCGAGTACTAGCACTTCAAGGTCGTTGAAGTCGACGTTGCCCTTTTCAATATGTTCGACCAAGCGGCCGGGGGTGGCGATTAATACCTCGGGATTTTTGCGAATGTTGGCGACTTGGTATTTGTAGGCTTCGCCGCCTATGATGAGCCCGCACTTGAGGTGGGTGAAAGTCGCCATATCCTGAAAGGCTTGCTGCGTTTGCAACGCTAGCTCGCGGGTGGGTAGCAGGATTAGGCCGCGTGTGCTTGAGCGTGGCCGGTCCTCGGCTAAAAAGCGCTCTAACATCGGCAGTAAAAAGGCCGCCGTTTTTCCGCCACCGGTTTTGGCCGAGACCATCAGGTCTTTGCCTTCGCGGGCGGCCGGAATGGTGCGGGATTGCACGTCGGTGGCCTCGGTAAAGCCAAGCTGATCGATGGCTTTTTGCAGGCGAGGGTGGAGTTGTAAATCTAATATGCTGGACACAATGGCTACCTAATTTGGGCTCGCAACGGTGCGAAAGGTGGCCATTATAGGCGTTGTCGCTGCGTTAAGCAGCCCGTGTGCAATACAGGCACCTTCCTTGGTGCAAAAACGTGACTTTAGGTCGCAACGCAATGACACCGCCAAAGCGATACATCGAAAAATAAGCGACCGTCTGCGAGCTTCATGCCGATCCTCCTTTTACCCTTGCCTTAGCTTGGCGCCCCTTAGCGAAAGGGCTATCCCTCGGGCATCCTTGCTCGGACGACAGTATTGTTATTCTCGCCCGCTCGGGGCAAGCGGCAAAGTGTAATCAAATGTAATGCGTTATCTCGGTCACAGCCTGCGGTAAAGTAGCGTCTGCGTTGCGCTATTGTGTCGCAAAATGGCCGGCTCGGTGCAAAGATGGGTGAGGTTATTGTCCGTAGAAACTCAGCTACCCTTAATAGTAAGCGATTTAATTGCCCAACACACAAGTCTGTCGGTGCGAAAATCACCAAATACGCGTTGTGTTTAGGGTGAGGTGAATAAGAGTTTGCGGTAACGGATACTATGTGTTGATTTTTTTGTCATTTTTTAAAAGCATTAAAAGTAAATGCTTAAAAAGTCAGATAAGTGACGCGGCAGTCAAGCCTCCAGCTCGTCCGTTTATCGCGTCGCTCCAGTTTTGGTGGGGAGCGCTAGCGGCGCTATTGTTGGCTAGCCCTTGCTATGCCGGAATGTCATTTAAAGCACCGCTCAGCGATGCGCAAGTCCGCCAAGTGGGTGGCATTAATGCAATGGCTCAAGACCCGCTGGGGTTTATTTGGTTTGCCGGTGAAGTCGGATTAGGGCGTTATGATGGACATGATTTGCGCGTTTTTGTACATGAGCCTGAGAATCCACACAGTCTGATTAGCAGCTATATTCGCACCCTGAAGGTCGACGCAGAGGGCACGCTATGGGTGGCAACTGAGTCCGGCCTATGCCTGTACAAAAGCAGAAAAGAAGCGTTCGACTGCGATTTTTCCTGGCCCAATAAGCCGCCGGGCGGCTCCTCAATGCAAGCGCTGGCGCTGCTGGACAATGGTCATGCGTATATTGGTGGCCGCTCTGGTTTATTTTATTATTCTGGAGAGCGGGAACTACGCCCCGTTTCGTTTATTTCTCAAAAGGCTGATTATCGAAATAGCACGGTCGTTGACTTGCTGCTGGATGATGCCGGTTATCTTTGGATTGCGACCGCGTTTAATGGCCTTTTTCGTTATCACCCAGCACAGGGCGTGGTTAGGCATTTTCGGGCTGAAATGAGCGAAGGTGTCGCACCCAGCCAACGTTCACCACTGCTAAGCGATAGGGTGAAAACCCTGTTGTTAGACAGCAAGCGCCGATTATGGGTGGGCACGTATGGTGGGGGCATAAGTGTTTTTTCGGCAGACGGCGAGCACTTACTTAATTACAGCCAAGCTACTCATGGGGAGCAAGGTTTTACCAGTGATGTTATTTGGGATATTTACGAGGACCACACGAACACCATCTGGATCGCCATGGACCAAGGTGGCGTATTGCGCTTTGATGAGTCCAAGCAGCGGTTTATTCCCGAGCGCCACAGGCCTCACGATAGTCGATCACTCGTCTCAGACCAAGCGCGGGTTGTCTTCGAGGACAAAAATAACGATATTTGGGTGGGAACATTTGATCGCGGGGTGAGCTACTTTAACAACGATAAAAAGCTGATTCAAACCTACAGTCACGACCCCGTGGTGCCCTCTACGCTTAGCCACAGCTCGATTTTAGCATTGTTGCAAGGGACTGATGGCACGCTGTGGGTAGGCACCGAAGACGGCTTAAATGCCATGGACCCCAACACGGGGGAGTTTCGCCGTTATACCGCCGCCAATTCCGGCTTGCCTGCCAAGGCTGTTTTATCCATAGCGCAAATTGACGACAATACATTGTGGTTAGGGACATGGTCGGGCGGCCTAGTGGCGTTTGATATTCCCAGCGGAAAAGTTACCTTGTTAAATAATGGTGAGCTACCCAGTGTGGTTGCCAGTAGTCGGTTTGTATGGGACATCCTTAAAGCAGAGGACGGACGCCTTTGGATAGCCAGTGAGCTTAACGGTTTAATCGAACTTGCGCCCGACTTGTCAACCGCCGTTCACTATCAGGCTGATGAAACCGACCCTGCGAGCCTTTCGCACGATTTTATTTGGCGAGTTATTGAACGCAAAAATGGCGCGATATTACTGGGTACCCACGGCGGCTTAGATGAATACCTTGGCCCTACTACAGGCTTTAAACATTGGTTGCGTTACAACCATTTAAAAGAGGCTTTTAGTAAGCGCATTACTGCGTTGTACGAAGCGGACGATGAATCCATTTGGGTGGGCACTCAGGATAAGGGCGTGTTTTGGTTGTCGCCCGACGGCGAGCTTATCAAGCATTTTGGTCGCAGAGATGGCATGCCGGCTTTGACCGCCTCGGCAATTCTCAGTGACCAAACAGGCCGAGTTTGGGTGGCCACTATTAATGGTTTGGTATTGATCGATCCGACCACCCTCGAATTATCCGTATTTAGTCAAGACAACGGTCTCGCAGGTAATAATTTTAATCGCAACGCTTTTATTCATGCCGACGATGGTTATTTTTACGTTGGCGGTGCCGAGGGGCTAAACCGCTTTAGGCCCGAACAGCTGCAACCCAGAAATGCGCAATTTCCTGTCTATGTCACTGGGTTTAGTCTGCTGGCGAAACCGGTGAGTCCGGGGGAATACCCGCTTGAGAGTAGCACCTTGTTTAACCCCACGATTAAGCTGTCCTATCACGATAATATGATTGGCTTTTCATATACCGCGGTGAATTATCGCGATGCGGCCAATCTAACCTACTCCTATAAACTACAGGGCTTTGACGACAACTGGCGCAGCGTGAGCGATAGTCGATCGGCCACTTATACCAATTTGCCCGCGGGGCGTTATGAATTTTATGTGCGCGCGCGCAGGCGAGGCGGCGATTGGGTGATGTCGACCCCCATCGTTTTAAAAACGCGTGCGGCACCCTGGCTTACACCTTGGGCATTTTTAGGTTACGCCATTATTTTTCTGATACTCGGGGGGTGGATAGCGAAGGCGATAAACTGGCGAGGCCAAAGCCTGCATTACAAACGCTTATCGACCCTCGACCCGTTAACGGGTGTGTTAAACCGGTTGGGTATTCAGTTGTCGGTAAAAACCATTTTACAAACCTCGCGGCAAAACGAAGTCACAGGCATGCTAGTGATTGATATAGACCACTTTAAGGAAATTAACGACGTCTATGGGCATGACAAGGGGGACGATATACTCAAGCAGGTAGTGGATGTAATGCAAAGCAACGTGCGCCGCAGTGATGTATTAGGACGCTGGGGCGGCGAAGAATTCTTGCTGGTTTGCCCTGGCGTAAATGCCCAAACGGTTCAATCGCTAAGCGAAAAAACGCGTCAAGCCATTGCGCAAACTCACTTTTCTGATTTAGATGATAACCTGCAGGTTACGGTGAGTATTGGCGCGACGCTATTCGCGCCGCAAGAGGGTTTTAGTCAGTGCTTTAAGCGCGCCGACGAGGCTCTTTACCGCGCCAAAAAAACGGGGCGTAACCGTACGGTTTATGTTTAGCAGTGTCCTTTAAGTGTTACCGGTAACCGCCTCGAAAATTTGCGCTGTAAAAATCTGTTCCAGCGTGCACTCTGTACATTTCCATACATATTAATTGCTTAACTGCGAGGCCTTTAGCGTGAATTTTCAACGGCCTTCAAGCAGCTTTTACGGCTATCTGATCGTTCGGAACCTGATACTTCGAAACCGGCTAAACCTTGCTATAGAGGCGTGCTCTAAGGGCTTAAATTTGCGCATTAACGCTTAAACTGAAATCGGTTAAGGTCTTCGTTGAGTTTTTTCTCGGCACAGTGCACGACGGACGATTCGCTGTGCATTTTTTGGATTTCTAGGGCTAGGTTTTGCGAGCCCTGCTGGGCCTGCTGCATCTGGATATTGACCTCGCGGCTCAGCGCATGCTGCATTTCTGCGGCGTGGACCACCTCTTGTATTTTATTGTTGATCGCTTGAAGTTTTTCTGCGATGAGGTGATAGGAGTGTGCGCTTTTTTCCGTTAGGGTAATGGCTTGGTTTGCCAGCCCTTGGCCTTGCTGGGCGCTGGTAAAGGCCTCTTCTGCCTTAACTTGTAGCTCTGCAATAATGGATTCAATTTCCGAGGTGGAGTCTTGTGTGCGTTGCGCGAGGGTGCGGACCTCATCGGCAACTACCGCAAAACCTCGGCCCGATTCCCCCGCGCGGGCGGCTTCAATTGCAGCATTTAGGGCCAGCAGGTTTGTTTGTTCGGCAATATTTTTAATGACATCCAACACGCTACCGATAGATCGACTAGCCGCTTTGAGTTCGTTTGATTTGGACGCGTTTTTATCAAGTTCCGCCACTAAGCTTCGAACTAATCGCAGGTTTTCTTCTACATCATGTTTGCGCTCTTGTGCAACGTGCAAGGATTGCTGGCAATCGGATGCGGTGATTTCAGTACTGTCGACAATACCGGTAATCGCGCGCTGAAGCTCTTGTACATGGGCGAGTGCTTTATCGGTAATGTTTTTTTGTTCGAGTGTCGTGTGACTGGCATTACGGCTGATATCTTCAAATTTACCGAGCCATAGGCTTACTTGGTGGATATTCGTTTTTACATCGCTCAACGTTAATTCGACAGTCGCTAACAACTGGTTAAAGCTTTGCGATAGTACGCCGACTTCGTCATCGCTTGTCACGGGGACGCGCGAGGTCAAATCAAAGCGGCCATCGGTGCTCATTTCGGTAATGATGCGCGATACGCGGGTGATGGGTTTTACCAGTACATGGCGAATCAGCCAAATCAAGCAAATGCTGAGTGCGGCCAAGGTAATCAGGAGGTTGATCACAACTTCTGTTATTTTTCCGCTTAATACCGCATCCATTTTATCGCGAGAATAACTGACGACAATAGTACCTACTTTTTTGCCTCCGGTATAAAACACCGGAATTTGATTGGTATCAGATACTGTACGCTGAGTAGTGGTGGAAACCATAAGGCGCGACTTTTGGTCCTGTACGATAATATTGGCAATCAAAGGGTTGGGTTTGTAGGAGTCCAGTATTCGCTGTAGCGCTGCTAAATCATAAGAGAATATTGGGTCGGCCATTATGATTTCGAGCTGCTTATTAGTATCGGCCATTTGTTGCCCAAAGGCGGTGGTTTCACTGGCTGTAAGCGATAGATAAGAAATTAAGGCAACCGAGCTTAATACGGCAAAAATACTGCCCAGCACAGCGGTCAGGACTTTAAAAGTAATAGAGTTCATAGTGGCTTTTCTACGGCTAATGGCGTTTGAGTAAGAGTGTTCTCTTGTTTGCGGTATTGGCTCATGCGGCTGGGGCTATACCATAGCTCTTCGCGGTCAATGGGAGTTTTTGCTGTTAAGAACGGGTTTTTTATACGGATAATCGTTCGCTGCTCGATGTTGGCTTCTTGCAGTGCTGCTTGAATGTAAGGCTCTCGATCGAACAGTGCGCTGTATGAGCCGTCGTCGATCATGGCTTCGAGCTGCTCGGTAATATGTGCCGCCAATTCGGGTTTAGAGCGTGGTACAAAATAGTAAAAAGGCGCCCTGTACCAAAGCATCACGTGGCGGTCGACGGTAAGGTTTAACGCCTCGTGCTGTTTCACTTCGCTCCAAGGCTCTTGAATTCCCCTTGGAAAATAGTCAAAGCGGTCGGCTTCGAGCATGCGAAACAGATTCTTGTATTTAAGCTCTCTGACCAAGGGAATGGCGTTGTACTCTAAAATATTCGAGTCCGCCCAAAACTTGCCTTGGCCTGCTTTAAGCTGACGCAAGTCTTCGATGTTTTTAATGTTTTTGAAGATATCGCTGTTTTCATTTTTTACGATCGCTAGGCGCATGCCCATCATGCCGCGATAAATGGGGATATAGACGGGGATAAACTGCTCTTCGTATTCGGGTGTCGATAGTGCAAAAAATATATCGAGCTCACCGTTCTTTACCCCGTTAATTCGGGTACTCATAGGCAAGGTTTCGGTGTCGCCATAGGGGTAAACGGGGTGATGCTTGCCGCCGCGCTCAAGTGCCGCACTCAAGAGCAAATCGGGCAGGCGCCCTTTGTCGTTGGCGGCTCTGGCGACTTTAACGGCATCGCCCCATGCGCTTTGGCTACCCACCGTTAGTGGCCAGACGAAGCAGCTTATT
>DATBNJ010000329.1:0-14037 GCA_036554385.1 Marinagarivorans sp. | reverse complement strand
TGACAGCAAGCACCCACCACTTGGGCCGCCACGCCACTATCGCTACCACCCCATACAGCGACAAACCCTGATCGAAACGGAGCTACAGCACACCGACCCTTTTGCGCAACCGGTTTGGCTCGAGGCCGAAGGTCGTCGCTTTTTAGCCATTTGGCATAAAGACCGAAGCGGCAATCCACAGGGTGCCGTGCTTATTATTCCCGACGAAAATACAAGCCCAGCCAGCAAGCGTCGACTGGCTAACACTCAGTTTTATTTAAGTGAGCACGGCTGGTCGACACTGACCTTGGCCATGCCCGAGCAGCCATCCCCCAAAGCCCCGCCAAGGCCTGCACCACCGGACATTAAAAAACCTGAGCCCGCAGCTGACAATGACGCGGACGACGGCGATGCCAACACCCCTAGCGATAACAGCGCCGATACTGAGCCCGTTGATGAAACCCAAGTCGTTTACGATGACAGCCAGGAAGATCAGTCAGGCGGTGCACCAAATGACGACAGCACCGCAGACACCGACAATGCCGAGCAAACGGCGGAACCAGAGGGTCAGCCTGAGGCGCAAGAGGAAGCAGCAAGCCCCACAAGCCGCATTCGCGCAGGCTTAGATTATTTAACATCGCAAAGTCAGTACAACAATGTGATATTTGCAACGGGAACGGGAGCGGCCTATGCCCTGGCAACGCTTTATCCAAAGGCGGCAATAATTACCTCGGAACCAGCCACTAACTCAGATACCCCCGACACACCCGAAGCCATCGAATCAGTCACCGCCATTATTTTACTCAACGCCAAACACAGTGTTACTGGCGAGCCGTCATTGAATTTTCTTCGGGGCTTTCAAGCTATTGATCTACCGCTGCTGGATATTATCGATAATGCGCCGGGTAAAAGTGCACTGGAGGCGTCTGCTCAAGATCAAGCACAACGACAAAGCGCCGCAAAAACGAGTAACATTGTATTGTACCAGTCGCGAAAAATTCACCCCGCACCTTTGGGCCAAAAAGGTGAGCAACGCGCAAGCCGGATTATCCGCGGTTTTTTAAAACAGAATGTCAGAGGCATGGAAAAAAATAACACCGATAACACAACCGAACCTTAAGGGGGCTTCTAAAAATAGTAATTTTTTTGTGAGAGCAAGGAAGTACCGCCCGGAGAACCGCAGTTTACGTGGGGTAAATGAGGATTCGAGGACGGAACTGACGCCGCTATCGCGTAAAAAGTGCATTTTTAGAGGTGCCCTAAAGTAACAAACGACGCACATCACCCAAAACCGCACTCAGGTACGTTAAGAACCGCCCCGCATCGCTGCCATTCACCGCACGGTGATCATATGACAAGCTCAGCGGTAGCATCATGCGTGGCTGGAAGGCGTTGCCGTCCCATACCGGTTGTATGCTGGCTTTGGAAACGCCCAGAATGCCCGCCTCGGTGGTGCTGACCATCGGTGTAAAGCCGGTGCCACCAATGGGGCCAAGGCTGGAGATGGTAAAGCAGCCGCCCTGCATTTCTGCGGGTTTTAATTTGCCTTCACGGGCTTTGCCCGCCAGCTCGACGACTTCGCGGGCGATATCGTAAATGCCTTTTTGGTCGACATTTTTAATCACCGGCACCATCAAACCACGCGGCGTATCCACGGCCACAGCAATGTGAATAAACTTCTTCTGCACGATGTGCTCGCCGTCGTTATGCATGGCCACATTAAAGCTTGGCTCAGCTTTTAATGCGGCGGCTGCCGCTTTGATAATAAACGGTAGCGGCGTGAGCTTAACACCCGACTTTTCGGCTTCGGCTTTCATGCCTTTGCGGAAACTTTCGATATCGGTAATGTCGGCATCGTCAAACTGCGTTACCCGCGGAATATTTAACCAGTTACGGGTCATGGCTTGTGCGGTGAGCTGTTTAATTTTGCTCATTTTTACCAGCTCGACTTCGCCAAACTGCGCGTAGTCGACTTCGGGCACGGCGGGAATGCCGGAGCCGCCAGTAACGCTACCGCCACCTGACGCGCGCTGCTGCATTACGTTTTTCACAAAGCCGTGCACATCTTCAAACGAGACGCGACCGCGAGTGCCGGTACCTTTAACTTCGGTTAAGTTAACACCGAGTTGACGCGCGAGCTTGCGCACCGCGGGCCCGGCGTAAACTTCACTGGCCGACACCACAACTTCGTTGCTCGACGCCCCTTGTGCGGGCGCTGGGCTGGCAGGCGCTGGGGCGGGCTTTGATGGCGCTGCAGCCGCTTCTTTCGCGGGCGCGGGCGCCTCGTCCGGTGCTGCGCCTTCGGCTTCCATTTCGCCAATGGCCGTGCCTTGACTGACTTTATCACCCACTTTGATGCTTAACGCCGTAATTTTACCGGCGGCCGGCGCGGGGATTTCCATGCTAGCTTTGTCGGATTCCAATACGATCAGGCTATCGCCTTCGTCAACGGTATCGCCAACCGCAACACACACCTCAATCACATCAACGCCTTCGGCACCGCCAATGTCGGGCACGGTAACCTCCTGTACAGACGACGCACTTGCCGCTGGCGCATCGGCCTTCTTGGTCGGTGCCTGTTCGGAAGCACTTGAGGCTTGCGCGTCACCGCCTTCGGTCGCCAATACTAAAATGGGCGTGCCTTCGCTGGCTTTATCGCCTTCCTTGATGCTGATGCTCACAACCTTACCGGCAGCCGGCGCGGGAATGTCCATGCTGGCTTTGTCCGACTCGAGCACGATAATGCTATCGCCCTCGTCTACGGTATCGCCGACGGCCACGCAAATTTCGATCACATCAACGCCTTCACCACCGCCAATATCGGGCACCGCCACGGCGAGCTCGCTAGCGCCACCTTTGGCCTCAGAGGCTTCGGGCGCGGGAGCCTCATTTTGTGCGGGTTTATCCTCGGTCGGCGCTTCGCCGGCGGCATCGTTTTCGAGTTCGAGCATGGGCGAGCCTTCAGAGACTTTATCACCCACTTTCACTAAAATCGCTTTGATCACACCGCCTTTGGGGGCGGGAATATCCATGCTGGCCTTGTCGGACTCGAGTACCAGCACATCGTCTTCCGCTTCGATCGTATCGCCGACAGCCACGCTGATTTCGATAACCTCTACGCCTTCGGCCCCACCAATATCGGGGATGTTAATTGTTTCAATTGCCACAATAAGACTCCTATACCGTCAGGGGCTCGGCTTTATCAGCATCAATACCGTATTTTGCCATGGCATCAACCACCACTTTGACATCGATTTTGCCTTGGTCGGCCAACGCTTTAAGGGCGGTTACGGCGACATAGTTACGGTCAACTTCAAAGAATTCACGCAATTTACTGCGCGAATCACTGCGACCAAAACCATCAGTACCTAATACGTAGTAATCGCCGGGAATGTACTGGCGCAGCTGCTCTGAATAGTTTTTCATGTAATCGGTCGAAATCACAAAAGGACCATCTTGTTTTTCCAACACTTCAGTGAGGTAAGCTTTTTTCGGTTTTTGATCGGGGTGATAACGATTCCAACGCTCCGCAGACTGACCATTGCGCGTTAATTCGTTCACGCTGGTTACGCTCCACACATCGGACTCAATACCAAAGTCAGCGCGCAACATGTCAGCGGCCGCTTCCACTTCACGCAAAATAGAACCGGCACCCATCAACTGAACACGGTGCTTGCCTTTGGGCGTCTTTTTGCCTTCGTGCAGCTTGTAAATACCTTTAACAATGCCTTGTTCGGCACCTTCTGGCATCTCGTAGTGTTGGTAGTTTTCGTTTTCGGTGGTGATGTAATAGAAAACGTTTTCTTTTTCGGCGTACATGCGACGCAAACCATCGGT
Organism: Marinagarivorans sp.; assembly: GCA_036554385.1. Classification (GTDB taxonomy): domain Bacteria; phylum Pseudomonadota; class Gammaproteobacteria; order Pseudomonadales; family Cellvibrionaceae; genus Marinagarivorans. The sequence goes on along the minus strand of DATBNJ010000329.1, from coordinate 10,221 downwards.
GATAATCACCGCCAGCTCGTAGCTGTAGGTTGGGTCGTAGCTACGGCAGTTGGGGATGGTATTCGCCAAAATGTGGCTGTGACCATCTTGGTGCTGCAAACCTTCGCCGTTGAGTGTTGTGCGGCCAGCGGTAGCACCGATTAAAAAGCCGCGCGCCTGAGCATCACCCGCCAACCAGGCTAAATCGCCAATGCGTTGGAAGCCAAACATCGAGTAGTACACGTAAAACGGTACCATCGGAATTTTGTAGTTACTATAAGCCGTAGCGGCAGCAATCCAAGCTGACATAGCGCCCGCTTCGTTGATGCCCTCTTCCATGATTTGGCCTTTTTTATCTTCCTTGTAGTACATCACCTGCTCGTGGTCGTGCGGGGTGTACTGTTGGCCGGCAGACGAGTAAATGCCCAACTGACGGAACATGCCTTCCATACCAAAGGTACGGGCCTCATCGGGCACAATGGGTACAAGGTTTTTACCCATTTTTTTGTCTTTGGCCAAGGTCGACAAATAGCGCACAAAAGCTTGCGTGGTAGAAATTTCACGATCACCACTGGACTTTAGCAAGGCGGAAAACTTATCAAGCCCGGGGGTTTCCAGCGGGGTAAAGTCGGAAATGCGCGCGGGCAAATATCCGTGCAGCGCTTCGCGGCGCTCTTTAATGTACTTAGCTTCGGGGGAATCGGGCTCGGGACGATAGTAAGGAACGTTTTTAACTTCGTCATCACTGAGTGGGATTTTGAAGCGATCGCGAATGCGCAATAAGTCTTCAGAACCCAGTTTTTTCACGTTGTGAGAAATGTTAACTGACTCGCCACCGGCGGCACCCAAGCCATAACCCTTAACAGTTTGAGCAAGGATCACCGTCGGCTGACCTTTGTGGTTCACCGCTTGGTTGTAAGCTGCGTACACTTTCTGAGGATCGTGACCACCGCGATTCAGGTGCATGATTTCGTCGTCGGTCATATCTTTGACCAACTCGAGTAGCTCTGGGTACTTGCCAAAGAAATGCTCGCGGGTATAGGCGCCACCATTGGCCTTATAGTTTTGCAGTTCGCCATCACACACTTCATTCATGCGCTTTTGCAGTAAACCGGTGGTGTCTTTTTCGAGCAGTGGGTCCCAGCGTCCGCCCCAAACCACTTTAATGACATTCCAACCAGCGCCGCGGAACATGCCTTCTAGCTCTTGAATGATTTTGCCGTTACCGCGCACAGGGCCGTCTAGGCGCTGTAGGTTACAGTTAATCACAAAAATGAGATTGTCTAAGCCTTCGCGGCCCGCCAGCGAAATCGCGCCCAAGCTTTCCGGCTCGTCGCATTCGCCGTCACCTAAAAACGCCCACACCTTACGGTCGCCACGGGGCACAAGTTCGCGCGCCGACATATAGCGCATAAAGTTAGCTTGGTAAATAGAGGTAATCGGCCCCAACCCCATCGACACGGTCGGGAACTGCCAGTAATCGGGCATTAACCAAGGGTGCGGATAAGACGAAAGGCCTTTGCCGCCCACTTCGCGACGGAAGCTATCGAGCTGCTCTTCGCTAATGCGGCCTTCAAGGTAGGAGCGCGCATAAATACCTGGCGAGATGTGGCCTTGGAAATACACACAATCGCCGGGTTGCTCGCCATCACCACCACGGAAGAAGTGGTTAAAACCCACGTCGTACAAAGTGGCAGATGATGAGAACGAAGAAATATGGCCACCGAGGCCATCATCGTTGTCGTTGGCGCGTACAACGGTAGCAATGGCATTCCAGCGAATCAGTGAGCGAATCTTGCGCTCCAATGCACTATCGCCAGGAATTTTTGCTTCCTCTGAAACGGGAATGGTATTGCTGTATGGCGTTGTTATTGCCGATGGCAAGCGCACACCCGCTTGGGTCGCCGCATTCGACAAATTCGCTAGCAATTGTCCAGCGCGCTCAGAACCACTGAATTTGATCACCGATTCCAGCGCATCTAGCCACTCTTGCGTTTCAAGAGCATCGTTTTCCTCAAGCATTAAAGCCTCCTCATCCACTGCGTCTTAACTCAAGTACGCAAGTTTCAGTAATGACAGGAACGAGCTGGGCATTCCATCTGTCAGCTCGTCGTTTTTTAATTTCTTTCACATTAGCTACGCCAGTAGCGGCCCCCACTCCGTAAAAGAGCGTGACCGATAATCAGCCGTAGTGGAGTTCGTCCACACGCAGTGCCCGCAGGGGTGACACGGGTGGGTACAGTTGCAGCCAAAGCCCCCACCCGCCGCGATTCATAGAACCGAAGCTGGCCGCTCTGGTCGAACAGGTGTTACGCAACTGCCCTAATATCGACGAACTACGGATTAAGGCGCCACGATTCTACACAGATCAAATTCACATTTCTAGCCGCGCGTCTGCTCACGCCCCGCGACAGGGGCGTGAGCGCAAGAGGCATTACTGTAACACCCCTTGCGTCAAGACCTGCCATGTTTGTGGCTTAGGGGTAGGTCACGGCAGGTGTTTTCGCCTTGTAATGCGTACTATCGGTGATGTGCGGGTACAGCGAAAAGGCCGGCTTGGGCGCTTCTGCTTGAGCATTTTGGGAGTAGAATATCAGTTGTTTTTGGTCCGTTTTGCGCAAAAACTGCGCGTACCATTCCTTGAATTCTTTTACCTCCCAGCTTTCCACCGCGCGGATCAGCTCGGCCTTTTGGTTAAAGTCGAAATCGCCGTTATTCAGGCTCTGCCAATAATCGCCGACCAACTCATTGAGGTTTTTGGGCTTTTCAGACAGCTGCCCCACCAAGGCCAGCTGGTGCACATGAAACTCGGTGTCAAAGTCGGGCTTAACACCTGCTAGGAAGCGATCGATGGCCTGTTTAATCTCAACCACCCCCGTTTGCGGGGACTGCACAACAAACACCGCGCCCGGCATATCGCGCACGGGGTAGTAACTGCCAAATACAATGTAACCCAGCTGTTGCTCGGTGCGTAGTTGGTAGTAAAATGGCGTGCTTAACGTTTGCGCAAACAGCTGCAGCGCGGCTTGCTCTGTTAATGAATCATCCGCGCCTTGAAGGTACAACATGACGGCGTTATCTTGGTGTTCCGCCGCGACATCCACCGCATGAACCCCCTGAATTTTCGACACCTGCGCTTTGACTTTGCTATTAAATGAACGGCCATCGACCAGCGCGCGCTTGAGCTTTTTAGCTAAACGTTTAGCCTGCTTTGCTTCGAGGTTGCCCGCGCTGAGCACGGTCACTTCGCTTTGCTCTAATAACGCTTCGGTAAAATCGGCCAGCGCCTTGGGTTTTACCGCTGCTATCGCATCAGCCATTTGTGTTGGCGTCCAATAAGGCTGGTAAATGGTCGCCGCCAACTGCCCCATCATCTGGCGATATGGCGTGTCTTTGACATCATTGCGGTACCTGCGCACTAGCGCACTTTGAATGCTATCGAGCCGGCTGATCTCGTCGAGTATGCCCTTGCCTTTGCCGTAGGCTTTCATCTGCTTGACGATGTAGTTCAGTAACGGCTCTATGCTGTCCGAATAACCACTAAAGACAAAATCGATGCCCCTCGATGTGGCACTAACACGAAAATTGGCGCCAGCCATGGCCGCCTGATAGGTTACGGGGTTTAAATCTGCCTCTATGGCATCGGCCAACAGGCGAATTTGCGCAGCGTTGTCAACTGACTGCTCCACCAGTGCCGACTTTAACCGCACGCGCACGGTAGCGCGCGGTACCGAAAATGCCGTATTGGTCACGTGCCACGCATTAAAGCGCGATGACTCGATAATGGCTTTGGGCTGCTCATCGTGCCCTTCTACTAGCGCCAAACTTTCTGGCACAAATGGGTTTTTAGCCGGCAAGGCGCTTTGGGCCAGCAGGGCTTTATAGGCGTCGTCTTTGCTTGGGTCGAGCTTTACCGGCTGGTAATCCTTGTGCACTTTATAGGGCACTTGGTACAGCGCCGTTTGCTCGTTGGTCGATAACGACGGCGCCGTTAATATGCGCAGCACGTTATCTTCGTTAAGGTGCTTGGCAAACGACTGAATTAACGGTTTATCAAACTCGCCCAAGCGATAATCCACCGCAAACAGATCGCGGCTTTCAATAAGCTGCATTTTGGTGGCTAGATGGCTTGCTTCTCTCATGGCGCCACTGCGCTCTTTGAAGTTGAAGTCGATTTCACCAAGGCTTTTTATTTCGTCAAAACGCCACGCGTCTATGCCGTCTTTTTGCAACGCATGAATATAAGAAAATAGCAGGCTGTCGATCGTATCAACATTAGCTAAGCCCTTAGGCGTAAGTTCGATAGCAATATTAAACGTATCGCCTTCTCGCCACCCCAGGCCTTGGCCAGCGCCTAGGCTTTCTGCCCAACCCTGCTCTTTTAATAACCACGCCAAACTGCCCTCGCCTTCATGGCCCAAAATAAACCCTAGGTAGCTCAGTGGCTTTTTCATCCAATAATTGTTTTTGGGCACGGGAAACAGATAGCTTACGGTGCGCACTTCCGTATTGGGCACAATATCAATGGATGCCGGCAATAACTTTTCGGGAAAAAGCGGCTTGTCGTTTTTTGGCGTTTCGACGGGAAAATCCTTAATGGCCCCAAATAGCGGTTTAACCATGGCGCGCAACTGCGGTAGCGTTTCTTTGCCGATAACCACCAAGCGCATATTACTGGCGGCATAATGCTGACTATAAAATTTGACCAACGCTTTGCGCAGCTCGCCGTTTTCGTTATGCAAGGAATCCAAATTACCGGTTCTAAAGCGCGACATGGCGTGGCCGGGAGTGACCAATTGACGCATCACATCCTCTTGCCGGCGAAATTCCGTACTGTATTTAGCGCGAAACTCAGAATGCACCGCATTGCGTTCTCGGTCGACGAACTCTTCGTTAAATAACGGTTTAATAAAAAACTGGGCAAAGCGGTCAAGAGCGCCCGCCAAGTGCTCGGCGTTGATATCAAAAAAGTAGTTGGTATGCATCAAGCTGGTGTAGGCGTTATGACTGCCGCCGTGCTGCTGAATGTAGGCCTGATACTCTTGGGCATTGGGGTATTTTTGTGTACCCAAAAACAACATATGCTCTAAAAAGTGAGCAAGCCCTGGGCGCTCTAGTGGGTCCTCGCCGCTGCCGACATTGACATCCATCGCGGCGGCCGCTTTTTCGGCGTTAGGGTCGGAAATCAGCAATACTGGCAATTGATTTGCCAGCACAAAGTAATCAACTTTGCGGTTGTCATTGAGGCTTAGCTCGGGCTGCGGCCACTGTGGCTGCAGGCGTTGTGGCGCATTGACCGCTATGGGGCCAGTTGACTCCTGAGGCCGCGCACTGGGCGGCGCGGAACCATCGTGTGATACGGGTTGCGAAGGCTCAGCGGGGCCAGCCCACTCGGACGCCACGGCCGGCGAAAGCATGCTCCCCATACCGAGCGCTAGCACTACTGCAGCCTGACAAAGGGCTTTGGCAATGGGCACAGGCGCCGTGTAATTTCTTTTGATGGCTCTAGTCATTGTTTCCTCTTGCTTAAAAAAAACCGCGATAGCCTGAGACATACCGCGGTCTGTTCGGTTCATACCGTTATCGTTCGTTTAACGTCGCCTTAGCTCGCGTCTTCTTCCATACCCGCTTTAGCGGTGGGCCAAGCGGTCAAAATGGCTTTTACCAAGGTCGCTAAGGGTATGGCAAAAAACACCCCCCAAAATCCCCAAAGACCGCCAAATACCAACACCGCGAGTACGATAGCGACGGGATGCATTTTCACCGCCTCGGAAAAAAGCAATGGCACTAAGACGTTGCCATCGAGCCCTTGAATCACAGCATACGCCAACATTAAATACATAAACTCGCTGCTCCAGCCCCACTGAAAGAAACCTATCATCGCGACAGGAATCGTGGCGACAGCGGCACCAATGTAGGGAATTAACACCGACAAGCCCACAATACTGGCGAGCAACAGGGCGTAGTTAAGCCCCAGCAAGCTGAAAGTAATCACCGAAACGCCGGCGACAATAATAATTTCCATGACTTTGCCGCGTACATAGTTGGCGATCTGTTGGTTCATTTCGTGCCAGATTTGACGCATTAATGGCCGGCGATTAGGTAACTTACAACCCAACCAATCGATCATTGATGCGCCGTCTTTCAAAAAGAAAAACACCAATATAGGAACCAAAACCAGATAAATTAGCACGCCAAAGAGGATGGGCAGCTGTGCAATCGAAAAGGTCAACACGTGCTGCGCCACTTGCCCAAGCTCTGCGCTGGCTGCCGAGACGAGTTGGTTCATTTGATCTCTGGACAACAGTTCTGGGTAGCTTTCGGGCAGAACCAGCAGCATGCGCTGTGTTTGCTTCAGCATTTTGGGTGCCTCGCCCGCGAGGTTTAGGGTTTGCGCCCAAATCGACGGGAGAAGCACCAACAGGATCACCATAATCGAGCTGATCAATAGTACGAAGGCGATGGTGACCGCGGCGATATGCGGTGCGCCCCATTGTTCTAACCGAGCCACGACGCCTTGGAGTAAAAAAGCGATAATAATTGCCGCTATCATCGGTGCCAAAACCACACCTAATGTGACGAGCACAAATACACTGGCAACCAGTAATACAACGATCAATATCGCTTCTTCGTCAGCGAAGTAACGATCAATCCAACGTTCAAAAACCTTTTTCATGGTTTATCTGCCGACTCCTGTTCGCCTTTTTGTAATTGGTACTCAAAATGCCCTTCGTGCTCTTCGAAGTGGACTAAGCTGTGCGCTGACAGATTCGCAAAGGCGTGAAAATCGCGCACAGAGCCAGCGTCGGTCGCCAACACGCGCACCACTTGCCCGCACTGGCAGCTATTTAACGCCAGCTTAGCTTTTAGCAGCGGCATGGGACAACTCAAGCCCCGCGCATCGACTTCAGCGTATACACCGTTATGATGCTGATCGTTCGAGGAGGTATTAGACATATATCACATCAATATTAAAGGAGGCCAGATGCCTCGGGGAATTATTTGCGTCATTGTAACTCTTATTGATGGGTATTCGCAGGGGCAATGTGTGTGGCCACTGAGGCGACTCTGATAGGTAATTTCGCCCACCTTTGTATAATAGCCCTTGCTGGCGCCCCAAATATTAGGCACTGTGCCATTGACTATGAAGAACAAGAATGACGCTATGACTTTTTTACGCGCGCTCTACTGTAGCGCTCTACTGGCTTGCTTTGCGCCAAATAGCCAAGCCAAAGTGGAATTGCCGAATATTGGCGAAAATAGCGCCGGCCTTATATCGCCCTCCGTCGAATACGCTCTGGGCCGTCAAGCGCTGCGCCAATACCGCGCTTATTTTCCGCAAGCCCAAGACCCTTACTTTGAAGCTTACTTAGACCGCCTGCTCAGCGACATGGTCGTTCATAGCGGGTTGCCCGATAAACCGCTTTCGCTGTTGGTTATTGATGACTCCAATCTCAACGCTTTTGCGGCGCCCGGTGGTATTGTTGGGGTCAATACTGGGACTTTTCTCGTCGCGCAAACCGAACAGCAACTCGCCTCGATTATTGCCCACGAGCTAGCGCACTTAAGTCAGCGCCACTATGCGCGCCGCGTTGCTTATCAAAAAAGCCAAACGCCGCTGAACATTGCGACCCTGCTAGGCAGTATTTTAATTATGGCCTCGGGTAATGGTGATGCAGGCATTGCCGCCATGACGGCTGCTCAAGCCCGACAGATCAGCGGCGCTTTAGCCTTCAGCCGCGATATGGAGCGCGAAGCAGATCGGGTGGGCATAGAAACAATGGTCAACGCCGGTTATGACCCGCACGCCATGCCCCAAATGTTTGAGCAATTGTTGCGCGCTAGCCGCTACCGCGCCAAGGTGCCAGAGTTTCTATTGACGCACCCCGTCACCGAAAGCCGAATTAGCGATGCCAAAAACCGCAGCCAAAACTATCCAAAGCGCATTTACCCCAGCGATGAGGACTTTCAAATCATCAAAGCGCGTGCAATTTTGCGCCATGAATCGAGCCCACAATTTGCCGTTAAACGCTTTACCAATGAGCTAAACGGAGTAACGGTTTCTAAGCTCACGGCCCGCTACGGCCTGGTAGCGGCGCTCATAGCAAGCCACCGCGTTGACGATGCCAAGCGCGAATACGAAGCACTGGCCAAAGAGTACGGTCATTTGCTGGCGGTGCGTATTGCGCGCGCCGATATCTACGCCGAAGAGGGCCGCCTCGACCTAGCGTTGGATATTCTTAAACGCGAATTGGCCGTGACTCCAAGCAACCACGTGCTCAATGTACGCTACGCCGAAGTGCTCATGCAGGCCGCCCGTTACGAGCTTGGTCAATCGGTGCTCACAGCCCACGTCAAGCGCCAACCTGAAAACGCCTATGTTTGGTACCTACTTGCCGAAACGCACGGGCTCGCTGGCAATATACTCGAGGTGCACAAGGCGCGTGCGGAATACTTTATTTTGCTCGGCATCTACGAAAAAGCCGAAATCCAACTGCGCAACGGGTTAAAGCTTATCGACGGCAACGACCACGAAAAGCACCGACTTGAACAGCGCCTTGCCCATGTTCGCAAGCTACAAAATGAAAAGATGTAAGCCCCAATCATGCGATTAAAATGCCCCGCCTGCCAACAGGCGCTTAGCGTGCGAAACGACTCTGTTGGCCGCACCCTGCACTGCACCGCCAACCATAGCTACGATACCGCCAAAGACGGCTATGTAAACTTACTGCTGGCGCAAAATAAGCGCAGTAAAAACCCCGGTGATGATCACGCCATGATGCAGTGCCGGCAGGCATTTTTAAACGAGGGTTACTACCATTTTTTAGCCGATGCGATTGCAGATACTATTGCAGGTCTTGGCAACGGCAGCCCGCTTGAGGTGCTCGATATCGGCTGCGGCGAAGGTTATTACGGCGCGGTGCTGCGCAAGCGCTTGGCGCACGTTTCGCTCACCGGCTTTGATATCGCCAAAACGGGGGTTCGCTTGGCCGCCAAGCGCAAGGCTTATAGCCACCTTGCGGTGGGCAGTGCCTACGATATTCCGGTGATGCCACAGTCGGTCGATGTGGGCCTTAGCGTGTTTTCACCGCTCGACGCCAAAGACACCGCTCGCGCACTCAAGCCGGGCGGCCATCTTATTACGGTAGGACCAGGCCCCTGCCATTTAAAACATTTGGCCGAGCAGGTGTACGACCTTTTTAAGCCCCACCAAAATGGTTTTGCCTTAGTGGACAACAGCCCGCTATTCGAATGTATTAATCAAACGCAGTGTCATCGAGAGGTGACGCTCGAAGGCGCTGCAATCTACAATCTACTGACCATGACCCCTTACTACTGGAGCGCGAGCGAAGAGAAGCAGCAAGCGATCAAGCGCTTAGCGCGGCTAACCACAGCGCTTGAATTTCAAATCAACACCTACCGATTAATTTCGCCAAGTTAATTTTTAGCCTGAAACGCCCTCTTCGGCGTTTCATGACAACGCCTTTTACGCTTTCACAGCTACGCTATGCGCCGGTTATTGCGTTTGCGCGCTGGGAATGTCCTTCAGCAGCTTTGCAATGGCCGTTTTTAATTGGGCTTTAATTTCGACATCGTTGAGCTGCTGCTCAATGCGCTTATTGGCTACCCCGCGCCAGACGAGTTTGTCCGTTTTGGCATAAATAACATCGACAATCAAGGTGCCCTTGGTAAAGCTCTTAACTTCATACTCTTTGCTTTCGACATACACTTCGTTGCTCACGCCGCGCCCGTGCCGCCATACAAAACCTTCACCGAGCCCGGAATAGACACTCATTTCATTAATATCAATACTGTCTTGGGCGGTAACTTCGTAGTTAACGTAAAAGTCTGCCGAGTCGGCATCTACCAGCGTATAGCTTTTCATCATCAATTCTTCGTTGACGATGTTGACCACCATCGGCCCTACCCGCTTGGCGACATCCGTGGGCTCCGCCGAACTATTGCCATACCAGCTGTAACGCGAGAACTGCTCGAATTCATTAGTGACGACATCGGTTTTTACTTCAATCGGGTTGTTTGAGCTACAGCCTGACATCAATGCCAAGAATACAATACAGGTCGAAATAAGACGCACTGACTTCAGGGCACCTCTAAAAATGCACTTTTTACGCGATAGCGGCGTCAGTTCCGTCCTCGAATCCTCATTTACCCCACGTAAACTGCGGTTCTCCGGGCGGTACTTCCTTGCTCTCACAAAAAAATTACTATTTTTAGAAGCGC
>DATBNJ010000300.1:0-21682 GCA_036554385.1 Marinagarivorans sp. | reverse complement strand
AATGGGCCTCGCGTTCATTCTGGGACATGGTGCCAATTTTCTTCCACAAAAAGGCCACGGCGTCCAAGCGTACAATGTCCGCTCCTTGGTTGGCCCAGAACAAAATAATATCGAGCATTTCGATAAAGACTGCGGGGTTGGAATAGTTGAGGTCCCACTGATAATCGTTAAAGACAGTCATTACCCATTTTTGAGAAGCTTCGTTCCAAGTGAAGTTGCCCGGTGCGGTTTCTGGAAAGATCTCGGGTAGGCTTTGTTCGAACATATCGGGGATGTGCCGGTCGTCGAACATGTAAAAGTAATCCTGATACTTTTTATCGCCGGCTTGCGCTTTTTGCGCCCACTCATGCTCGTCGGACGTGTGGTTAACGACCACGTCTAACACTAAGTGCATATCGCGTTGTCGCATTTCTTTTACTAAGCTTTGTAAGTCGGCTAAGTCGCCAATGCGTGGGTCGATTTCCCGGTAGTTGCTTACCGCATAGCCGCCATCACTCGCGCCCTGCGGGCATTTGAGTATCGGCATTAAGTGCACCACATTGATGCCGAGCTCTTCAAAATAATCAAGTTTTTCGTGCAAGTCGCTAATGTCGGCGGCAAAACCGTTAGTGTAAAGCGCCATGCCTACCAGTTCCTCAGACAGGAACCAGTTGTAATCGTCTTCGCAGGCGCGATCATCAATGCGCAAATTATTAGGCCGCGAAATATAACTTTGCGCCATGCGTTCGACCAAATGCTTTAATTGTTCATCAAAGTCATGTCGGCCACGGTAAAGCTTTTCAAACAATGTATGAATCGCGTAAAAGTTAGCGCCGAGACGAATTAAAAAATACCGTAAGTCGTACTGTGTTATCGACGGGTCTAAATTTTCAAGAATGTGGTTAAGTACAGAGTGTGAGCGTTGTTCATACATAAGAAAGCCTTATTGATCAAACAAAGACGTTTAAGCGAGAGGGGCGGGGAGTCAGTCGATAACGTTAGATATACTCTCGGTTTGCCAGGCTTGTTTAAAAGGGTCGTAAAAATCGGGGTCGCTGCTGATTGCGCCGGGTATCGTAATGACTTGTGAGGCGAATGATTGAGCGCGAGCGACCACCGCTTGCATTGGCCAGTGCTGTAGAAGACCAAAGATAAATACGGCGCTAAAAGCATCGCCAGCACCGACGGTATCGCAAATGTCATCTTGAGGTTTAGGAATGACGCTGGCGCATTGACTTTGCTCTTGTGTATAGACGCAGGCGCCTTCGCTCCCTAAAGTCACCAATACCCCTTCTAATTCCAAAGTGTTCAGTAGTTCATTGGCTGCTTCTGCACAATAGTCTCTGCCGGCTAAAATACGAAACTCGTCGGCATTAATTTTTAGCCAATCTGCTTTTTTTGCAAGTGCGAGGGTGGTTTCTTTTTCCCAGTAGGGGTCTCGTAAGTTGACATCCATAAAAACGAGCTTAGCGTTATCTCGCAGCGCCTCCAAGGCCTTGGCCGACTCCGGACATCGAAGCGCTAAGGTGCCGTGGTATAACAAGTCACTTTCGCATGGGTCTTTTGGTGCGCTGATCGCATCGTAGGCAACCTGCTCGGCAATCGAATAAGAGGGCTCACCATCATCGAGAGTGACATTCACATAACCGGTCGGTCTAGATGCGTCCACCTGTAAGTGCTCCATGGGGAAGTGGTTGTCTTGCATTAAAGCTTGTAGTTTTTTTCCTTGTTCGTCCTGCCCAATCCGTGAAACGAAGTCTACATCGATGTCAAACGCGTTCAAATGCCACGCGACATTAAACGGTGCTCCGCCCGGTACGGCATGTTGGTCGGGAAAAATGTCGAACAATACTTCTCCAAAAACGGTTGCTTTCATGCTTTAGCCCCTTGCGTTATCTATGGTGGTTTAACTCTCTAAGTGCTGTAAAGGTCGGGAAAAAAGTGTGTAATACCCTGAAGAATGCCGCCGGCATAATTGCCGTTGTCTAGCTCGCTTAGGTATTGCGCGAGGTAAAGTTTGTCGTCGTTATTGAGCCGTTTAGCGTTACTAATGGCCTTTCTGCGAGTTTCGGGAGATGCGTTGGCTACCAGTACCGATGGAATTGGGCTTTCGAGCGCTTCAAGGTCGTTTCCGCTATCGCCGGCAAACAAACAGTGGTCGCGGTCTAGATTTAATGTTTTCAGTACAAATTCGATGGCGTGCAATTTCGATGCACTGGCCGGCAGAATATCGAGTAAACCGCTGTTTTTGGCCTCATCGAAACTCCAGATGGCGCGCGATTTATAGCCGCTGTCGGCGAGCAGTTTTTCCGCGTGATGTTGCATGTTTTTACTGTCGACATGCGGCGGAGTGAAATAACTGAGCTTGTGCGGGCACGACTGGTTCGTTTGGGTGTCTTGAAGACGAAGCGTGTCGATCGGCAAAAGAATGTCGACAATCGACTGCCAGCTTTTGCCTTGCCAGTCTTGTGCGATTAGATTGTGCCAGTTATCGTCGGGCAGCCAACCGTCTTCTGTGGCGTGATAAACGCTGGCGCCAACGTCGGCAATAATAACATCGGGGATTGGCAGCCCGTATTCCGCGATACCGTCTTCGACCAAGGTAATACTACGACCGGAAACGTAAGCAAGTCCAACGGGATGCTGTTTAAAGATGTTGGCAAATCGAGCTCGCGCCAACGGGGCTTCCTCTTGACTGCCATTGGGGATCAGCGTTCGGTCTAGATCTGTGCAAATTAAATGTGTTGTTGTCATTGCATCTGTCTCGTGACTTTGCGATTAAACTTTGCGGTCATTAATGTGACTTTTCAACTTGGTTGAGAAAGTCATAATGCTCTATAGCCTCGACGATGCCGGCGCTATAGGCTTGCTCCGAAAAATAAATACTTTGACCTTCTTCTAAGTTGGAAAGCTCTTCTCGGTGACGATTTTTGACAATGACGGCAAGTGAAGCACCGCGCATCATGTCCTCATCGGCGCCGGACCCCCCTGCGACTAAAATGTTTTCGAAGGGTATTTCCCATTTTTGCGCGACATAGCGCAAGGCGTTTCCTTTACTTGCTCTTAACGGAGTAATATCTAAATATTGCCCGAGTGATAACGTAATATTTACGGCTTGATCGTTCTGGCGGAGGTAGGCATTTATTTCTTCTACCGTCGGGGCTAGCTCAGCGTCATAATAATACGAGATCTTAAAACGGCTTTGATGAATATTCTCTTGAAGTCGAATACCCGGCAGATTTTCCATTAAAGGCCACACTGAAGAGGGAGACCATAGGTGGTCGATATGCTTCATCCATTGTTTGTCGAGCAGTATGTCTTTGGTGTAATAAATCTCAGAGCCCAGTCCAGCAATTAAAAAGTCGGGTGTTGGAATACCGTTCTTTTTAACCTCGGTGAGGATTGAGTCTCGAGTGCGGCCGGTTGCGATACCAAAGCCTAAGCGTTTTCTGTTGGCTTTAATAATCTGCGTAAATTCGTGAAGGCTATCTTTGTTGCCGGCCAGATTTTGATCGAAGCCGGTAAAAATTGCGCCGGAAAAGTTTTTGCGGATTTTAAAGTCCGGCAGGCGGCTAACGTCAATGGAATTCGTTTTGCGAACTAGCTGGCTAATAGCTTGGGCAAAACGTTTAGCGTGAGCTTGCCATGAATAAAATTTCTTAACGCCGTGCAAGCCCGCATCGCGAAACGCATTCCACTGTTCCTTGTCATTAACAAGGGTAAACAAAGCGTCGCCAATATCGTCACTTTCGAGTGGGTTGACTAAAATGCCGTTTTTACAGTTCTCAATAATATCGACAGGGCCGCCGTTGCTGGTCGCCACGATAGGCAAGCCACTGGCAGCAGCCTCGAGCAGGGTGAGACCAAAGGGCTCGGTCAGCGCGGGGTTAACAAACACGCCATTCGTCGCTGCAACGGTACGGTAAATGTCGGGGACTTCGTGAGATGCGTGATGCTTGGGCAGGCTTACGCTGCCGTACAAGTCGTATTTGTCGACCAACAAGAGTAGCTCGGTAAACACGTCTCGGGCGCCATCGTTTAAATCACTGATGTCATCGCGATTGCCCAGTATCAGTACTAAGTTTGCCTTTTCTCTTAGCGCTCTATTTTTGCCAAATGCGATCACTAAACTGCGGCTGTTTTTGCGCTGGTCTGCACGCGCGAGCGCTAAAATAATAGGCTTGTTAGGGTCGACCAACGACTTGGTCAAGTTGCGGAATGTGGGTAATTCTGCGAGTTGTTCTCGATTTAATTTTTCCGCGCTGGTAAATAAGTTTAGGTCAACCCCAGGCGGGATTACACGCATGGTGTCCGGGTTGTAATAGTCGTAAAGCTCGTATTGATCTTCGCGCTCGTTGGTGGTGCTGGTAATAACGAGGTCCGCATTCGCCAGTGCCAGTTCTTCGGCTTCGATGCGCTGGGTGATTTTGTAATCTTTTTCGATTTCTTCGAGCGATAACCCCGCAGATGTTAAGCGTTTTAATTTGTCTCTGCCGAGTGAGTGTCCCGTGTGCACCATAGGGATGCCGGTTTGATTGGCAAGCCTTGAAACGACGTAGCCGGCATCTGCGTAGTGTGAGTGTAATAAGTCTGGCTGCTGGCCATTGTGTACAAACCAGTCTAAAACGTGGTCGGCGTATTCATCCATGTGCTCCCATAGCGCTTCTTTGGGTAAATATTCATCGGGGCCGGCGGGCAGGCGAATAATTTTGGCGTTGGGGTGGGCTAGGGGTTCTTCCGGTAAAGCGTATTGAGCGTCGACAGAGGGGGCTTTGATGAGACGGGTAAATAATTCGACTTTGCCAACGTTGGGCAATTCGGCGAGCGCGTTTGCCAGCTCAACCACGTACCGCGTTTGCCCCCCCGTGTCAGCATCTCGGCCCAGTTCTAAATTGTTTGGCCTAATTAAGCCATGAAGGCTAAAAAGTGCAACATATAACAAGATGTCCCCCTGATCCTTTCATGATTCATTTAATTCGCTGTTCGTGAAACATACTACCTGTAATTTTGTGGATAGTCACATCCTTGCTGAAAAGGCGGATGGCGAAAGGCAGGGGCAGTGTTGCAGCGGGCATTTGCGATTCGGTTCATCTTGGCTCCTTACAGCAAAATGATTAGCTCTCACAAAAAGCGACCGCGATGCGTTGATAAAGTTGCACGTGAGCGCACATTGATAGCGCGGGCCATGCCCAAGCCCGCAAGGCGAGGGGGCGTGGCTAACTCAAATGGACGCAGATAGGTTATTGTTTAGAATTGCTGTTAGACTCGGCGCGTATTTTGCCCTTAAAATAGTTGTTTTTTCCGAGATAAATCAATGTCTTCTATGTCTAGCTCGCTGATCCTTAAGCTCAGTTGCGCAGATCAGCCCGGTATTGTCGCCGCGGTTGCAAGCTTGTTTTCCCTGCAGGGCTTTAATATCCGTGAGTCTTCCCAGTTTGAAGATGTGTACACATCGCGCTTTTTTATGCGTACGGTGTTGGAGTCCGTCGAGGGGCCTAAATCAGTTGCCGCCGTTAAAAGCGCCTTTTCTGCGATCGCCGAGCGTTATGCGATGGACTGGTCTTTGCACGACGGCGCGGTCAAACCCAAGGTACTTATCGCTGTTAGTCAATGGGGGCACTGTCTCAACCACTTACTTAACAGCCAAAAGCAAGGTTCGCTCGCCGTCGATATTACCGGTGTAGTGTCGAACCACGAAACCATGAAGCCCTTATGTGATTGGTACGGGGTGCCGTTTCATTACCTGCCGGTGACTGCCGACACCAAAGCGGAGCAAGAAGCTCAAATGTTAAGCCTGTTTGAGCGCACCGGCAGTGAGCTTTTGGTGCTTGCGCGCTATATGCAAATTCTTTCCAACGGCCTTTGCGACAAACTTAATGGTCGGGCGATTAACATTCATCACTCGTTCTTGCCGGGCTTTAAAGGCGCTAAGCCGTATCATCAAGCCTATGAACGTGGCGTCAAGCTAATCGGTGCCACCGCGCATTATGTGACTGGGGATCTGGATGAAGGGCCAATTATAGAACAAGCTGTCGAGCGGGTATCGCACGCACAAACGCCTGAAAAATTGGTTGCAATAGGGCGGGACATTGAAGCTGTCGTATTGGGGCGCGCGGTTCGCTGGCATGCTGAACACCGTGTGTTACTCAACGGTCACAAAACAGTAGTTTTTGACAGCTAATTTTTGCCGCTTCGCTTCGACGAAGGCTTCACTGGGGGCGTGCTATGGTCCATTTTTGGCGTTTATACGGTACTTTGGGTTGTCACTTGTGTGAGCAAGCCTTAGCGATTGTGGACCAGTTGAAGGCGCAGTTTCCAATCGAGCTGGAACGGGTTGATATCGCCTCCAGTCAATCATTAGTTGAGCGACTTGGGCATCGCATTCCCGTGCTCGAGAATATCGCTTCGGCACAAACGCTGGACTGGCCATTCGATCCGCAGATCTTAACCGATTGGTTGCACGAGTCTTCACAGACAAGCGCCGATTAAAAAACATAAAGTGATGGAGACCGCGGTGTTAAAAAATGCACTCTACCCAGCTGTTGGCCTAATTTATGTCAGTAATGGCATGCAGGTGGTGCTGCTGGGATGGCTGGCTTTATCGGCGCTGGATTTGCCGCCCATGGCTGTCGGTTTCTTGATGGCCTCTATGTTGCTGCCCCAAGTTGTGCTGTTACCTCTTGCCGGAAGGTGGGCCGACCGCTTGGCGCCAGCCGATTTAGCCAAAGCCGGTTGTGCGGGTTTGAGCGTGTGTCATATTTCGCTTGTTGCGGCGTTGCACTTGACTGCCTTAAATAGTGCCATGCTTGCGATCTATGCCTTTGGGCTGGGGCTCAGTATGGCGTTGTTCTTGCCGGCCAAGGACAAAGCCGCGGTCCAGTTGTTACCTAATCGACTGCAAAAGGCGCTTTCGCTTAGCAGCGCATTTCAATTTTCAGGGGTCGCGATAGGCACTTTGTTAGCCGGTTTTGTCGACGAGATTGGCGTTACGGGGGTGTTGATCGTTCAGTTTTTGCTAAGTGCCCTGGCGGCGGTTTACTGGGGCTTGATTCCGACCCAAGTTGGCGCGGTCGATTCGCCAGCGCCCACCGGTGGCCGTAAGCGCAAGATACTACTGCGTTTATATGCTGAAAGTTTGCGTTTATTGCGCGAAAGCAATGCCCTGAGGCAGTTAATTGGCTTGTGTGCCTTTAATGGTTTTATGCAAATGGGTTTTGCCATGGTGCTGTTTCCCGTTCTCGGTTTTAAACATTGGGGTTTTACGAGCACTCAATATGCGCTTATGCAAGCGCTTTTTAGTTTTGGAGCCATTGTTGTATATGTCGCCAATGCTTATCGGCGACCCCAGCAGTACCCCGGCCAGGCTGCTTTATTTTGTTTGCTTTATAGCGCGGGCATTGCCTACGCGATCACTCGCGATCCGACCCCGTTTGGTAGTTACGGTTTGATTTTTTTATGGGGCGTCGTTGCCGGCTATTCGGCATCAATGAGCCGAGTGTTATTGCACTCCGTGGCTGCCGATACCACGAGAGGGCGTGCCACGGCCTTGTATCAAATGGCGCTTTTGGCGTGCGCGCCTGTGGGGTCTTTGGTTTGTGGCTTGTTGCTGCAGTGGATGGGGGTGCATCAGGTTCTGGTGGTTCTTGCCGTTGCCAATGTGGTGGTATTTTTGGGTTACCTGCTAAGCCGCGAGCTATGGTCGATAAAGCAGGCGGGAACATAAAGGCATTTAAAACTTCATAACACGGTAATCTGTGCAGTTGGTGCTCTGAGTGGGGCGATCCTTTGCTAGGCTTAATGTAAATCAATATAACTATTCAGTAGTATGCTGGAGGTAGGGGCGGCATATCGGTACAGGAATCACTTTATTGGACATTGCATAATGTCGAGGAGTCAAAGCAGAGTGTCTATGCTTTGGCAGTGCTTTGGCAGGACCGCCAATGGTAGACATGGCATTGCTATAGGCAAGTAGTTAATTTGAATAACGCAGTTATCGGTAGAGCAAGATGTCGAGAAGGCTTGAACGGCCTAAAAAATAGTTAGCCCGTGCCCACTTTAGTGAGCCGCTGAGCTGAATAGTTACCATCAATATTTGAACCGCCAGCCATAATGTACGGTGACCTTTAGAGGATGACAATGCCATTGAATACAAGTTTTCTGCCGCAAAACTGGGCGCTAACCTGCCTGCTCGTGGGCGTACTATCCGCTTGTCAGACGGCCCCGAGTGTTGAACCTTCTGCGCCCGAAGCGGTGTCCTCTCAAGGTCAAAATACGACCGATGCTTTAACGTGGCCAACGGTAATACCCGGCGTACCTGCGGACCCAGCAATTGAAAAGCGCATTGCGACGCTGCTCGACCGGCTGACTTTACAGCAAAAAGTTGCGCAAATGATTCAAGCCGATATCGGTAGTGTGACGCCCGAAGAGATGACGCAATACCGCTTGGGTTCGGTACTCAACGGTGGCGGACAAACGCCCAATGATGACGCCAATGCGACGCCACAAATGTGGGCTAGTTTCGCCGATGAACTTTACCGCGCCTCGATCGAGCCAGTCGAGGGACAAGTGCCCATTCCGGTAATGTGGGGCGTCGACGCGGTTCACGGCCATGGGAATGTTCGAGGTGCGACCTTGTACCCCCACAATATTGCGCTGGGCGCAACGCGTAATCCTGACCTTGTGAAAAAAATTGCCGAGGCAACAGCGTTGGAGGTCGCCGCTACGGGCTTGGATTGGAATTTTGCGCCGAGTGTTGCTGTCGCTAGGGATATACGCTGGGGGCGTACTTATGAAAGCTACGCGCAAGATCCCGCTTTAGTCGCCACATTAGGTGCGGCTGCGGTAGAGGGGCTGCAAGGCGCACCGAGATCGGCGCAATGGCTTAATGAAGCCCATGTGCTAGCGACCGCCAAACATTTTATTGGTGATGGCGGCACAGCTTACGGCGACGATCAAGGGGTCACGCTCGGCGATGAACAAACACTGATTCGAACGCACCTACCAGGCTATGTTGCCGCCATAGAAGCCGGCGTTCAAACGATTATGGCCAGCTACAGCTGGTGGGATGAGCAACACTCCCACGCTAATCGAATCCTGTTAACCGATGTGCTAAAAGGCAAGTTAGGTTTTGACGGCTTGGTGGTGAGTGATTGGCAGGGCATTGCTCATATTGATGGCTGCACGATTGATAATTGCCCGCAGGCAATCAATGCGGGCGTCGATTTATTTATGATTCCCAATGCGCCCGAGTGGAAGCGTTTTTATTACAACACCTTAGCGCAGGTGCGCGCTGGAAAAATTAGCGTTGCCCGCATTGACGACGCGGTAAGCCGTATTTTGAGGGTAAAAATGCGCGCTGGACTCTGGTCTAAACCAAGCCCTGCCTATCGTGGCCCTGCGTTGAAGTGGGATACCGTGGGCAACGTTCGGCATCGCGCGCTTGCGCGTCAAGCGGTGCGTGAATCCTTAGTGCTGCTGAAAGATCCGCAAAAGCTACTCCCGCTTAAACCCAATCAGCGTATTTTGGTGGCGGGCGATGCCGCGATGAGCATATCCCAGCAAGCCGGTGGCTGGTCGGTGACGTGGTTAGGACGCGACAACCCCAATTCCATGTATCCGGGGGCTACGACTATATTTGCCGGCATAGAGCAGGCCGTCAATGAGGCGGGTGGCGAGGCTGTTTTTAGCCCCGATGGGACAGCTACAGAGCCCGCAGATGTTGCCATTGTGGTTTTTGGTGAGCGCCCCTATGCAGAGATGTATGGCGACATCCAAAACCTGGATACTTTGGAATTTGAGCAACACGATAAAAAGTCGTTGCGGCTAATTCAGCGTTTAAAAAAACAAGGCGTTCCTGTGGTTTCGATTTTTCTTTCGGGGCGGCCTTTGTGGGTGAATAAAGAGTTAAATGCATCCGATGCTTTTGTGGTCGCTTGGCAGCCCGGCACCGAAGGGCAGGGTGTCGCAGATGTGATATTGGCCAAAAACGAAGGCTCTGCTGGCTATGATTTTAAAGGCAAGCTGCCTTTCGAGTGGCCTGAGAGCGTCTGTGATGCTGTAGTGGGTGAAGGCGACGAGCCTTTGTTTGGCTATGGCTTTGGTTTGACCTATAGCTCAGAGGCGAAGCCGTGGAGCCCAGTTCACGAGGATACATCGACGTGGCAATACGGCTGTCGACTTGGGGCGGCGTTACCTGTGACTTTGCCTGAAAAACTCAATGCTCGCAATGGCTGGTGGTTTTCGGCGGAGCAAAAGTCATTGGTTAGTCAACGCGTTGCGGGTGGTGAAGTCAGCGCTGGCGGGCTGAGTGCCAAGCCGATTATGGATGGCGTGGTGGCGACTTGGGATGGCACAGAGCTGGGGCGTTTACTGCTGCGAAACGGTAAAAAAGACAACAATTTTTTACCGTTTTTGGCAAACAACGGCAGTATCGTATTCGATCTGTATATCGGTAGTCAGCCTACAGAACAAACATTCTTGACGCTTTTTAGTGGGCATTTAGCCGGCAGTCAAGTGGATGTGACGGAGCAATTGAAAAACCTCGCGCCTGTGCGTTGGCACCATATTGCGATTGATCTTAAATGTTTTACCGATATCCGAGCGGACCTCAATAAAGTTGATAGCCCCTTTGGGATCGAAACGGCCGGTCGGTTTAAAGTTGGCTTAAAGAACGTGAGCTATCAGCCACACAATAAAACGTTGCTGCGTTTTGACTGCCCGAAGCCTTAGGGAGTATGAGATTTACCTTAAGGCAAATGACCTCCAAGGAGCGAAACGATAAGTAGCGAAACAAACTGCGACACTGTTGGTGGCCATTGCTGAGCCTATAAGCGCGTTGGTGTCAGGTAAAAAGGCTTGCGTTCTTGCGCCACTGGCGTTTCGGGAGGGGTTCTAGCGGTTTGACATGCCGCGCAAAGAGACGGAGCGGATGCTTAACTTTCTTTTCAGTGTTTACCCTTCTTGAGTTATACTCGGCGGTCACCCATGCTGGCGAGTCGGTCGGCATCCTGCTCGATGATGAAGGTGGCTCAGCCTAGGTATTTGCAGTGAACCGGCGTAAAAAAATTAACCAAATCCTTAAGAAGAAAGCAAAGCAGCGCAACGCTAAGCTCAACCCCAAATCAAAGCCGGCTTATATTCCAAAGCAAGCGCGGCCGTCAGAGGACCTTGCCTCCGGCTCGCAATAATCTCCCTTTCTTATCTCCCACCGCTAATGCTCGTTAGTCGCTAAACGGTGGACTGTGTCGCCTTTAATCAATGTGGGTCTTATGGAATACGAATATACACGTGATGCTAGTGAACTGCCTGCTGCCTATTTTTCATCCGGGCATTCAGCTTTTGGTCGCTGGTTAACAGATGATGTCGGCGAAGATTCATTAATGATCGACGCTATTTTACAGGCAACGTTGCAGCTTGAATTGAAAGTGATGTCCGAAAAAACGTTTTCGAGCAAGAGTTTTCGACTGACCTTGGATCAAGAGCAAGTAGTTATTGGTGCACATACACTAGCGACGGAGCCTTGCCGGTATGATGAAAACGAAGACCTGCTCGACTATCAAGGCACTGCTGACTTTTATGATGAAGAGCTTATGGCCGAATGTGGCTTGACAGACTTTAAAGCTGCCTTGACGGCGTGGCAGGAATTTATTAAAGCCTAATAATACGAGAATAAAGCCATGTTGAGTTACAGACATGCCTACCACGCGGGAAATAGCGCCGATGTGTTAAAACATTGGGTTATTGAGCGCATTCTTACCTATCTTGCCCAAAAAGATAAGCCGTGTTTTTATTTAGATACTCACGCAGGCGCTGGGCGGTACGCACTTACCGGTGACTTAGCTAACAAAACGGCCGAGTATCGCCGAGGTATCGAGCGCCTTCGGGGCGCCGTTGCTGTGCCAGAAGTGTTGTCGAACTATCTTACGGTTGTTGAGCAGAGCCTAAATGGCGAGCAAGGCCACGTTTACCCGGGTTCACCGTGGCTGGCCTCGAAGCTTCTGCGCGCGCATGATCGCTTGGCGCTTTGTGAGCTGCATCCGCAAGACTACCCCGTGTTGGCGAATTTATTCGCCAACGATGCGAGGGTTCAAACATTTAATGAAGACGGTTTTAAAAAGAGCATCGCGCTCTTGCCTCCCAAAGAGCGCAGAGGGCTGATTGTTGTCGACCCATCGTATGAAATTAAGGCCGATTACGCGGGTGTGGTAAAACATATTCAGCGGCTGCATAAACGCTTTGCAACTGGCATCTACGCAGTTTGGTATCCGGTCGTTGATGCGTCGCGCGTCGCTAACATGATGGCGGCTTTTCAGCGCGCGGGGCTGAAAAACACGCTGCGCTTTGAGTTGCAAACGAGTGATTCATCCGGCGGCGGCATGTACGCATCGGGAATGGTTGTGGTGAATCCGCCGTGGACGCTATGCCAAGACGTGCAGGCCGGGTTGCCGTGGTTGGCAAAGCGGCTGGCACTCGATAGCTCGGCAGGTTTCAGCATCGAAACTCTAGTGCCCGAATCGTCGGTTTAATCTTAGCCTAGCGGCTAACCCCGTGGTGTGTGGGCTTCACCGGCTGCGACGAGGCGTGGAGGCCTTCAGCGCTCATTGTAAAAGGTCCGATGGGGTGTCTATGAGCGCGACTATGGCAAGCCTTGCTTGGCCGCGGTTAGACATTGGTTGTCATTTACCCATTTATCCTGTCGAAATTCTTATCAGCCAGCGTTATTTGGTACTATTGCGGCTGTGGCGGGCTAGTGGTTTTTCCCCTAGAAGATTCACTCATCGTGAACAAAGTGTTTATTTTCAGTAGCTTATTGATCTATAGGTTTCTGATCGGCTATTATTTGATCAAGTTGGCCGATGCATTGCTTAATATCAGACTTAGGTCGAGCGATGCATAAGCTTTTCGCAATTGCCCATGGTGTTACTGGGCTAAAGCGTTGAAATAGGCTTGATGTGGGAGTGCTAAATCGCTCATTGACTTGATTCGCACGGTGCGTGTTAACCTGTTGTCGGCTTGCTGAGTGCTGGGCTCGGCTTCGAAGCGCGGTACCACCTGTTTTTATGTATTAATACCTGCTCGTCAAGGGGAGATTTTATGAAGGATAGTTACCCGTACGTCAAAGTGACCGATGTCGCATTTATCGAGTTTTCGGGCAGTCAGCCGACTTTACTGACTGGCTTATTTGATCAGCTCGGTTTTGCTAACACGGCAAACCACGTAGCCAGTAAAAAGACCTTGCACTATCAAGGTAATATCCATTTCATTTCTAACCCAACGTCGGGAGGTAATGCCGAGGTTTTTCGCGGAGTACATTTTCGCGGCGCCAGTGCGATGGGCTTTAAAGTGGCAAACTCTAAGCAAGCCTTTGAGCAAGCGGTGGCGCTAGGCGCTAAACCCGCCACTTTGCGAGATTACGATATTCCAGCTATTAAAGGTGTTGGTCAATCGCTCATCTATTTGGTGGATGATGCGCATGAAAAAGCATTGTTTGCTGAATTTGGTTACGTCAAGCAAGTGGCTCAAAATGAGCAGACGCGGTTGGGCCGAATCGATCATTTAACCCATAACTTACATCAAGGCGGCGTTGATCGGTTGGCAAGCTTTTACGAGCGAGTATTTGGCTTCCAGCGTATTCGGTCTTTTCATATTCACGGTAAAAAAACGGGGCTCTACAGTGAAGTCGTTGCCAGCCCTTGTGGTCGAGTGATCATCCCGTTGAACGAAACCAAAGATGATCAATCGCAAATTGCTGAATTTATCCGTGAGTACAATGGCGAAGGCATACAGCATATTGCCCTAACCAGCAGCGATATTTACCAAACAGTCGATGCGCTAAGTGATGCGGGCATTCCTTTTCAAAAGACGCCGGATACCTATTACGAGCGTGTCGACTCGCGTTTGCCAGGTCACGGGGAGCCTGTCGATCAGTTGCACAAGCGCAATATACTCGTTGATGGTGGGGAAGAGCAGGGTGGTGGTTATCTGCTGCAAATTTTCACGCAAAATAGTATTGGGCCGATTTTCTTTGAATTTATTCAGCGAAAAGGTAATAAAGGTTTCGGTGAGGGCAATTTTCAAGCGCTGTTTGAATCCATCGAGCTGGATCAAGAGCGCCGGGGTGTGCTGGTATAGCACGGTGGCGTTTGTCGGCGGGTAGGCTTCGCTAGCGCTGAAACACCTGTCGGGCGAGCATTTGCTCGCCCTTTACTTGGTTGCGCTATTCCCAGCTGCAGGCGGGTGTAGCGACCGTTATCCTTGCGTGCGCTAAATACTTTCTGGCATTGTGGCTTATACGCAGTTTTTAGAATTTTAATCTAGGTTTTTAGGTAACTAATCACCTGTCACTAAAGTAGGCACTGGATAATCATTTTCTAGGCCGTTCAAGCCTTCTCGACATCTCGCTTCACCGATAACTGCTCTTCGACCGCGTGCTCCTGCGCAGTCTAATAAAGTACATCCTGTACCGATGCATTTTCGAACACCGACTTTGCTAAGCAAATGCCATGCGCGCGCAATGTGTCTCGGTATTTCAGTGCTGCAAAAAGTATTGCAGTTTAATTGGTGTCGTCGGCCAATTACCTGCCAAAACAGGTATCGCGCCACCTCAGGTCTCAGGGCTTTGTATAATAGCGAGCGCCTTATTCGAAGCGCTGTTAATGGTGGGGTCAACACACGGTAGATGAATAAAGATGGCTTGAAGCCAGCTAGCTGCGTTCCCTCCATTGTGGTGTTTCAAAATAAGGGCTAACGAGTGCCGGAGTACCGGCTTTGGCTGGTGCGCTTGTTATCATGTTCTTCAACGTGACTCAGTAAAATGCATAGGGCGCTGGGGTTGGGTTGCCGGTGAAATAAAAATACGGCGCTCTTTCGTCGCCTTTGCAAGTTTTGAACAATGGCATCTGCTGGCGATAATGCGCCAGCGAAGTTGATTGTGCTAGGTCATGGCTATTCACTCAGTTTAAGTTGGCCCATAAAAATGATAAATCGATCCATCGTGCGTTGTGGTCTTGTTGCCTTATTGACCCTGTGCTGCCTTTCTTGCAGCTCGCCATATACTCAAAATACCCATCACCGCGATACGGTATCAACTCGGTCTCCCGAGGCGATAGAGGCCGAAATAGAGCGCTTGCTTGCGCAGATGACGCTTGAAGAGAAAGGCTTGTTGGTGCGCGCTAATGGTAAATTTTCGGTCTCTGCTGTGGAGCGTCTTGGAATTCATGAAACTTGGTTGTCCGATGGTCCGCACGGCGTAAGAGAGGAGATTTCGAGGCACAGCTGGGATGCCGCAGGGTGGACAGATGACTACGCGACCTATTTACCGCCTTTAACGACGGTGGCGTCAAGTTGGGACACCGAAATGGCTGCGCTGCATGGTGATGTACTGGGTAGCGAAGCTAGGCACCGGCGAAAAGATTTTATTTTAGGTCCTGGAGTTAACCTTGCGCGGCTTCCGCTTTACGGTCGCAATTTTGAATACTTCGGCGAGGACCCGTTCTTGGCGGGCAAGCTCGCCGCTGCAGAGGTAGCGGCTATTCAGAATAATGATGTCGCCGCCACGGTAAAGCACTACGCACTTAATACTCAAGAACTTAATCGTAGTGGTGTGAACGCAAGGCCTGATGCGCGCACTTTACGTGAGATTTACTTGCCAGCCTTTGAAATGGCTGTCAAAGAAGGTGGCGCTTTAAGTTTAATGGGTGGCTACAACCAAGTGTACGGCACAAATGCAAACCAAAATCGCCATTTAGTGATGGATATTCTAAAAGGCGAGTGGGGTTTTCAAGGTGTATTGATGACCGATTGGAATGTTGATATCAATACGTTTGATGCCGCTATGAACGGTTTAGATCTGGAAATGGGAACGGACGTCGAACGCTACCAAGACTATTACTTAGGTGAGCCTTTGTTGGCGATGATTCGCCGCGGCGACATTCCCGAGTCGGTATTGGATGATAAGGTGCGTCGCATGTTGCGTGTGCAGCTTACCATTGGCATGATGGATAAGCATCGGCTATCCGGCCAACGCAACACCCTAGCGCATCAGCAGGCGGCACGCAAAATTGCCCAAGACGGTATTGTTTTGTTAAAAAACGAGACTGACATATTGCCGCTGAACCCAAGTAATCTAAAAGATGTTTTAGTCTTGGGCCCAAATGTTGACCGCCCACATGGGGCTGGTGGTGGCTCATCAACGGTAAAGGCCCTTTATGAAGTGACGCCCTTGGAGGGCTTGAAAAATGCCCTCGGCCAGTCGGCGCGCATAGAGTTTATGCGTATGCGCAAGCCTGGTGCCGTTCGACCCATTGATAATATATTTGTTGAAACCAGGCACTGGACCGGCACGCCTGCGTGGAACGTTGATTTTTTTGAATCCCCTAAGCGTGAGCAGCGCTTGTCTTTTGATACCACGTCTGATTCTTCCTACAAAGTCGTAGGCGATACCGAACAGTTTCTTACGATGCGCGCTGACGTGCGGCCGAAAGCTGCGGGAGAGCATATATTTAAAGTGACAGCGCAGGGCGATATAACGGTTCGAATTGACGGCAAAGAGCACTTTTCGTTAGCGAGTCGCGAGGCGAAAATTCACCGATTTGGTGTCGTGCTTGAACAAGATGTCACCTACAAAATTGAAATTGACTACGGCGGTAAGCAAGGTTTTTTACTGGGCTGGGATACGCCTGGTAATATTTTTTCAACTGAGGCTGAAGTCATTGCGGCGGCAAAAAAAGCAGATGCGGTAATTTATATTGGCGGCTTGAGTCATGGTGACGATCGTGAGGCGATCGATCGTACCGATATGGTTTTGCCAGACGAGCAAGATGCTGAAATTAACACACTGCTAGCTGCCAACCCCAATACCCTGGTGATTATGATAGCGGGCTCGGCGGTTGAAATGCCTTGGGCTGACAGGGCTAAAGCCCTACTTTGGACAAGCTATGGCGGCATGGAGGCGGGGAATGCGCTGGCGGATGTCATTTTTGGTGATGTTAACCCGAGCGGTAAGCTTCCCTTCACCTTACCGGTGAAATTGGAGCACACACCGGCGATTGCTTTAAATGATTACAATGCCGAGCAAAACCTCTACCCCGAAGGCGTATTTATGGGCTATCGATGGTTTGAGCAACAAGGCATCGCACCGCTTTTCCCGTTTGGTTTTGGCTTGTCTTATACGACATTTAAATACAGCGACATGCGCCTTTCCCATGAAAAACTGCCGCGCGGTGAGCGATTAGTCGTGACCGCCAAGGTTTCAAATACGGGCAGCAAGCCGGGCGCTGAAGTCGTTCAGCTGTATATCAACGATGAGCTTGCCGCAGTCCCTCGGCCGGTTAAGGAACTAAAAGGCTTTGCTAAAGTTTTTTTACAGCCGGGAGAGACTAAGTCGGTTGCCTTTGAGCTTGATAGGCGAGCTTTCTCGTTTTGGGATGTTGATACCAACAATTGGTTGGCTGAGCCCGGGCAATTTAATGTTTGGCTAGCCGCTGCGGTTGACGATGTGCGCCTGACAAAAAGCTTTACGCTGATCGAGTAGTGCTTAGGCCATTACCCCAAGCGCGCAACACGTTTGCGGTAATGGTCCTGTGCCGGCATTAATCAATGACGCGGAATGACAAGTCTATCGCTTTAATGTGCTTGGTGAGCGCGCCTACCGAAATTCGATATTTTTGGCAGCTGGGAAGGGGGTCGAAGTTGTCGAGATCGATATTGCCAGATACTTCGAACACGCTGTCTGGTGTCGGCGTGCCCAAAATGGCGAGCGTATCGTTACGACTAAAGTTGTCGAGCATGATAATGTCCACTTTTGCCGCTAGGGCTTGTTGCAGTTCTTGATGGTTTTCGACTTCTACTTGGATAGGCGTGTTAGGCGCTATCAAGCGCGCTTGTGTGATTGCGCAGGACAGGCTTCCACAGGCCGCAATGTGGTTTTCCTTGATTAAAAATGCATCCCACAAGCCGATGCGATGGTTGTAACAGCCTCCAACGGCGACGGCATATTTCTGCGCTATGCGCAAACCGGGTAGGGTTTTGCGTGTATCAAGCACGGTAATTGCGGTGCCTTTCACCCGCTCACTATAACGTTTGGCCGTGGTGGCCGTGGCGCTTAGTGTCTGCAAAAAATTAAGTGCTGTGCGCTCACCAGTTAATAGTGTGCGAGCGTTTCCCTTGATTTCGAACAGCGTATCGTCGGCGCTCGCCTGTTCACCCTCGTTTTTGTGCCATGTTATCGTGGTTTTGGTGTTGTATTGTGCGTCTAACGTGTTGAATACGGCATTTACCCAGGGGCGCCCGCAAACAACCACGGGCTCGCGCGTGATGACTCTCGCTGTAATTATTTTGTCAGCAGGAATTAACGCAGCGGTAATGTCGCCGGACTCAATATCTTCTGCTAGCGCGGCTAGCGTGTTAGCCCTAATGGCTTTATCTAGCTGCGCATCGCTGACGGCTAGGCCTTCAAAAGGTTGCATGCCTAGCCTTCCCGATTGTGAGCGCGCATAACGCGCTGCTTTTGCTGCGCCCAGTCGCGCTCTTTTTCGGTGTTGCGCTTGTCGTGCATCTGCTTGCCTTTGGCAAGTGCGATCTCACATTTGACCATGTGGCGCTTCCAATAAAGGCTGGTTGCAACAACGGTGTAGCCTTTTTGGCTTACGGCTTCTTGAAGTCGATCCAGCTCTTTGCGTTTTAGCAGTAGTTTTCGATAGCGGTTAGGCTCGGTCACAAAGTGGGTGCAAGCGGTGCCCAGCGGCTGAATTTGTGCTCCCATCAACCAGGCTTCGTTATTCTGGAAGTACACGTAGCTTTCGGTTAGCTGGCCTTTGCCCTCGCGCAAGCTTTTAACCTCCCAGCCCATAAGGGATAGGCCGGCTTCAAAGCGGTCTTCGATAAAGTAATCGTGCCGTGCGCGGCGGTTACTCGCGATGGTGTTGTTTGTTGGCTGTTTTTTCTTCTTGGCGCCCATGGTCTTTCTATCAAGGTTAACGGGGCGAGTAGCCTAAAGCATGTGCGATGACCTGTAAATATAAGGGTGGGCGCAGCTGGTGTTGGTTTCTGGTAGAATCGCGCGCTTTTACAGACATCAATGGCAGTAATTGGGTGGGCAGTTATGACAAATAACAATGGTAAAGTAGGCTTCGTTTCACTCGGCTGCCCTAAAGCGCTCGTCGACTCCGAGCGAATTCTGACGCAGTTGCGCACGGATGGCTACGAGGTGGTACCCAGTTATCACGACGCCGATGTTGTGGTGGTTAACACCTGCGGATTTATCGACAGTGCGAAGCAGGAGTCGTTGGATGCGATAGGAGAGGCTATCAAAGAAAATGGCCGCGTGATTGTTACCGGTTGCATGGGGGTTGATGCGGATAAGATTCGTGAAGTCCACCCAAATGTGCTATCGGTATCGGGGCCCCAGCAATACGAGCAAGTTGTGGGGGCGGTGCATGAGGTGGTTCCGCCGACACGCGAGCATGACCCGTTTGTTGATTTGGTGCCGCCGCAGGGCATCAAGCTAACACCGCGCCACTATGCCTATTTAAAAATATCCGAAGGCTGTAATCACAGCTGCTCGTTTTGCATTATACCTTCGATGCGCGGCAAGTTGGTCAGTCGCCCTGTTGGCGACGTGTTAGGTGAAGCGGAGCGCTTAGTTAAGGCTGGTACCCAAGAGCTATTGGTGGTTTCTCAAGATACCAGTGCCTATGGTGTAGACCTTAAATATCGAACCGGTTTCTGGCAGGGCAAACCCGTTAAAACGCGCATGTACGAACTCTGTGATGCTTTGGGCGACCTGGGTGCTTGGGTGCGGCTACACTATGTTTATCCATACCCAAATGTTGACGATATTGTGCCCTTAATGGCTGAAGGCAAAATATTGCCCTATCTCGACATGCCTCTGCAGCACGCTAGCCCCAGCGTACTTAAAGCGATGAAGCGCCCTGGGCAACAAGAAAAAACCTTAGAGCGCATACGCACTTGGCGCGAAATCTGCCGCGATATCACTTTGCGCTCAACCTTTATTGTCGGCTTTCCCGGTGAGACCGAGAGTGACTTTGAATATCTGCTCGACTGGCTCGATGAAGCGCAGCTGGATCGCGTTGGCTGCTTTGAGTATTCTCCCGTCGAAGGGGCAACCGCCAATAACTTAGACGGGCATGTCCCTGATGAAGTTAAAAAAGAGCGCTGGGAGCGTTTTATGGCAAAGCAGCAGACGATATCCGCTGCGCGCTTGCAACAGAAAATTGGCACCATCAAAGAGGTGTTAATTGATACGGTTGAGCCTGGAGTTGCCGTTGGACGCACCGCCGCTGACGCTCCCGAAATTGACGGTATTATAACGCTCGACGATGATTATGGCTTGCGGCCGGGTCATCGGTTGAATGTGCGTATTACCGACGCAAATGAATATGATTTATGGGGCGAGCCAGCTGAGATGGACGGCGAATAGCTTTACTGCGGGAGCCTTTCTCATAACATGCGTTGGCTCATTTGGCCTTTAACTTGCTTGGATCGCGTCGGCGGCTCGCATGTGTGTCGTACATTTTTGCGATTTTACCGCATATCGCCTAAAAATGAGTTCGGTAGAGCTCTTGGCGTTGCTGCGAGTTCGCCACAGCCTGATGAAGGATACCTATGAAGCCTGTGAGTTGTGAGTTTCTTGTTGTTATTGTCAACTACGGAACACCGAAAGATGTCGTTGACTGTCTCGCGTCGCTAAAAGCAGAGATCGCCACTGTCGATGGCGCTGTTGTTGTGGTCGATAACTGCTCGCCTGACGATTCCGTGAGTGTAATTGAAGCAGCTATTGAGGCGAGTGAGTGGTCATCGTGGGCTCAGGTGGTTAAAGCGGGTAAAAACGGCGGCTTTGCATACGGTAATAATTTGGCGGTCCGTCCAGCAATGAGCCTCGATAAACCACCAAAATATTTCCACCTGCTTAATCCTGATACGTTAGTCGAGCCTGGGGCGCTTAGTGCATTACGCGATTTTTTAGAGGCCAATCCCCGAGTGGGCATAGCTGGCAGTCGACAAAAAATTTACGAGGGGGATTGGAATAACGCATTTAGGTTTCCCTGCTTCTTAAGTGAAGTTGATCGCGGTCTACAATTTGGGCCTTTTTCAAAGGTTGTAAAAAAGCATTTAGTACTTCGACAGATGTCGTTGAAAAATGAAGTTGTCGACTGGGTGAGTGGTGCCAGCATGATTGTTCGGCGAGAGGTTTTTGATGATGTTGGGCTGATGGATGAAAATTATTTTTTGTATTATGAAGAGACGGATTTTTGTTTAAATGCATCGAGGGCGGGCTGGGACACCTGGCATGTTCCGAATAGTGTTGTTTTTCACAAGGTGGGGGCTAGCACTGGCGTAAAAGCCTCTAACCCAGTAAAGCGCATCCCTAGCTATGTTTTTCAATCTAGAAGTTACTATTTTAAAAAAAATTATGGTGTTTTATATGCGCTTTTTGTCGACTCTTCTTTTATCTTAGCGGTGTGCGGTGGACGGCTGATCAATTTTGTTTTTCGGCGTAAGAGGCAGGCGGTTCCGTTTTTGTTGCGAGATTCGATTTGTTATGGCGCATTCGGCGCGCTTTTTAAATAAGGTTGCTACGAAATTATTGCCGCGAGGGTGTGGGCAATATTCTCGCTATGTGGCGGTGTTAGCAAGGTGGAATGCCCCGCGGCAATGGGGTATATTTTTAGGTTGCTGCCATGTA
>DATBNJ010000260.1:0-2397 GCA_036554385.1 Marinagarivorans sp. | reverse complement strand
TAGAGCAGGGCAACAAGGTCTTTATGAAACGAGAGATCCCCGTTTTACTAATAATTCTGCTTTTACAATGGGAGTCGGGAGTCGGGAGTCGGGAGTCGGGAATGGAGGTTGGAGTAGTCCTTTAGGTGGTCCAAGCAAAGTCGTGCTTGCGCCTGCGATGCTTACACGTGCTGCAGGGTAACACACGGCTTGCACAGGCCCGACGTGTTCGTTTTGTTGGTCAAAATACTATTGCCTGAGTATTTCGCCCAGAGCATTGTCGCTATGTTCTATAGCGAACAGAGCAAACAGTTGACTTTAGTTAGACTAGAAATTTGCAAGGGGGTCGAAAGACTAATACCTATGGCGAACGATCTCGGTTGGCAGAAGCGCTCGGATGCATGGGTAACAGCGATGCACAAATCACGCGCATTAAAGGAACAACGATTAATCATAAAAAGGATTTCATCGATAGCTCTAGATCAAAACGCCGCTACTGATTTGGGTGTGGTAGAGCGGCCATTGAAGCCGCCTATGGTTTCACGCGGCTTCACGGCGCGAACGATTTGAAAGCTCTAATGAAAGAAACCTACTGACAGGACAGGCAATATAATATGACCGCACCGAGTTTTTTTGAAGACAGAATGTTCAGTGTTGAAGGGTTTACGAGTTTAGGCGCTAAGTGAGTGGCGTTGGGCCCACATTTAAAGAATCTATTTCGCGGTTATTCAGACCAAAGTTCAATATAGCGCCTTGGAATAGTAGTCACCCGGTACGCGACGAAATTTTTGGGGTTGAGCGCTTAGAGCTTCACGCACGAAGTTTAGCGGCGGCACAACAGGTGACACAACGCCCCCAAAAAGTGGCTCCGCTTCAAGCGCGCCTTGATGACAATAGCCGATGTTTATTGGCCGCTTACCGGGAAAGCGTCGTTGAGATTGAGAACGGTCGCCCAGTGGTGCCAGCGGCTGAATGGCTGCTCGATAATTACCATTTGGTTGAAGCCCAAATTCGAGAAATTCGTGATGATTTGCCGCCGAGCTATTACCGTCAGTTACCTAAACTTGCACAGGGCCCTTTTGTTGGGTACCCCAGAGTGTTTGGCCTGGCATGGGCGTTTATCGCCCATTGCGATAGCCATTTCGACCCGGACACGCTACGCCGATTTTTAACCGCTTACCAACAGGTGCAGCCGCTCACCATTGGTGAGCTATGGGCGGTTGCGATTACCCTGCGCATTGTACTTATTGAGAATCTTCGTCGCTTGACCGATCAAATTAGCGCAGCGCGAATTGATCGCCAAGATGCCAATAACTTCACTGATCGTTTGCTAAAAACTGGCTGTGCTCGTTCGGCCTTGGACGCCGATATCACCGCTCGTGCCACCGGGCCGATATCTGAGCCTTTTGCCGCTCAATTGGCTAAGCGTTTAAGGGACCAAGACCCGCGAACGATGCCGGCCCTCGAGTGGCTAGAAGAACGCTTGCAGTTACAAAACCAATCGGTTGTCGAGGTGGTGCAAAGGGCCCATTTACGGCAGGGCGCATCGAACGTCAGCATTCGCAATATTATCCTTAGTATGCGCTTAATTTCCGACATTGATTGGACTGAGCTGTTCGAAAGCGTCAGTTTGGTGAACGCACGCTTATGCGCCAGCAGCGATTTCGCGGTTATGGATTTTCCAACGCGCAATCTTTACCGCAGCGCAATTGAGCATTTGGCGCAGGGTTCCCGCTTATCAGAATTGGATATTACCGATTGTTTATTAAAAACCGTCGCGCAGGCATTAAACGATTCATCCCATAGCGAAAAAAAAACCGATAATGCTACTTATTCAACTGAGCGAGAGCGCCGGGGCGACCCAGGTTTTTATCTTATTGATGAAGGACGTGGTCAATTTGAAAAGTTAATTGGCTTTAAGCCGAAGTTTGGCTTGCGATTAAGCCGAGTTCAAGTCCGGCTAGGGCTACTGGGTTACCTTGGCGCTATCGCATTTTTAACCGCTGTATTTTTGCTGTATGCGATAAATATTTTAGGTTTAATGGCCTATGGCTGGTTAATTTTCCCGGTCGTTTTGGTCAGCTTTTTACCCGCTACCGATATCGCTACAGCCATTGTTAATCGGATCGTTAGCTGGCGATTCAGTGCCACCTGCTTGCCGGGCTTAGAGTTGCTAAACGGCGTGCCAACGAGTCTGCGTACATTAATTGCCGTTCCCATATTATTAACGGATAAAACCGAAGTGCTTGAGCAAGTTGAGCGCCTAGAAGTCCATTTTTTAGCCGGCATCGAAGGGGATTTAAGCTTTGCGTTGTTGTCGGACGGCCTAGATGCGGACTCCGAAACGCTTGAGTCAGATGCCAGCCTGTTAACTATTGCCGTTGAGGCTATTGATCGGCTGAATCAACGCTATG
The DNA here is from genome assembly GCA_036554385.1 of Marinagarivorans sp. Lineage (GTDB taxonomy): Bacteria > Pseudomonadota > Gammaproteobacteria > Pseudomonadales > Cellvibrionaceae > Marinagarivorans. The sequence goes on along the minus strand of DATBNJ010000260.1, from coordinate 4 downwards.
GTCA
>DATBNJ010000240.1:0-11722 GCA_036554385.1 Marinagarivorans sp. | reverse complement strand
AATAATACATAGCCGTGGCCAACGACATCGGTGACGGGTAAAAGGTTTGCACTTGGTCCAAACGGTATTTGTTTTTCTTTAACCAAAACGCGAGGTTAATCATATCCTCGTCTTCGCTGCCGGGGTGAGCGGCAATAAAATACGGAATTAAATACTGTTTTTTGCCCGCTTCTTTGGAATATTTATCAAATAGCTTTTTAAAGGCATGAAAAGTACCGATACCCGGTTTCATCATTTTATTGAGTGGGCCCTCTTCGGTGTGCTCCGGCGCAATCTTTAAATAACCGCCCACGTGATGGGTTACTAGCTCTTTCACGTATTCTGGGTCTTCAATCGCCAAGTCGTAGCGTAGGCCAGAGGCAATAGCGACTTTTTTGACCCCGGGTATCGAGCGGGCTTTGCGGTACAGCTGTGTGGTCGGTGAATGGTCGGTCACCAAATTTTTGCAGATGGTCGGAAATACGCAACTTAAGCGGCGACAATTGGCGTGAATTTTAGGGTCTTTGCAATTGAGCATATACATATTGGCCGTGGGCCCGCCCAAATCCGAAATCGTGCCGGTAAAGCCAGGGGTTTTATCGCGAATATCTTCAATTTCCCGCAGGATAGACCCTTCAGAGCGCGATTGAATCACGCGCCCTTCGTGCTCGGTGATCGAACAAAACGAGCAGCCGCCAAAACAACCGCGCATAATATTGACGGAGGTTTTAATCATTTCGTAGGCGGGAATGGTCGCCCCCCCATAGGCAGGGTGCGGCACGCGCGCATAAGGCAACGCAAACACGGAATCCATTTCGTCGGTTTCTAACGGAATGGGCGGCGGGTTTATCCACACTTCGCGATTACCGTGCTTTTGTACCAGAGCGCGGGCATTTTGCGGGTTGGATTCCAAATGCAGTACGCGCGAGGCATGCGAATACAAAACTCGGTCTGCGCGCACCTTTTCGTATGACGGTAAACGAATCACGGTTTTTTCACTGTCAAAGTCGTGCTGCCGGTGAATGGGCATCGGAATAATGCGCACTACCTCTTCGGCGGCCTCGGGCTCTTGCTGAGCGGCATCACCGTACAAATCGCCATCAATACCCGGCATTGTTGGCGCACCACCGCCGCTATTGGCATTGGTTTTACACTCGCTAGTGCCGGCGCCCTCAACAATGTAGGGGTTGGGGATGGCATCAATATTTTTGGCCCAATCGACCCGCGACGAATCAATGACTGTCCAGCCCTCTGGCACTGCTTTGCGCACAATGGTGGTACCGCGAATATGGGTCAGCTCGTCGGTCGTTTTGCCGGCGGCAATTTCCGTAGCCACCTCAACAATGGCTCGCTCTGCGTTGCCGTAAAGTAGAATGTCGGCGCCAGCATCGATGAGTACCGAGCGGCGCACTTGGTCGCTCCAGTAATCGTACTGGGCAATGCGGCGCAAACTGGCTTCGATACCACCAATCACAATCGGCACATCCTTGTAGGCCTCGCGGCAACGCTGAGCGTAAACGGTCACCGCGCGATCGGGCCGTTTACCGCCTTCGTTGTTGGGCGTGTAGGCATCGTCGCTGCGCACCTTCAAGTCGGCGGTATAGCGGTTAATCATGGAATCCATGTTGCCCGCACTAATGCCAAAAAATAAATTGGGTTTACCCAGCACTTTAAAGGGGTCGCAGCTTTGCCAGTCGGGCTGCGCAATCATGCCGACGCGAAAACCTTGAAACTCCAGCAAACGGCCAATAACCGCACCGCCGAAACTGGGGTGATCAACGTAGGCGTCGCCATTAACGATGATAATGTCGCAACTGTCCCAGCCGAGATCATCCATTTCTTTGCGCGACATCGGCAAAAACGGCGCAGCACCGAAGCACTCGGCCCAGTATTTGGGGAAGGAGCCCAAGTGTGGCGCGGTTTTGAGAGAGATGGGTGAAATAAGCTTGGCGTTAGACATAAAATAAGGCTGCGTGGGTAAATCAGGCCGACATTCTATCAGAGTTGCCCCAGCCCCCGCTGAACAGCTTAACCTTATTCAGACCAAGGGCATTGCGGGCCGCCAGGGCCTTTTGTCAGTCGTTATTGCCCGTCAAATGCCTGCTTAAACCAGGCGATTTGCGCGCTCGCCACTTGCTGCAAAAGCTCGCCTTGGTAGACATCGTAATGGCTCGCCTCGGGCAGGCTCAGCAATGCCTTCGGCTGCTTGGCTTTTTCAAAGAGCGAATGGGACTCCGCAGGCGGGTTGACGCCGTCTTGTTCGGCAACGGTAATATGCAACGGCACATTCAAATCGCTTAGATAAGCCTCGGGCTTGTGCGTTAAGGTCTGCGCGGTGGTTAAAAACGGGATTTTGGTTTTTAACGCGGGAAATTCGTCCGCATAACGATGATAAAACGCCTTGGACTGCGCATCGCTAAGCACCTTGGCAATGGGCACCCACATTTCTTTACCGCTCTCGGTTTTGCGGGCCGCCATCTTATCCAGCGATGCGAACAATTTGGTTTTTTCGTCGTCGTTTAGGGCACCGGTAACCACCCGCTCGCCATCGCCAAAGGTCACCTGCACAGCCAAGCATTTTACCCGCGCATCTTCAGTCGCCGCGACAATAGCATTGGCGCCACCAAACGATGTGCCCCACAGGGCAATTTTGTCGCTATCAATAATGGACATTTGCACGGCAAAATCAAGCGTCGCTTTAATATCCTCGATTTGCAAACGCGGCTCCAAGCGCCCCACCTCACCTTCACTCGCCCCAAAGCCACGGTAATCAAAGGCAATCACGGCAAAACCGGTACTTTGAAATTGCTCGGCAAACGCGGGAAGCAACAGCTCTTTTACGCCACAAAAGCCGTGGCACATAACAATTAAGGGCACCGGCTGCGTTATATCGGGCGGCAAATATAAGTCTGCAGCAATATTGCTACCTTGCGATGGGTAGTTAATCGTGGTTTTCATGATAATAGTCCCTGTCTAAAAGGCTCAAAATAGCAGTTATCGGTAGCGCAAGATGCCGAGAAGGCTTGAACGGCCTAGAAAATAATTAACCAGCACCCTTTCAAGCGGTTAATTGTTATTTGGCCGAATAGTTACCCATCTTTTTTATTAATCGGGGATTGGCTAATACCGCTTTAACGCTGCTGACTGCGTTAAAACGGAGCGGTTAGTGAACAATCAAACAAAAAAAACGGCAAACCCCAGCTTTGCTAGTCAACCCGAATTTTGGCGAACTCGTCAAAGTAGCTCGGAAAGGTTTTCGAGGTGCATTTGGGGTCGTTGATGGTGATCTCAGCGTTGCCAAAGCTCGCCAGCGAAAAGCACATTGCCATGCGGTGGTCATCGTAGGTGTCTATCGCGGCGGCGGTAAGAGACTCTGGTGGTGTAATGTGAATGTAGTCCTCGCCCTCTTCGACCGTGGCACCGACCTTGCGCAGCTCTGTTGCCATGGCATGCAGGCGATCGGTTTCTTTGACGCGCCAGTTATAAATGTTGCGAATGCAGGTTGGGCCTTTGGCAAATAAGGCGGCGGTGGCGATGGTCATGGCGGCATCGGGGATGTGGTTTAAATCCACATCGACGCCGTTTAGCTCGCCCGTGCCTGTCACCTCAATCCAGTAATCGCTGTATTCAACCTTGGCGCCCATTTGCTCTAATACGCGGGCAAATGCAGCATCGCCTTGCACACTGGCACTGCCGGTACCGTGTACCTTAACGGGGCCACCCCCAATCGCGGCGGCGGCCAAAAAGTACGAAGCTGACGAGGCATCGCCTTCGACCATAATTTCGCCCGGCGCGGTATAAGTTTGCTGGCCCTTGACGACAAAGCTTTGATAATCGTTATTCGTAACGGTCATGCCAAACTTGGCCATGGTATCAAGAGTAATATCGATATAGGGCTTGGACACAAGCTCGCCCTCGACAAGGATTTCCAAATCACTCGCCAACAGCGGGGCTATCATTAATAGCGCAGTCAGGTACTGGCTGGAAATATTGCCGCGAATGCTGACTTTACCACCCGATAACGCCTTGCCCTGAATGCGCAACGGCGGAAAGCCGTCATCTTTTAGGTAGCTCACTTCGGCACCGAGTTGGCGCATTGCATCAATCAAGTCGCCAATTGGCCGCTCGTACATGCGCGGCTCGCCGGTAATTTCAAAACCACCCACACTCAAGCACAAGGCCGCCGTTAAAGGTCGCACCGCGGTACCGGCATTGCCTAAAAACAATCTGGTCGGCTCATCCACCGAGAATGCACCGCCCAAACCCTCTACCACGCAGGCCGTGCCATCTTCACTCAATTGGTACTCTACACCCAGCAAGCTCAGGGCATTCAGCATATGCTTGACGTCATCACTGCTCAGCAAATTAGTGATGCGCGTCTGACCTTTAGCTAAAGCCGCCAACAGCAAAATTCGGTTAGACAAGCTTTTAGACCCGGGCAGGGTCACTTCACCGCGGACAGTTTTTAACGGCTTAAGAGTTAAGGATTCCATAAATACAGGCCATAGCTAATTTCGAGGCGCACATTTTAGAGGCGTCACCGGTAAAAAGCCACCGACATGCCCTTTGCTCAGCTCGCTCGACCGCCAAGCACCAACGCACCAACAGCAGGCAGCAACGTGGTTCAAAAAACCCATCTCGCACAGTAATGATGCAACAGCAAAAGCAATACGGGATGTAAAGGGCGCCAAAAGTGGCATACGGGTTGCTCTCCAAAAAGCATTCGTTATGGCTTTTTATTCTAAAAGCCACTTTAATTTAGAGGTAAAAGCACAGTGGCAACTCGATTTAGCGACCACCTTCGTCAGCTTACGCGCCACCCCAAATTGCTCGCGTGGCTGCTTGTGCCCTTCATCTTAATGTACTGCAGCCAAGCGGCGGGCAACGACACTGCAGCCGCACCGGTAGTGACCACCATCGCCAAAGAGGCGATTGATGTTATTTGGTTAACCACCGCCGCCGCGCTGGTGTTTTTGATGCAAATGGGCTTTGCCTTTCTCGAAAGCGGCTCCTCGCGCGCAAAAAACTGCGTTAACGTGATGATTAAAAATTTTATGGATGTCTGCTTAGGTTCTATTATTTTTTGGGCGATTGGCTTTGGTTTGATGTTTGGCGCCAACCCAACCGGCTGGTTTGGTCAAAGCGGCTATTTTATGCATGCTGCCGGCAGCTGGGATTACAGCTTTTTGCTATTCCAAATGATGTTCGCTGCCACCGCCGCGACCATTGCCTCTGGCGCTATGGCAGAGCGCGCACGCTTCCACGCGTATTTAGTGCTTGCTGTAATTATCATTGCGTTTGTTTATCCGCTGTTTGGCAGCTGGGCCTGGGGCAGCTATTACGAGGGCACTGGCTGGTTAGCTGAGCTGGGTTTTATCGACTTTGCAGGCTCGTCCGTGGTGCACTCCGTGGGCGGTTGGGCGGCTTTAGCGGCAATTATTATTCTTGGGCCGCGCACGGGGCGCTTTAGCCGCGACGGTAAAGTTCACGAAATTGCCGGTCACAACCTAAATTTTGTTGTGCTCGGTGGCTTTATTTTATGGTTTGGCTGGTTTGGTTTTAATGGGGGCTCAACCACTGGCGCGGATGTTAGCATCGGCTTAATTAACTTAAATACGCAATTGGCGGCAGCCGCCGGCGGCGCCGGAGCATTGTTATTTGCCACAATCACGGGCAAACCACTTTTAGTGGTGAATATCGTTAACGGCGTATTGGCTGGGCTGGTGGCGATTACCGCAGGTTGCGCCAGCATGGAGCCATTGTTTGCTGTGTTTACTGGGCTTTCGGCCGCCTTTGTTTACAGCTACTTTGCCCAATTTTTAATTTGGTTAAAAATTGATGATGTCGTTGGCGCCGTCGCCGTACACGGCGCTGCTGGCGCTTGGGGCACGCTGTGCGCAGGGCTATTTTTACGCGACAACCTGTTTGACATCGACGTGATTAGCGTTCAGTTACTCGGTATTGTTAGCTGCTTTGCATGGGCCTTTGGCGCAACCTTTGCTATCGCTTGGGTGATTAACAAAAGCATTGGTTTGCGCGCCGATATTTTGCACGAGCAGCGCGGCTTAGATTTTACCGAACACGCTGAAGTGGCATACCCCGAGTTTCACCAGCAAACCTATTACAGCAAACAAAACTTAGAAACCATCGATCGCGAATAAATTAATGGGTTTCCTATAAAAACCGCTAAACTGATATAAGGTTTAGCGCTAAGTTACTATTCGACCTCTCCCCCTGAACGGCAATTCTAGGCGTTTCGCGGAGTCGCAATAATAACTTATGTTGTTTATTTTTGGCGGCGCGTTGCTGTGCCGCGCTAGTAGCCACCAAAACGGTTGTTTTTGGATGGGCGCGAATTAAGGGGAGATTAAACGATGATAAAGGATTACCACTTGGGTTGAGCGCACTGACTGCGCGCAACCGCTAATCTACCGGTTAACGTTGAACGCATTCGGACAACACAATGAATTTATCACCACAAGCTATCAAAAAACAAAATATTATTTTCACCAGCCTGAGGCGATATTTACAAGGCGACGACCTCTTGCAAGCCATGGTAATTTGGCAAGATAAATACGCCGAGAAACCGGGTTTTTCGGTACGTTATTTTGCCGACGACGTTGCTAAACTAGCAGGCCCACACGTCAAACCTAAAGAACTGGTCGGCCACATGGTTGTGGCCTTAAATACCCCAAAGTACCCCGCCGAAGACGCGACCGCTGCGCTCGAGCAATACCGGCTGCGTAACGGCCTGAACAAAGAAAGCACCCTTTCAACACCCGAGCTCAACGCCGCCACGGTGTTGCTGAAAAAAGTCGCCGACTTAACAGACCCTAGCATTCAGCGGCAGATTCAAATGGACGTCGCGCTCGCGGTATCTAAAGCGCCTATAGCGCCCCCGTTGAAAACCCAAATATTGCGCTGGTTCGACAACAGTGACTACCGTTTTCGAGCAATTACCTTCGATATTCGCGACCTGCGTGCGGTCATCTCGCTCAGCTACGCCACCTATTGTGACTCCCTCGGTCCGGTGAAAACCGACCAACTGTTTGCCGAGGCCCTGCGCCGCCTAGAAAGTAACGGCGGCGCCGTCTACCGCGATATCTTTAAGCAGATTATGTAGTTAAGCGCCCCTCCAGAAACAGCCGTTTTTGGTAGCCACTAACTCGGCCTAAGGATATGCCGCCAGAATCAAAAACGTCAGTGGGCAGCGATCGCTGCCAATGGCTTTTCGGCATTTTCTTATGGCCTAGCAATAGCATTAGGCCAAGGACTTCATGCGATAGGCGGTGGATTCTCAAGCCCCCGGAAGCGAATCATTGCGCCGCATTTCTGTAATGCAAAGGGCTTTGGCCCTGCTTTTGTTTAAAAGCTTTTGATAGGGCAAGGCCGCTGCTATAACCCAACTGCGCGGCGATCATATCCAAATTCCAATCGGTTTCGCGCAACAGCACACGAGCACGCTGCATGCGAAGCCCCGAGACGATTTGCAGCGGCGTTTGCTGATAAATTTGCTGGCAGTAGCGGTGCAACGATGGCTGCGAACAGTGCAGCTGGCGCGCCAAGTCAGCCGCTGTCCAAGGTAAATGCAGTTGCTGGTCGACCGCAATAAACAACCGGCTTAAGCGCTCTTGCAGCGAACTCACCACTTCACAGGCACTGAGTGCATTGCTCAGCAATAAATACAGCTCTCGCGTTATTGCTTGTTTAGTCGCTAGGGAGATTGGCTCGCCTAATAAGGTTAATAACGGCTTGATCGTTTGGGCCGCCACGGGGTACCCCGGCAGTGCTGGCAGTTTTTGCAGAAACTGCCAAGCGCGGTCTTCCTCCAGAATAAACCACATAAACTGCCAATGATCGGTATACAGTTGATAACTAAAAGCTCGTTGGCTGTGCACGACGGCCAACGTCTCTGGCTGCAACCTATAGCGCCCCTGTGCCGTAACCAGCTCGCCCTCACCCGCCAAGGTGATAACTAAGGTGTGGTGATTCGGCGACCGGCGAGCGCACCGGTAGGCGTCGTCCACCTCGGTAACGCCGGCCACCCGAATGGCGTAGTCCGCAAAGCGCGGGGCATCATTTTTAGTGACAATAAGCTCTCTCGAGTTATCGCCTAGGATAAATTCATCGGTAATCACAAATACCCCGAAGGCAAACAGCACGGTTGTTCAATTTGATAGCTTTGGACATAGCATAGACAAGGTACGCTATAGTACAAAAAATACAAAACGCATAAAATTCGACCAACGTAGCGCGCAACGAAAAAAGCGAATAAACAACGCTGTTGTTATCGCCGAATCGCTACCCACACCGCTTTATCCACACCTTCAGTTGTACATTAGAAACGTTCATGAGCAAACACAAAACCGTTATTGAGCGCAGTCTCTTTAGCCTGACGTGGCCTATTTTTATCGACATTTTATTCGTGTTTTTAATCAACGTGGTCGACGCGTGGTTTTTAAGCCGAATATCCGACACGGCCGCCGCCGCAGTGGGTGCTGTACTGCCCATCGCCGCAATGAGCTTCACCTTCCTGATTGCACTCAATACCGCCGGTTGCGCCGTCGCCTCGCAGCGTTTGGGTGCCCAAAATACGCTGCACCTAGAAAAAACCTATGGCGCCCTAATGTGGTTGTGTGCGCTGGCCGGCTGCGCAATCGCCTTTGTGCTGCTGACGTTTGCCTCGACCTTTGCTAGCGTAATGGGTCTAACTGGCGAAACGGCCGACTATGCCAGCATTTATCTGCATACCCTAGGCTACGGTGTTTTGTTTTTGGGCATTCGCTTCGGTGCCAGCGCCGTGCTGCAATCTCAAGGTAAAACCCATTGGAATATGGTTGCCACAGGCGCCATGACATTGGTGAACCTCACCTTTAACGCGTTGCTCATTGATGGCAAATGGGGCTTGCCCGCACTTGGCGTTCAAGGCATTGCCATCGCCACATGCCTCGCATGGGGCACCAATTTGCTGGTATCCCTGTGGGCCATTCGCTACCGTGCGCGCATCGATGTGAGCTTTATTATCGCCATCGCCGACCTTAAGCGCTGGTTGCGCCCCATTTTAAAAATAGCCGTACCCTCGGCGCTCGAACCATTGTCTTGGCATATTAGCCAGCTAGTAATTATTAGCATGGTGGTTAGCCTTGGCGATACGGCTTTAGCGGCGCGGGTGTACGCCTTCAACCTTATTTTTATTGTTGTGCTGTTTACCTCGGCCCTTAGCGCCGGTGTACAACTTAAGGTAACCCACCTGTATGGCGCGCGCGATTACACCACCATGCACCGTGAATTGCACAAAGGCATTTACCTAGGGCTGATTGTGGTGACGGTTATGGTCGGGCTGCTGTACTTGGCGGCCAGTAGTTTACTGGGGCTATTTACCACCAACCCTGACATCGTCATATTGGGCACTACCGTGATTGGGCTCGCCATCCTGTGCGAAACCGGCAGGCTGTTAAATATGCTGGTGGGTTTTTCGATAAAAACCACCGGTAATGCTAAGTTTGTTGCGACCTTTGGCATTGCCACTATGTGGTTTATGTCGGTGCCGCTAACGTGGCTGCTCGGTATTCACTGGGGCTACGGGCTGGCCGGCATTTGGGTTGCGATGGGCATTGACGAGGTGTTCCGTGGCTGCGTGTCTCTAGCTTACTGGAACCGCCGCCAACGACTGCACCAGCACGCGAGCTTAACCGGCACTCGCTCCCCGATTGAGGCAAACGCAACCGCAACCGACTACCAAGTGGCATAGCCCGCTTGGCAGCCCATACATTGATGATTTAAACGCCACGCTGCCGGGGTAGTATCTTTTATCAACACGCAAGCGAGAAAGCTCAACACGTGAAGCACAGCGCAATATTGCGCTGTGCAAAAGCAAGCGCCCAACCTTTGCTATAGAATGTCTCGCCCTTTTGCTCTAGCTAGAACGACCAATACATGCTGTTACGCCGCGTTACCGTAAATTTTTGCCTCGCCTTTTTTTGCCTTACCGGCGCCCTTTTTAGCGCCGGCTGCAACGTGCCCAATTTGCACTCGTTTACCGGCAATAACACAGCCGAAAGCGCCGAAGTTGTCGCGCCCAACGACCACCAACTGCATCACGATCCATGCCTTATCTACGGCGATGCGCTCGACGCCTTTGCACTCCCGCAAGCGGCGGAAATATGGCCTCGCATTCGGGCCGGCTTTCGCTTCCCCGATTACGCCGATGCACGCATTAGCAAACGCCTCGCGTGGTTCGATAAACGCCCCCGGCATGTTAGCGCTGTCACCCAGCGCGGCGAGCTCTACTTACACTTTATTCTAGAAAAACTGGACGAGCGCGACTTGCCTTACGAGCTGGCGTTAATTCCAATGATCGAGAGCGGCTTTGACCCTTTTGCTTATTCCTACGCGACGGCTTCCGGCCTGTGGCAATTTATGCCCTATACCGGCAAGCACTTGGGGCTAGAGCAAAACTGGTGGTACGACGGGCGCCGAGACGTTACCGCCTCCACCGAAGCGGCGTTAACCTATTTATCGAAATTAAATAAACAATTTGACGGCGACTGGCTACTCACCTTGGCGGCCTACAACGGCGGCCAAGGCAATGTGCGCAAGGCTATTCGCAAAAATAAAAAACGCGGCAAGGCCACCGATTTTTGGTCGCTCGACCTGCCGCCGCAAACAGAGCAGTACATTCCAAAAATTCTGGCGCTAAAAGAAATTATCTTGCGGCCCGATATTCACAACGTAGAGTTACCCGCTATTGCCAATGCACCCTACTTTGCACTGGCTGATGTTGGCGGTCAGCTCGATTTAGCGCAGGCAGCAAAATTAGCCGATGTGGATATTGACGAAATCTACCGACTTAACCCCGGGTTTAACCGCTGGGCCACATCCCCTGACGGCCCGCATACTTTAGTAGTGCCCTCGGACAAATACGACGGCTTTATTCAAGCACTGCAATCGCTACCCTCAAGCGAGCGCGTCACCTGGGAGCGTTACACAATTAAAAGCGGCGACGCGTTAAGCACCATCGCCAAAAAGTACAATACCTCGACTGCGCTTTTACGCGATATTAACAATTTAAAAAGCAACACCATTCGCGCCGGCAAAACCTTGCTGGTACCGCGCGCCAGCGAAGACAATCAATTTTATGTACTCAGCAGCGCGCAGCGCTTAAAGTCTCGGCAATCTCGCGGCAAAGGCACGCGCATCAATTATATTGTGCGCAGTGGTGACTCCTTCTGGACCATTGCTAGGCAATACAAAACCACCACGCAACAGCTTGCGGCCTGGAATAATATGGCGCCGCGCGATACCTTGCGCGTTGGTCAAAAGCTGGTTATCTGGGATAAATCCGGCAGCGCAACAGAAACCCGAAAAATTCACTACAAGGTCAAAAGCGGCGACTCTCTCGCCCGCATCGCCAATAAATTTGGCGTCACCATTCGAAAATTAGAGCACTGGAACGGCATTAATCGCCGAGATATTCTGCGCCCAGGAAAGACCTTGACCGTGCATGTAAACGTGGTGGAGACGAGTTCTTAGGCTGTTCGGGACTGGGCGAGTAGATTATTGTCTTTTATTTAGCGCCCATCCAGAAACGACATTTTTTGATGGGCACTAAAACGATAAATGGACTAACTATCAAGATCGATAAAACTAGGGCTCTGCCTACTTGAGCGATCATTATTTAGGCCGCTCAAGGTGTCCGTAGGTGCTATTCTATCGCTCTGGGTAAAATACTCCCTTTTATTCA
>DATBNJ010000235.1:0-21219 GCA_036554385.1 Marinagarivorans sp. | reverse complement strand
CGCCGATTGGCAGCATGAGCTTTCCGACACGCAGGCGCAATTGCGCGACAAACCAGAACCCATTGATAATAAACACCGTGACGAGCTGAACCAACTGTGGCTGCAATCGAGCGATGCCATCAATGGCATTCAAAAAGAACTAGCGCGCTCGGCCGCCAACCTCACCGAAAGTCGCACCGAGTTTGAGCAATCACAAGCGATGTTTGATCAGATCATGGGATTGCTGAGCACCACCACCAGTACCACCAGCACTATCAGCAAAGACACTACGGAAGTGGCCAGCGCTGTCAATAATTTAAAAAGTGTCACTGAAGGCATTAATGGCTTTGTCTCAATGATTCAAGGCATTTCGGAACAAACAAACCTATTGGCTTTAAATGCGGCCATTGAAGCGGCCCGCGCGGGCGAACAAGGTCGCGGCTTTGCCGTGGTCGCCGACGAAGTTCGAAGCCTTGCGCAGCGCTCCGCCGAGGCCACCAACGAAATCGCCGCACTAATTAACAAAGTAAACACCGAAATGGATAACGTGGTGGGCGGCATCGACCGCGTCGGCGAAAAGTCTCACACGGTCAGTAACAATACTCAAGGCATCGAGCAGACCACCAGCAACTTGGTTGAGCTTGCCAAAAAGATGTTTGGCGTGATTGACAGCTCAACGGATGAAGCCTTTATTCAAACGATTAAAATGGATCACATGGCTTGGAAGTTGGAGGTGTATAAAGTTTTGCTAGGGCAATCGGGTGCGCAACCGAGTGATTTTAGCGATGCCGATCAATGTCGCCTCGGCCAGTGGTGCAACGGGCCTGATGCCGCGAAGTACGCCAGTCAAAGCGCGTTTAAAGCCTTGGAGAAGCCCCATCAAGAAGTTCACCAACAGGGTAAGAATGCCGTCGCCGCCTACCAGCGCGATGACTTTTCAGCCGCTGTCGCTAGTGTTCGACACATGGAAAATGCCAGCCACCAAGTCACTTTGCAGTTAGATCGCTTGGCCGACGGCATGCGCTAGCGTGCACCCTGTCGAAAACTACCCCCAAAAAAAAGGCTTCTCTCTGGAAGCCTTTTTTTTGGCACCGCTAAACGCCGAAGTGGGGATTTAGCGACAAGCAGCAATTAATGGCTACAGTCTTCACTGTGAACGTGACCGTGGGCGAGTTCATCTTTGGTAGCTTCACGCACATCAACGACTTCGATATCAAAGGTTAACACCTTGCCCGCCAAGGCGTGATTGCCATCGACGGTAATGGCGTCATCCGCAACCTCGACCACTTCCACAAAGTGCTCACCGTTGGGGCCTTGCACCTGAAACTCCATACCCACTTCAATGGTATCGATACCGGCGAACATTTCACGCGGTACCGCCTGGACGAGCTCGGTACTGTGCTCGCCATAGCCATCTGCCGGTTGCACGACAACTTTTTTCTTGTCGCCAGTAACACAGCCTTCGAGCTCGCGCTCAAGGCCTGGGATAATGTTGGAATGCCCTTGCAAATAGACCAAAGGTGCAGCACCAGCTGACGAGTCAATAGTCTCACCCTGCTCGTCAGTCAGGGTGTAATGGATAGCAACGGCGAGATCATTAGCAATTTTCAAGGGACGACTCCGACTGCTTTGCGCAGCAAAATTAAATTGAGCGCGCACCCTAAACCAAGGGGCGCCGAGTGTCCAGCGCCTAGGCCCCGAGAAGTCGCCTACTTATTTTGCCGGTTGGCCACTAAGGTATCGACAACGCTCGGGTCGGCCAGCGTTGAGGTATCGCCTAGCGCATCGATTTCGCCCTCGGCAATTTTACGCAAAATGCGGCGCATAATTTTCCCCGAACGCGTTTTCGGCAAGCCAGGCGCCCATTGAATGATGTCGGGTTTAGCAATCGATCCAATCTCTTGAATGCACAGATCGATTAAGGATTTTTTGTCGACCCTGTTCGCGTCGACCCCTTGCATTAGAGTGACGTAAGCATAGATGCCCTGCCCTTTAATGGCGTGAGGGTAAGCCACCACCGCCGCCTCTGCGACATCTGGGTGGGCAACCAAGGCGCTTTCGATTTCGGCTGTGCCCAACCGATGTCCACTGACATTAACAACATCATCGACGCGACCGGTAATCCAGTAATAACCGTCTTCATCGCGGCGGGCGCCGTCACTGGTAAAATAGAGGTTTTTATAGGTGCTGAAATAGGTATCAATTAGCCGTTGGTGGTCACCATATACGGTGCGGATCTGACTAGGCCACGAACTCTTAATCGCCAAATTGCCTTGACATGCGCCGGCCAACTCGTTGCCCTCGGCATCGACAATAACCGGTTCAACACCAAAAAATGGTAGCGTCGCCGAGCCAGGTTTAAGCGCCATAGCGCCAGGCAGCGGCGCTAGCATGTGGGCGCCAGTTTCAGTTTGCCACCAAGTGTCGACAATAGGGCAGCGCGCTTCGCCAATCACGTTGTAATACCATTGCCACGCCTCTGGATTGATCGGTTCTCCGACCGAGCCCAATATGCGTAAGCTCTTGCGCGAGGTGCGAGTGACAAAATCATTGCCTTGGCCCATTAGCGCTCGCAGCGCAGTCGGGGCGGTATAAAAAATAGACACCTGGTACTCATCGACAACGTCCCAGCAACGCGAAGCACTAGGGTAGGTAGGAACACCTTCAAAAAGCAGGCTGGTGGCACCAATCGCCAGCGGGCCATAAACACAATAGCTGTGCCCAGTGATCCAACCTACGTCTGCAGTACACCAGAAGACTTCACCGTCTTGATAGTCAAAAACATACTTAAACGTCATCGCAGTCTGCAGCAGGTAGCCACCGGTGGTGTGCAATACCCCCTTGGGCTTTCCAGTGGAGCCGCTGGTATACAAAATAAACAACGGATCTTCGGCATTCATGGCTTCTGGGGGGCAATCGTCGCTGGCGTCGGCCATGGCTTCGTGGTACCACACATCGCGAGGTTGTAAAGCTATTGCGTGGCCGGAATGCTTTAACACCAAAACATGATCAACGCAGGCACACTCGCTAACGGCTTTATCGACATTGGCTTTAAGGGGGATTTTTTTACCGCCGCGAATGCCTTCATCAGCGGTTACCACCAAACGGCAATCGGAGTCGAGAATTCGATCCTTTAGCGCTTCGGGCGAAAAACCGCCAAACACCACCGAGTGAACTGCGCCGATTCGCGCGCAAGCGAGCATCGCAAAAGCGGCTTCGGAAATCATTGGCATATAAATGCAAACGCGGTCCCCTTTTTTGACGCCGAGCGACTTGAACACGTTGGCCAACTTACTGACCTGTTGATGCAGCTCGCGATAGCTAATGGCCGAGCCATTGCCGGGCTCGTCGCGCTCCATAATAAAGGCGGGTTGCTCCGCTTTGGTATCTAGGTGCCGGTCTATGCAGTTATAGGCGACATTCAGCTCACCATCATCGAACCACTGGGCGTGGCCGCGGGAAAAATCAAAATTGCGCACGCGAGAAAAAGGCTTAGACCAGCTGAGAAAGGCCTTGGCTTGCTCGGCCCAAAAGGCCTCGGGTTGCTCGATTGATTGGCGATATAGCTGCTGGTATTGCTCGGCATTAATGTGAGCCTTCTCGGCAATAGGGTTTGGCACTGGGTAATGAGTAGGTGTCATGGTTGCTCCGAACATCAACTGTTATTTTAATCGCAATCAAGCAATTGCACGTCTAGATTTGCTTATCCGTGCACCCACTATAGCCCGTCAAACTGTCTGTGTTAAGCGCTTGCCCAGCGAGCGTAAAATGGGCGCCTAAAACCACCCTTTGCGTTTAAAAATAATGATTTGGGTGGCTACAACGCAAACCATTGCGCCCCCTAAGGCCAAGCCACCGTAACGGTATTCGGTTAACGGAATGCCACCAATTTGCAAATCGAATATGGTGAGAATAAAACTCAGCGGTAAAAATAATGCGGCAACTAGCGATAGAATATACATTCGGGTATTGAGCTGGTCGGCCGCGCGACTTGCCAACTCTTCCTGAACTACAGCGGCTCGGTCTTTGACCGCGTCGAGGGATTCCACATAGCGCACCAACTGGTCGGCAATATTGCGTTGCTGCATGCGTTGGCGCTCGTTTAACCAGGACAAGGGTTCAATATAAAGCCTCGCAAGGGCTTCTCGCTGCGGCGCCAAATAGCGGCGCAACATGATGCACTTGCGCCGAAGGTTCATAATATGGACCCGCCGCTGATGTTTAGCTTCATCGAGAATGACCTCTTCGAGCCCATCCATTTGGTCTTCGAGCGTATCAATCGCATCGAGTAGTTGCCCTGTGAGCTCGCCAGTGAGTTCGGCCAACATCTGCGCCACGCTCGCTGGGCCCGTGCCGCGCTGCATGGCGTTGGCAAGCTCGCGCAACGCTTTTAGGGACCGGCGGCGCGTAGTCATTAAGCGGTGCGCATCGGCGTAAACGCGCACTGCAACCATATCTTCGGGCACGGCATCGGGGTTAAGATTAACACCGCGCAGCGCCATCACCAGCGTGTCGGCCTCTCGCCAAACGTGGGGGCGCGTTTCTTCACTTACCAAGGTGTGAATGGCCACTTCGCTCAGGCCGCTGCGCTCACTCAGCCAGCGCTTGGCTTCGGGCTCGCGAATATCAAAATGTAGCCAAAGGTAGCCTTGTTCTGGGCGCCATAGGTGGACGGCGTCTAAAGCGATGGGGGTTGCCGTGCCCTGCTGATCAATAACGTAACCACACACTAAACCTGCTTCTCTCACGGGAATTCCTAAGCACCGGTAAAACGCATTACTTTACAGCGCAAAAGCGCCGGTATCCACAATGATTAGCTCGCCAATGGCAGCATACGCAAAACGGTTGCGCCACGATCAACCCGACTACCCACAGGTATTGAGCAGCACGGACAGCGCATTCTTAAGCCGTTATTGGCGCGTGACTCAAAGCTGAGGCAAAAAAAAGGGCTCCCCAACTGAGAACCCTTTTTAAGTGGCGGTTATGGCAAACAGCGGCGCTGCTATTTCTTTAGCAGCTGGCTGAGATCTTTCGCTTCCCAGTGAGGGAAATGTTTACGGACCAGTGCGTTTAACTCGACTTCGAATGCGGTAAAGTCGGGTGACACTGCGCCTTTACCTTCGAGCTTGCGCGCTACCATGCCGGCACCAACGGTTACATTGGTTAAACGATCGATAATAATAAAAGCACCCGTTGCACGGTTCTCGGTGTAGGGGTCAACGACTACAGCTTGGTTCAATTGCAGGTTAACCAGCGCGATATCGTTAAGGTCTAAACTGTCGACATGGGTATGCTCTTGTGTATTAACATCAATGCGGTAGTTGATATTGCTCACAATGCCGTTGGTCACCTTGCCGGCAAACTTAAACTGGTATTCGCGACCCGGGTGCATGGGCTGCTCGGCCATCCACACTAGGTGTGCCTCGAGGTGATCGGCGACGGCGACATCATCGCCTTCTTTTACAATCATATCGCCGCGGCTGATATCAATCTCGTCGCTCAGCGTCAAGGTAACCGCTTGGCCGGCAAATGCGTAGTCTAAATCGCCATCTTGGGTAACGATGCGCTCAACACGACTTTTTTTACCCGAAGGCAGCGCCTTGATTGCGTCGCCTGGGCGCACAACACCGGATGCAATGGTCCCACAAAAGCCGCGGAAGTTTAAATCGGGGCGGTTAACATACTGCACGGGATAACGGAAATCGTCTAAATTGCGATCGCCCGCAATTTCAACAAATTCCAACAGCTCCATTAGCGTTTTGCCGTCGTACCAAGCACAGCGCTCACTGCGGTTAACCACGTTGTCGCCATCTAAAGCCGACATGGGCACAAAAAAGTATTCGTCCACATTGAGGTTTTTCGCAAACGCTTGGTAATCCGCCTTGATATTTTCGAAGACTTTTTGGTCAAACTCGACAAGGTCCATTTTGTTGACGGCGATAACCACGTGTTTAATGCCGAGCAACGATGCAATATAGGAGTGGCGACGCGTTTGCGTTGACACGCCGTGCCGGGCGTCAATTAAAATAATCGCCAAATCACACGTCGACGCGCCGGTGGCCATATTGCGGGTGTATTGCTCGTGACCTGGGGTATCGGCAATAATGAACTTGCGTTTGGCCGTCGAAAAATAACGGTAGGCGACATCAATAGTAATGCCCTGCTCGCGCTCGGCTTGCAAGCCATCAACCAGCAAGGCTAAATCGACTTTCTCGCCGGTTGTGCCGTGCTTAATCGAGTCGGACGTAATCGCCTCTAGCTGATCTTCGTAAATCATTTTTGAATCGTGCAACAAGCGACCGATCAACGTTGACTTACCATCGTCCACTGAGCCACAGGTTAAAAAGCGCAATAGCTCTTTGCGTTCGTGTTGAGCGAGGTACTCGTTAATATCGGTAGAAATTAAATCGGATTGGTGACTCATAATTGCCTCTTGCTCAACCTTAGAAGTAGCCTTCTTGTTTTTTCTTTTCCATGGAACCAGAACTATCGTGATCGATAACTCGGCCTTGGCGCTCTGAGGTTGTTGTTAACAACATTTCCTGAATGATTTCCGGCAAGGTCGTCGCGTGCGACTCGACAGCGCCGGTTAATGGGTAGCAGCCCAGCGTTCGAAAACGCACCATTTTTTCGACGATTTCTTCACCGTCTTGTATTGGCATGCGCTCATCATCAACCATAATTAGCGTGCCGTCGCGTTCAACAACTGGGCGCTTAGCCGCAAAATATAAAGGCACGAGCGGAATATTCTCAAGGTGAATGTATTGCCAGATGTCGAGCTCTGTCCAGTTCGACAATGGGAACACGCGAATGCTTTCGCCGGGGTCTACTTTGCTGTTATAAATATTCCACAACTCGGGGCGCTGGTTTTTCGGGTCCCAACGGTGGTTTTTATCGCGGAACGAGTATACCCGTTCTTTTGCGCGCGATTTTTCTTCGTCCCGTCGTGCCCCACCAAAGGCGGCATCAAATTTATATTTGTTCAAGGCCTGCTTCAGCGCTTGGGTTTTCATAATATCGGTATGCTTGGCGCTGCCGTGTACAAATGGGCTAATGCCCATTTCCACACCCTCTTGATTGGTATGGACAATCAAATCCCAGCCCAAGTCTTTTACCAGCTGATCGCGAAATGCGATCATTTCCTTGAATTTCCACGTGGTATCGACGTGCATCAATGGAAACGGAGGTTTGCCCGGAGCAAACGCTTTTTTGGCGAGGTGCAGCATTACCGCTGAATCCTTGCCAATGGAATACATCATCACGGGGTTATCAAATTCGGCGGCCACTTCTCGGATAATGTGGATGCTCTCGGCCTCAAGCTCCTTGAGGTGGGTCAGCGTGTAATCGCTTAAATCACTGGTAGTATTACTAGACATCGTATTGTGTGTCCTAAAATCGCTTCAAACATAAAAATTTACCGGCGGCATTATACGGTGTGCAGAGCCGGCAATTAACAAATAAAAAACTCTAAGGTTATAACTTTAAATGCGGTAATAGCCTGTGCTTCGGTACACGCATATCAATTGGGCGGCTTGTGGTGTTTTCGTTGGTCCATCACGTGAGTAAATTGATCCCGGGCCTGCTTAGCGCGCCCAAAAATATCAGTCAGTGCGTCGGAGTCGCCGTCGGCAATTGTTTGGCGAAGCTGGGCAAGGTTACTTGAAAACAAATCCATTGCCTCCAAGACAGCGTCTCGATTGGCCAGCATAATATCGCGCCACATCACCACATCGCTTGAGGCTATGCGGGTAAAATCCCGAAAACCGCCGGCGGCGTAGCGAAAAATATCTTCATTGTGGCTATCGTGCGCCAAGGTATCGACTAACGAAAAAGCAATAACATGAGGCAAATGGCTCGTGGCACCGAGAATCGCATCGTGATTTTCCACGCTAAGCTCAAGCACTTCAGCGCCTACCGCTTGCCACATAGCGGCAACTCTCGCTTTATGAAGCTCGGAAGTTTCGGCCGTCGGGGTCAGAATAATGCGGTGTTTACGGTATAAATCGAGCTTTGCCGCCTCCACGCCACTTTGCTCGGAACCCGCTATGGGGTGCCCTAGCACTATCTGGCTTGGCACTTTGCCATAAACCGCTTGCAGGTCGCGCAAAACGCTGCCTTTGACGCTGGCACCGTCGGAGATGGTAACCTCAGCGCTAACACAGGGCTGTATTTCCCGCAGTACACCTCTAACCGCTAAGGTCGGCACCGCGATAAAAATCACATCGCCAGCGCTAAGCTCGCTGGCAACTTCTTTTATCGATTCGCAAACTTGATCGGCAATACCGCGCTCTAAGGCGCGACGTCGTGTATTGGCGTCTGGCGAAACACCCACCACGCGATGACAACCGTGTGCCGCTTTAAGTGCCAGCGCCAAGCTGCCGCCGATTAAGCCGAGGCCAATCACCACCAAAGTATTAACAGGTTTTATCACTGCGACGGTGGCAGACATCGCTAAAGCACGCCTTTTGGGTAAGAGCCCAATATTTTCACGTCTGCCGCGCGCTTGGCGACTTCGTCGACAGCGGCGCGTACGTTAGCCGAATCCATGTGGCCCTCAAAATCGATAAAAAACACGTAATTCCAATTGCCGGTTCGGGAGGGGCGGCTTTCGACTCGTGTAAGGTCTACCCCAAGGCGGTGAAATGGCTCAAGAATATCGTGCAATGCGCCGGGCTCGTTCTTAACGGCGACAACAATCGACGTTTTGTCATGGTCGCTCGGCCCGACGTGCTGACGCCCTACGATTAAAAAGCGCGTTGAGTTATCGGGCAAATCCTCGATTTTATCGGCCAAAATCGTCAAGCCGTAAAGCTTTGCTGCGGTCTCGCCCGCGATTGCCGCAGCATTCCATTCGCTGCGCATGCGTTTAGCGGCCTCGGCATTACTCGGTACGGCAATGCGCTCGGCTTTGGGGTAATGGGCATCGAGCCACTTTCGGCACTGAGCTAAAGATTGCGCGTGAGAGTATATGCGGCTAATGCTATCGGTATTGGTAACATCAGACACCATTAGGTTGTGGTGAATGCGCAACACAACCTCACCGCAAATATTTAAGTTAGACGTCATGAATGAATCGAGGGTGTGGGTCACCACGCCTTCGGTCGAATTTTCAACGGGCACCACACCAAACTGGCAAGCACCCGACTCAACTTCGCGAAAGACATCATCGATTGCCGTCATAGGCACAACTTTGGCGCTTGAGCCAAAGTGCTTTAAGGCCGCCTCTTGGGTAAAGGTGCCTTCGGGCCCTAAAAACGCCACTTTAATAGGGTTTTCGAGGGCTAAACACGCCGACATAATTTCTCGAAATAGGCGTGCATACTCTTCGTTAGACAGAGGCCCTTTGTTGCGCGCCATCGCCTTGCGCAACACTTGGGCCTCGCGCTCTGGGCGGTAAAAAATCGGCGCCGAACCATCGCTGTAGCGGGTTTTTACCTCGGCAACAGACTGGGCGCACTGAGCGCGCTGGCTGATAAGCTCGCCAATTTGCTCGTCGATCGCATCAATTTTTTCTCTCAGAGCACCCAGCTCAAGCGCTTCGCGTGAAGATTTATCGCTCACCGTTTACTCCTCTTCAGGGGCTGCTGCAGGCGCGCCTTCATCGTCTTGCTCTTCGATGCGGCCGAGCCCGACAATATGCTCGTCACCTTTGGTCTTAATTAAACGCACGCCCTGCGTATTGCGGCTCAATATCGACACCTCATCCGCGCGAGTGCGCACCAATGTACCTTTATCCGAGATAATCATAATCTCGTCGCCATCGAATACTTGCACTGCGCCACATAGCAAACCGTTGCGCTCGGAAGTCGCCATGGCGATAACGCCTTGGCCGCCGCGACCTTTAGTTGGGAAGTCGGTTTGCTCTGTTCGCTTGCCGTAGCCGTTTTCACTAATGGTTAAAACACGACCGCCTTCACGGGGAATAATCATAGAGATCAAGCGTTGGGAATCATCAAAGCGCATGCCGCGTACGCCGCGAGAGGTTCGGCCCATCGCGCGAACATCACTTTCTTTAAAGCGCGTCGCCTTGCCGTTTGAAGCCATCAGAAGCACATCACACTCACCATTGGTGATGGCCGTACCGACGAGGCTATCGCCCTCAACCAAGTCTAAGGCAATTAAGCCGCTAGAGCGCGGCCGCGCGAATTGTGAGAGCGCCGTTTTTTTCACGGTGCCGTTGGCTGTTGCCATAAAGATGAAATGATCTTCGTCAAATTCTTTAACCGGCAAAATTGAGGTAATGCGCTCGTTATCTTCCAGCGGTAACAGGTTAACCACAGGGCGGCCGCGGCTAGTGCGACCGGCAATGGGAATTTGATAGGTTTTAAGCCAATAAACTTTACCGCGATTGGTAAAACACAAAATGTAATCGTGGGTGTTGGCAATCAGTAAGTGCTCAACGAAGTCTTCGTCTTTAACGGAGGTTGCACTTTTGCCCATACCACCGCGGCGCTGCGCTTGGTAAGCATCAAGCGGCTGGCTCTTAGCGTAACCGCCGTGCGATATGGTGACCACGCGGTCTTCTTCGTTGATTAAGTCTTCGTGGGTCAAATCGGCGCGCGATGCTTGAATCTCTGTGCGGCGCGGATCGCCGTAAGCGACTTCAATTTCTTCGAGCTCTTCGCGAATAACTTCCATTAAGCGCGCCGGATTGGCTAGAATTTCCAAGTATTCGGCAATTTGCTCAAGCTTTTCTTGGTATTCGGTAAGCAGCTTGTCGTGCTCCATACCTGTTAAACGGTGCAAACGCAGCTCTAAAATGGCTTGCACTTGCGCCGGTGATAAGTGATAAAGGCTATCGTGCAAACCGTACTGCGGCTCTAAGCCATCAGGGCGGCAGGCACCGGCGCCGGCACGCTCTAAAAACTGACTGACCGAACCAATAGGCCAACCTTTGCTGAGCAGCGCATCTTTAGCGTCTTGAGGCGTTGCAGAATTTTTAATGGTGGTGATAATTTCGTCGATGTTAGCGATCGCTACCGCCAAACCTTCCAGCACGTGGCCGCGCTCGCGGGCTTTGCGCAACAAATAAATGGTCCGACGCGTCACGACTTCTCGACGATGCTTAATAAAGTATTGCAGCAGTTCAAGCAGGTTTAGCAGACGCGGCTGGTTATCGACCAGTGCCACGGTATTAATGCCGAATACCGTTTCCATTTGCGTTTGCGCGTAAAGGTTATTAAGCACCACCTCGCCCATATCGCCGCGCTTTATTTCAATAACTACGCGCAGGCCGTCTTTATCGGATTCGTCACGAATCTCCGAGATGCCTTCGATTTTCTTTTCTTTGACCAGCTCGGCGATTTTTTCAATCAGCCGTGCTTTGTTTACCATATACGGAATTTCATTGACGATGATGGTTTCGCGATGGGTTTTTTCATTGACTTCGACAGCCGCTTTAGCGCGCACATAAATGCGCCCGCGCCCAGTGCGGTAGGCCATCAAAATCCCAGCGCGGCCATTGATAATCCCGCCGGTGGGGAAGTCGGGACCGGGGATAAATTCCATCAGGTCGTCGATGGCTAGATCGGGGTTATCAATTAACGCCAAACAGGCTTTAATAACTTCGCTTAAATTGTGGGGTGGGATATTAGTTGCCATGCCCACCGCAATACCGCTAGAACCATTAACCAATAAATTGGGTACGCGCGTTGGCATAACCTCGGGGATCATTTCTTGACCGTCGTAGTTTGGCACGAAGTTAACGGTTTCTTTGTCGAGGTCCGCTAGCAGGTCGTGGGCAATCTTGCGCATGCGGATTTCCGTATAACGCATCGCTGCGGCACTATCACCGTCAATCGAACCGAAGTTGCCTTGGCCATCAACCAGCATATAGCGCAGTGAGAATGGCTGAGCCATGCGCACGATGGTGTCATAAACTGCCGAGTCACCATGCGGGTGGTATTTACCGATAACATCACCGACCACACGGGCCGACTTTTTATAAGGCTTATTCCAGTCGAGGTTCAGTTCGTTCATCGCAAAGAGTACACGGCGGTGAACAGGCTTAAGGCCGTCGCGAACGTCGGGCAAGGCGCGCCCGACGATGACACTCATGGCATAATCGAGGTAAGACTGTTTAAGTTCGGTCTCAATATTGACGGGTAAAACTTCTTTGGCGATATCACCCATAAGATGGCATTTTCCTTAGTAATGGTTAAGCGCATTATTGTATTTGTGAGCGCAGATGGCGCCTGCACCGATTGCGGCTAGGCTGTTGAGCCTAGAGCGCCGTCTTGTTGCTTGTGGGTCTGACGGCTTGTAGTTTCGGCTGCTTCTTATATAGGCTTGAGTGAGCCTGACATATCCGCTAGCCTGCAACGCGATAACCGAGCTTTAACTCAATGCACTGTGCTAAACGGCTTCGCGGAGCCCAAATCAGCTCGCTAATTCAACCCGTATTAAAAATCGGCTTGTAAGGCCGCGCATGCTAGCACAAAGCGGGGTTTTACGCACACCAAATCGCCGCAAATGCCCTTAAAATGCCTTCTAAGCAATTTTTGCAGCTAGATGGGTGTTATTTCGAATTGTCAAGCCCGCCCTGAGAGCGCCTTTTAAACACACAAAACAGCTATCCGTGGCAACAGCTGATATAATACTTGGAGCATAAAACGAGCAATATAGTGACCGCCAATTCCTAAAAAAGTACATAAGGGCGCACTGCAGACGATATGAATTGATGGTAATCCAAGACAATATGGTGTTATGAACCGCTACCCCAATGCCCCGCAAAGCCCGCCGCCACTCGCGCGCAAACCCATCGTTAACGCGCTTCCCGAGATTCCGTTGACCATTTCACCGTCATTGGCAGTGCAGTTGGGCGTAGAGGAAGCTTTGCTAGTGACCGTACTGCGCCAATTAATGACGACACTCAGCGGCCACGAGCAGCAGGGCTTTCGGTGGTACACCATTACCGAAGTGCAGCTCGCCGCGGCAGCGCCCTTCTGGAGCGCGCGCGACATTCAACGTCTTTGCACCAACCTGCGCGAGGCCAATGTCATTGTTATTGCCTCGGCCCCGTTTAGCCAAAGCCAGCTATTAAAATTTGCCTTTAAAACGGCACAACAAGGACCTGTTGGGGCCAGCGTCGCTAGCGCCCCACCTCAGTCGACAAGCCCAAATATTATTGCGCCCCACTGGCAACCCGAGCGCGACACCCTCAGCCAGTTGGCGCAACACAATATTCCAGACACCTTTGCGCTAAACCAAGTGGGCGAATTTATTACTTATTGGCGCGAGCGCAACGAGCCTGCCCGCTCTTGGGAGTCGAAATTTTTCAACCACGTTATTCACAAATGGCGCGACTTCCAGACCCAGGCCAAACAGCGCCCCAAGGTCTCGTTAATGCATAAAGACTGGCGCCCTAGCGAAGATGCCATGGACGTATTAACACGACACGCCAATATACGGCGCGAGTTTATTGAAGACGCCGTGCCAGAATTTGTTTTGTACTGGCGTGAACAGGGCAGCAGCTGCGATAACTGGAACCGTCGCTTTCGCGACCACGTCAACCGTCAATGGGCGCGTTACAGCTCGACCCTTGAGCACGATACAACGCCTAGACGCATCCCCGAAGGCTGGCAACCCTCGCGTGACGTGTACGACGTTTTGCGCCTCGCCAATATTGACTTACAATTCGCACAAACGTTAATTCCCGAGTTTGTCATATACTGGCGGGACAGCAATCAAGCGCACAGCTCTTGGAATACACGCTTTTTACAGTATGTAAAACGTCGCTGGGCCCAGCGCTCGGCTGAAGCTGCCGCCCCGAACCAATCTTCAACACGAGATATGTCCCTTGAAGCACTCGTTACCGACAGAAGCTGGGCCGATTGACCAGAAGCCGCGGCGCGAACAACAGATCGACGCCATCAATCAGGTTTTTGCGCTCTTTAGGCTTAACTATCACGCTCAGTTTTTTAAAGCCTTTGCAACCGAAGCCGAATTGACACAAATAAAAAAGCTTTGGTTGTCCGAGCTGTCGCGGTTTGCGCCCGGCGTGATGCTGCGCGCGGCCAAATCCATCCTGGAAAGCAGTGACTTTCTGCCGACTTTACATACCATGATCCGGCATTGTGAGGCCCATAGCGACAGTGCAAGCCTACCCGATGCCCATAGCGCTTATTTAGAAGCGTGCCGTGCGCCCTCGCCCAAGTCTCGTTACCGCTGGAGCCATCCTGCGGTTTACCACGCCGGCAAAGCGTGCGACTGGTATTTTTTACAGACCAGCGCCGAGCACACGGCCTATCCCATCTTTAAAAAGAAATATCAAGATGTCTGTGACAGGGTGCGCGCCGGCGAGGAGCTTAAGCTCGAGCCCGAGGCCGCGGTTGAGCACAAGCCCAAAGCTCAACCCAACAAAGAAGAAGGCCTTAAAAAACTCGAGGCCCTACGCGCAGCACTCGATCTGTAATGGCCGGTGATCCCACCCCTTGGGTTAGCGTTAAATACACGCGAATACTGGCGGTCTGTACACTTGCGTTACTAATCTTTACCGCTTGCGCGGACGAGAGCCCACGCGCCTCAAACACATTCGGCCAGCCACCTGCCGAGGCTGATTTAAAAACCTTTGGCAAGTCACAACAAGGCTCTGCGCAGCCACTTGAATACCGCATATTGGCAACAGCGCCTCATATTGAAGACAGCTTTACCCAGGGCTGGCAATTGCACAACGGGCTTTTTTACGAAAGCTCGGGCCGCTACCGTAAAAGCTATTTGGTTCGCTACACGATGGACAACACGGTGCAGCAAAGGCTATCGCTACCCGATGATATCTTCGCCGAGGGATTAACCCTGTTCAATGAGCGGTTATTTTTGTTAACTTGGCGCGCTGGCCGTGCCTATGAATATGACAGTGCCACGTTAACACTCGTTAAAACGCACGCTTACGACGGCGAAGGCTGGGGGCTGACCACCGACGGCCAAGCGCTCATTATGAGCAACGGTTCAAACCGCCTTCACTTTAGAAACCCAGAAACCTTTGCGGCTACCCGCGAAATTACGGTCCACGATAACAGTCCCAAAATTTGGAACCGACTAAACGAGTTGGAATATGCCAAGGGCTTAATTTGGGCCAATGTTTGGCAAAAACCACTCATATTAGCGATCGAGCCAGCAAATGGCACCGTGGTTGGCCTCTTGGATCTTACCGAGCTTGTGGACGCCAATACCCAGCACCCAACTCACGAGACGCTCAATGGCATTGCCTATGATCACCAAAGACAAGCATTTTGGATAACCGGGAAACTTTGGGCGTCTCGCTATTTGATTGAGATCTCTATGCCGGATTCCGTTAAGCCTGAATAAGCACTCCTCGAGCACTAACCTTAACCGAAACGCCTGTTTTGGTGACTGCTTGCGTGGAATGGTGATGTGCCGTCAATATCGACAGCCTAAGTTGGCTGAAATTCTCCACGCGATCTGGGGTAGATGGCCCTCCCCTGAAGGGCCACAGATGCAGCGCTGTCCCCGTTGGAAATATCGCGCTAAAATGCCATTGAAACAAAGGCTTAATGAGTATTACATTGAATAACCCGGCGCAAAAAGCGCTAAACCCATGTACAAGAGCACAAGTCAAATGAAGCCACATTGCAATACCGGAAGCCCTATTAATTGCGGCGAATGTCGACTTGGCGATCTTTGCCTACCCATTAATTTACTGCGCAATGACGTCAATCAGCTCGATCAAATTGTACAGCGCGGACGCCCGCTCCACAAAGCTGACAAGCTCTACCACGCTGGCGACGCGTTTAAATCCGTTTACGCGGTTCGCTCGGGCTCGTTTAAAACCGTATCAGTTTCTGCTGAAGGCGAGGAGCAAGTTACCGGGTTTTATTTGCCAGGCGAGATTATTGGCATGGATGGCATCGCAACTAATATCCACAGCAATACTGCGATCGCTCTAGAAACTAGCTCGGCCTGTGAAATTCCATTTCATCAATTTGAAGAGCTCAGCGCCAAATTACCCAGCTTGCAGCGCCGGTTTTTTCAAATTATGGGCAAAGAAATTGCTGGGGATCAAGAGCTTATCGGCTTACTGAGTAAAAAAAGTGCTGATGAAAAGATTGCTTTTTTGCTATTGAGCATTTCCCAGCGAAATAGCCAGCGCGGTTTGTCAGCCGTCGAGTTTTACCTTCCGATGGCGCGCTCAGATATCGGCAACTACTTAGGTTTAACCATTGAAACGGTCAGCCGCGTGCTGGGCAAGTTTCATAAAACAGGGCTAATCGCCCTTGATAAAAAACATGTGCTTATTCACGATTTAGATCGCCTTAAGCGCTGCGTCAATGGTGAAAAATCTTAACGCGCCCGCTTTATTTATTAAAACACCACAATTTTTTATGCCACTCAATTCCCTTACGTATTGAGTGGCCGCTTATAAAACCATCTCTTGCGGAGTCTCCGCGTGAGTCCTGCTTGGTGTCTCTACTACAAGTAACGCGACCACAATACCTCGGCGCCTTCTGCTGGGGGGTTGCAAGTACTTGTGCAGCTGCCGCCATCGAAATTGGGAATTTCCTCTGGCCGATAGCTCGGTGGCAGGTTTTCTAAATCTAACACGGTTTTACCGCCTAAATCATTAGTGCCTGAACCATTTTTTGTGGCGGCCGCAGAAATATATCCGTGCACAATGGTATCGCCATTGGTATCCAAATGATTGCCGGCGAGTACATTGCCAAATAGCTCATTAGATGCCGACAGTGTAATGTCACCACCGCGGTAGTTACCACCGGCGAACGGGTCGTACCCCCCGGCCATTAACACAATATTTGTTAGTGGCGTGTAGTTCAGCGCTGATTCGGCAATATTGCACAATTGTGTTGGGTAAAGGCCCGTATAGTCAGCGGATGGGTTTTGCGGATATGCCAAAGTGCAGATGGCGTTGTAGCCAATGTAATTAGGCGCATAGGTTTTCATTGCACCCATTGTGCTGATATCGCCCGTTACAATAAAGGTATTGTAGTATTCGCCGTTCGATAAGGTCAGGTCTCCATCAAACCACACAACGCCCGGAACAATATTTTTGCTATCGATCGTCCAACTTTTGCTAATTGCATCGTAACTAAAGCACGAATCGTAAGTCGATTGGCCTTGGCAAAGCGTGTGGGTCGGCACCGCTGGCGACGTGCATTGCCCCGAGCCATCAACGGCATCACACAAATAATCTTTGTGCCCCCTGCCATCGCCGTTTGGGTAATCGGCTAGATAATAGGCTCCGTCGGCAATTGAATTGACATTTTTTACAGTGACGCGAATATGGCCACCAGTGAATTCAAAAACGTAGTTGGCATCCGACTTAACAGCCCAGGCATCGATGGTTGGGCGCACGCGGGTGAAAGGCTGCAGCTCATCCATTAAAGGCACATTAACATCCGTGCCTTCACGAACCGTAGCGGAAGTGTCCGGGCAATTAATTAGCTCGATTTCGGCTACCAAGTTATCAAACATATTCCAGCTTGAATTCGGACAGCTTAGCGTTTTTTCGGTAACAATATCGCGCGCGTCCGCCCACGCATTTAGCACAATGTGGCCGCGTGAATGCACTTTTTGCACCGGGGAATTAACCTCGACGTCGCCTTGGGCAATAATACTACCGTGCAGCGCCCAATTAGTAATAGATACCGACCCTAGCGTGTTAGCCACGTCGACTGCACCGCCGCCCAGAAGCAAATCGCCGTTGGCGTAGATTAAATCGGCTCGACCATTATCGAACGACGTCACCGTCCCTAGGGCCGAAGCTTTGTCCACATTGGCCGATCCACCAAGGGTCAAATTGCCATTGGTGAAAACTTCTTGTAAGGGTACTTGGCTGCCCAAAGTGACATTACCGGTAGCATTTAAATAGGTAACGCCCTCAAGCGCGATACTCAATGCGTTTACGTCGCCGTCAACGTTGACTTTAGAGGTGCCACCAGGCGGTAATTTAATCTGTATATCACCACCTAAATTGGTGTCGTCATAGAGATCGAGGTTGGCCTCCAACAACTGACATAAATCACATACGGTATTGGCGACACGATATACCACTTGAATAGACGACGATGCCCTAGCGGCATTATCAACAGCCCTAATATTGACAGTCACCTTTATTCCGTCGCTATCTTTTAGGGCGTTATCAACCGCAACAATTGACGCATTGAGTGTTAAGGACGAGCCGGCAATCGATATCGGGATCTCGTCGCCAACCGTCATCACCGAGACATCTTCATAGTCTCGTGTTTTTAAGTATTCTCTAAAAATAGTCACCGCTGACCAAGCTGCCGATTGCGCATGGGTCGCGGCGTGTACCGCCGTTTGTTTATGCTGAGTACTTTTTACAGAACTGGCAAGCCCCATTGCGATTGCCGTCATGGAAACGCCAACAAGCAGTACAATCAGTACCGTTGCTAGCCCGCGCTGCCTTTTAATGGGATGAATACAATTCACGGTGTTACCTCGGAGATAATCATGCGCTGCGCACATTCGGCAGGCACACTTTAAATTCGGTATCTTTAAGCGGGCTACCTTGATGCTGAGCGCCGGCAATGTTCGCCGCGGTTTTACCTTTTAGGGTTAACACATAAAAATTACCGGCTTCGTCCATGCCATAAGGTGAGCACAGCTGCGGCGCCAGTGAAAAATCAATCACCTCGGTAACATTCCTCGGAAAAATCGACAAAGTCGTCTCGACGGTCCAGGTCATTGTGGTAAGCGCGTTGACGTCATTGCAGCCCGCCCCCGTAGCGCGCACATAATCTAATGCAATCGACGGGCGGCTATTAACGGTGCGGTTCGAGCGCCGAAGTCCCTCACAGGTGGTAACACCATCGACCTTGTAACGCCACAACACGTTTTTTTCGTTGCCGTTAGCGGCAATTACAATATTGGCGGCATTGCCGACTAAACCAAAGCCCGCATTTTGAATGCGCAACTGTACAGCCAAAAGCGTGGTAGCCAACTGGCCATCGTGTATAGCATCGACTTTGGCCTCTGTTGCCACCGACACCAGCGTTTTATAAAGGCTTAAGCTCGCTAAGATGCCTACAACCGATACCAACATGCCCACCATTAAGCCGACTAATGTTGTACCGAGTTGATGCTTAATCGCACGCTTCATAAGCGGTTACGATCCATTACTCGGGGGCTCAACACCACCGACGGTAATTCGCCCTAGCGAGCCCGAATTGACAGTTAACACAATGGGCGTTTGAATATCGGGAATATCAACACCGGCAACGCTCGCTACGGCATCTTTTTTACAGGTTACTTTAATGCGCAAGGCTTCTTGGTTGGGCGGATAAATAGACGGCGTGCTATTGCACAGATCGATGCCTGTGCCTTGCGACAACAACATGCCGCGGAGCTCGCCAATAATGATTTCTTGCATCGCCATATCTTTTTGGCTAACGGCGACACGCGAAGTCACAAACGAAACGCCCGCACCAACAACCCCCATAAGAAGAACGCCGATCATGGCCTCAATCAGGAAGTCGCCGCGTTGACGACGATACTTGGCGAGTTTAATAGATTTCAACTGAGTCACTGATACCTCCAGCACTTAATGCAAACGTTGTTGATGTAGAGCAAGCATTGCAACTGCCCAACACCGATAACCGCGCTTTGGCATCGACACACAAGCAAGCAAAGGCGGTTCCACCTACGGCGATATCGACATTGCCATTAAGCGATTTTTTCCAAATTTCGGTCGAGCCTCCAGCGCATTGAGCCGGCGAATTGGCCGCTGCAGCCTCAACAACGCTGACTCTGGCATTGCCATAACACACCGCGGTGACGGCACTGCCATCAATAACGCCTTGGGAGTTGCGTAGGGCTTTTGCTTTCGCTAGCCCCACGGCTTCAACCAATGCTGATTCGGCCTCGGTAACTCGAGCGCTGTTAACCCAGTCAACCGTTAAAGGAATGCCTTTAACCAAAGCGAGGCCCATAATCAAAACAACAATCATCAGCTCGACGATGCTAAAACCGCTATGCTTTATCTCAGTGGGTAAATTCGGCTTACCCTTTGCTGAATCATGGTGTTTTACGTTCATAAAATTCGCAGCCAATTTGGCGTTAACCGACTTATTTCGATTTAAAGATATAAGATAAAACATCATTCAGCGACTTTATAAAGACGACTGGCGGCAATGGTAGATAGACGATGAGCTAAGTGCCACCAACCCACCACTGCTGATCGAGCGGAGCGTCATTAACACTTCAATTTTAATGGCATGCGAGAATATCATGGCGTAAGCGTCAAATTTTTGCCGCCGAGGTCGGCAACAATAGAGCTCAGCCAGAAAATTCAACATCAAGTGTTTATCACGTCTAAACTTAGTTAAACCGTTGGCATATTAATGCTCTATGGCGATGGCTATAACGACTAAACCGAGACCTAAAACCGCTTATACGAGTGAAGATTCATGTCAGTCGGTACACTTTTGCGCAAATTATTGCAGCCCAAAAATGATTTTTCAGCAATAGCTATCGACGACGCCTTAACGCTGACAGAGGTCGAGGGCTTTAGCATCCTCCATTGTAAAAACCTGTACTACCAGTATTTGTTTGAGGGCAGCTGCGAAACTCCATTAAATATACCGCAGAAGCTTGTTATCGAAGTCGTTATCAATCAATTAAAAAAGAAGGAGTCGCGCGTTCATGCTATCCCGCGGCTACCGTCGGTGATCCCCAAGCTATTGCGCAGCCTTCGCGATCCGGCCAGTTCGGCAAAAGACTATGTGGCCATTATAAAAAAAGACCCCGTCATGAGCGCTGCGGTTCTTAAGCTTGCCAATAGTGTCTATTTTAATCCGGTCGGCGCGCATATTGATGAAATTGACCGCGCCGTGGTGAAGCTGGGCATTCAAGGAATCCGTTCGGTATTATCTGCGGCAGTAATGCAACCGATCATTCAGCGTGAATCCCCCTACTTTAGCCAGACTGGCCAACGGCTTTGGGTTCATTCGTTAAACTGTGCGGTCGCCTGTGAAGTGATTGCTCAAGCCCGCGGCCTTGACCGTTATAAGGTTTACCTAATGGGATTAGTGCACGATATCGGTAAAATCACATTGTTTAGTGAGCTGTGTAAGCAGTTTAAACTAAACGAAACAGCCGATGCGCCCGGCCATAGCGCCTTTGCGCCCACCCTAAAAAAAATATCGGCACATTTAAGCTACATCATTGCATGCGACTGGGAGCTCCCATCAGATATCTGTAGCGCTTTAAAACAACAGGTGGGCTTAAGTGAAAGCACTCAATTAA
>DATBNJ010000234.1:0-29766 GCA_036554385.1 Marinagarivorans sp. | reverse complement strand
TGAGGTCGAAAACGACGACGGCCAGAGCAAGTGCTTTCGCATTGTGGGTTACGACGAGATTTTTGATACCCAGGGCTATATTTCAGTGGATTCACCGATGGCCCGTGCCCTTATTGGTAAACACGTCCATGACGAAGCCATTGTTAGAACCGAAGCCGGTGAGTTTTACTGGACCATTACCGCAATATCCTATCAGGCGCCTAACAAATAATGCGCAAGGGCAGATCGCTCCAGACGATCCTCTCGATCTTCTGCATTTCCTCCGTCCTTGGAGGTCACAGAGATCGTTCCAGACGATCTTCTGCATTTCCTCCGTCCGTGGAGGTTTTTTTGCGGCGCGGTGAAACGTTGTGGATGGCGTTTCTTGATTTCAGAACAAGTACTAGCTGGCCCGATTAAATAAGCGCAAAAAATTGGCGGTCGTGGTCTCGGCTAACGCCTGGTAACTGATGCCTTTTAAATCGGCAACAAATTCGGCCACCTCGCGCACATAGGCCGGCATATTGGGCTTACCGCGATAGGGAACGGGTGCTAAATAAGGCGCGTCAGTTTCGACCAATAGGTGATCTAACGGCGTTTTGCGCACAACATCGCGCAGGCTTTCGGCATTTTTAAAGGTCACGATGCCAGAAATTGAAATACAGTAATTGAGCTCGATGGCGCGCTTGGCCATATCCCAGTCTTCGGTAAAACAATGCAATACGCCAGAGGCCTCGCGACAGCCGTGCGCTTCGATAAGCGAGAGGGTATCCTCTTTGGCGTTACGGGTGTGCACGATGACAGGCAGCTTTTGTTGCTTGCCGGCAATCAGGTGGTTGGCAAAGCTCTGTTTTTGCTGCTCGACATGCTCAGTGCTGTGAAAATAGTCCAAACCGGTTTCACCTAAGGCAACGACTTTAGGCGCCGTTGCCCACTCGGTCAAAGTCGCCTCGCTAACCACGCTTTCATTCACATCACAGGGGTGTACGCCCACCGAAGCAAAGACATTGTCGCGCTTAGCGGCGATATCCAGCACGGCTTTGCGGTTTTCATCGCTGATGCACACACACAAAAAACGGCTAACACCACGCGCCTCGGCCTGATCCAATGCCACCTCCACACGGTTATCGCTCTTCGTTAAATCGAGCCGGTCTAGGTGGCAGTGTGAATCGGTTAGCATGATGGAACCTCTTAATCGCTTAAATGGATGAGTCGCACGGATAGGGTGAGGTTTAACCGAAAAGGAGTGTCAACCTATACCCTGCAGCTAGCAAAGCTGCGTTAAACGCCGCATTTTACAGCAATAATACAAAAAGGCCGCAAGCGGCCTTTTTACAAATTTGTCTTTTATAGCGGGCCAACGCGAGGCCTTATCGCCTACATGGTATGGGTGGGTCGATCAGACTCCAAGGTGCCCGCGAGGTAGGTCTCAATTTTGCGGTTAGCGGTATCGTCGTCGCCTTCAAACTGCACACCAATACCTGCAGCACGGTTACCCTGCGCACCCTTTGGTGTAATCCACACCACTTTACCGGCAACGGGAATTTTCTCGGGCTCGTCCATTAAATTCAGCAACATAAACACTTCGTCGCCCAGACTGTAGGACTTATTGGTAGGAATAAATAAACCGCCGTTTTTAATAAACGGCATGTAAGCCGCATAAAGCACTGCTTTATCGCGAATAGTTAACGACAAAATGCCGTTGCGAGCGCCGCCAATACCCTGCATAAATTTGCCTCTTTTTATTATTTCGCTTCACACCAGTACACAGTACCGCTGCATCGAGGTGAGTGAAGTCTAACTTAGCACACGCCGCGCGTAATTAGCCAAGTGTAAGCTAGTGCCCATCCAGAACTGCACGTTTTGGTGGGCGCTAGCGTGCTAGATGAACCTACCGCCAAAAACAATAAACATAAGTTATTGTTTTTGCGGGCAATAAAAAATCGCCCCTTTTGATTGCGAACCCGCGAAACGCCACCGATGGCACTTCGGGGCAGGAACTCGCTAGCTGCGTGCGCACAATAATCCGATAATGCGCCACTGTCTAGACTTGCCCGCTCGCTAAACTTGCCGAGCCAAACGTTGTTGCTCTGCCTGAAACCCCACCAAAATGAGCATGAGTTCTTCGCAAGCGAGCCCTTTATTAGGATTACTGCCCGCATTAAGCTGCGCCATGCGCCCTTGTACGGTGTCCAGTAATGAGTATAGCTGCACGGGCAGCAATTGGGCCAATTGCCCAACCACGGCTAAATCATCTGGCACATTGGCGCAACGGACTTTTATCGCGCGCTGTAGCCATTGCAGCGCCATGCCGAATACCACCGGCAGATCAAAGCTCGCCAGCTTTTTACTGGCATCAACGGGCGATAAGGCCCCGCTCAAGCCTTTGGCAACGGCATCGGCAATATCGTTGTGCACCTCTAACTGGTTGCCATCTAACCACTCAAGCGCCTTTACCGGTGCCCCGCCGGCCGCCTGTAAAATCACTTCGGGGCTCGCCACCTGATTGCGCGACAACCACTTAATGGACTCAGCCCAGCTAGGGGTTGGCAAGGCAATCTGCGAGGTGCGCGAGCGAATAGTCGGCAAAATGCGTGCAGACTGGTAACCCACCAAAATAAACACGGTATCGCCGGAGGGCTCCTCTAGGTTTTTTAAAATGGCATTGGCCGCCTCGGTATTCATAACCTCGGCTGGCGCCACCATAATCACCTTGCGGCCGCCTTGCTGCGCGGTATTGGCCACAATGCGAGTCAGTTCGCGGACCTGTGCAATCTTTATAACACTGCTGCC
This sequence comes from Marinagarivorans sp., assembly GCA_036554385.1. Classification (GTDB taxonomy): domain Bacteria; phylum Pseudomonadota; class Gammaproteobacteria; order Pseudomonadales; family Cellvibrionaceae; genus Marinagarivorans. Next base: position 26,994 of record DATBNJ010000234.1, on the reverse strand, counting down.
CTCTTCCGGTTCGAGAAACGCAAAATCGGGGTGAGAACCCGCCGCCACCAACTCACAGCCACGGCACCGCCCGCACGACTGCGATTCGGCGGGCGCGCGGCACAATAAAAATTGCGCCATCGCCATCGCAAGGTTGCGCGTACCCATACCATCGATACTTTTTAACAGCACCGCATGGGGCAAGCGCTGGCTGTTAACCTGCGCGACAAATTGCTGCCAGTAGTCGTAAAACCAAGGGTATGGCGGCTGGGCAAAAGCCGCGGGCGTTGATGTGCTCATAATTTACTCATGGAATGCGGCGATACTGCGCCAGTGCTTATTGGCGCCAGCGTTAAAAACAACGCAGCATACCAGTGGCGCTAGAATCTTGCGATAATCTCGGGCTCGACTGGAAATGCTTGCGGCTAGCGCATTGCCCCTAGCCCGCACCTTAACGCCAATAGCCTGAAGACTGTATGCCAAACTTAGATATTATTTTTGAAGATGATCACCTACTGGTCGTCAACAAACCCGCCGGCTTGCTGAGTGTACCGGGCAGAACGGAGCCCTACTGCCTGCAAGCCCAGGCAATCGCGTACAACGCCAACATCAGAGTGGTGCATCGGCTGGATATGGCGACATCGGGCATTATAATTTTTGCCAAAAGCCACGCTGCGCAAAAAGGCATGGGGCAGTTATTCGAACAGCGTCAAATCCACAAAAGCTACCACGCCATCGTGCAAGGGCAGCCCAAAACCGCGAGCGGCGAGGTGGACCTGCCGCTGATTTGCGACTGGCCTAATCGGCCCAAGCAAAAGGTGTGTTTTGAAACCGGCAAAAACGCCAAAACTCGGTACCGGGTCGCAGCCAATTGCGCCAAAAATAATGCCGCGTTACTGCACTTATCGCCCGTCACTGGGCGCTCACATCAACTGCGCGTGCACTGCCTAGCGCTCGGCCACCCCATTTTGGGCGACAAACTGTACAACCTTCAGGGTTCTCATTTACGCGCGGAGCGGCTTTTATTGCACGCCGCCGAAATTAGCTTTCATCACCCTATCACCCAGGCGCCACTACACCTGCAGCACGGCTCTGGGTTTGAGACCTTAATCAACAGCATCTCGGTATCAACGCAGTAGCATGAAAGGGCATAACTGAGTGGCGGTAAAATACGCGTATTGCTGATACGAGCGACACAACGCTGCAGGCACGCCATAGCGCCAGGGTAATCCCACTTAAATAAGGCTAGAACAAAGCTCGTTCGGCGAAGGTCGTGACGCAATAATCATTCGCTTCATGCTGAGCCGCTGTACTTCAACAAGCCTTTTTCTTGGAAATCGCGCAGTGAAATGCCAAATGAGCCATCGGGGTGCACCCGTTTGACGAGGTAATCTTTACTTAGCTCATCGGTTTCAATAAAGGATAGATTGTACATTTCGGGCTTTTCTAAGCGGCTGTGGTCCGCATTGAGAATGACCGACACCACAGGCAAGTGCCGATACTTCTGACTGGCTTCGATCACAATGCCGATTTGCCCCGATACCAACTCAACAATGCTGCCCGGCGGGTAAAGCCCCACCGTTTCGAGGAAGGCCAGGGCAAGTTGCTCGTCAAACTGTTTGCCGCGTTCTTGGTAAATCACTTTTAGCGCCTCGGTCGAGGTGCGCGCCTTTTGGTAACAGCGGTCCGCCGTCATGGCGTCGTAGGCATCGACAATGGCAATAATTTTAGAAAACAACGAAATGCCCTCGCCGGGCAGCTTGCGCGGATAGCCGGTGCCGTCGATGCGCTCATGATGGCTATAGGCGACATCGATCGCGCCGGTGTAAATATTGCCCGCACTTAACAATAAGTTTCGCCCGTGGATAGTGTGCGCCATCATCATGCGCATCTCTTTTGGTGTTAAGCGCTCGGGCTTATTGAGTACTTGCGGCGGCACGCGCATTTTACCAACGTCGTGCAATAAGCCGCACAAGCCAAGCTGCTGCAGCTCTTCCTCATTAAGACCCAAATGGCGACCAAAGGCGACCGCCAAAATGCACACGTTCAGGCAATGCTCTGCCGTGTATTCACTTTCATTGCGCAGCCGCGTCATCCACATTAGCGCATCGGGGTGGCGAATAACCGACTGCACGCACTCGTTGACCGTCGCTTTAGCGGCGTCTGTATTAATTGCCCCGCCGAGCTGAATGTCGTCGAGTAAAGATTTTGTCAGCGTGCGCGCCTGGCCGAAAAAGCCGGTGCTGCGCCGGTGCTCTTGATAAACGTCGGCTTGGTGGGGGTATTTCGCATTGCCATTGGCAAAGGCAGTGGGAGCATTCGAGCTATGCTCCGCGCTATTCGCTTTGCGCGCAACATCAACCCATACGTGCTCGCAGTACTGACACACTGTATTAACGTCATCCACTGACTCAATGTAAAAGCCTTGCATCAGGAAGGGCGTATCGAGCCATTCGCGATCCAGCTTTGAAATATACATGCCCACCCGCAATTCGGAGACATGTAACTTAACCGTAGTATCAGACATTCAGCACCCTGGGCGAACGTTTCAATGCATCCATAGATGCACCCCCTAGCAATGATTTCCCTATTACTCCACTTTAGTGGATTTAGAGGCCAAAGCAAGCATGCGCCCCTTGGCCTCTCGCACAATTGAGACCGTCAACCCAATCTTTGGCAGCTGCGCTTTAGTCAAATTCGGACAGCGCCTCAGCCAGCGATTGGCAGACATAATCCAGATTATCGCGTCTCAGACCTGCAATACTAGCGCGAGAACTATCAAGAAGGTAGATACTTTTGTATTTTGCCAACCACGCCACTTGTGGGTGCGAAATACCCAGATAAGAAAACATACCCTTTTGTCGCGCCACAAATTCAAATTCGGAGTAACCTAGTACATTCATTATAGCGGCGAATTCTGAGCGCAAGCTTTCTATTCGCGCCCGCATACTTTCGAGCTCGTCCAACCAATCGCAGCGCAGTACCGAATCGGACAGCAGCTGCGCCACAATCGCCGCACCGTGGTCCGGCGGCATAGAGTAGATACCGCGCACAATGCTCAGCATATGGGTTTTCGCCGCCTCCGCTTTAGCTGCCTCTGGGCACAATACCGCCACTAGGCCAACTCGCTCGCGGTAAAGGCCAAAATTTTTCGAACACGACACCGCCAACAGCATTTCGGGCAACTGGCTGGCCATATGGCGCAGACCTTCAGCGTCTTGTTCAACGCCGCGACCAAACCCCTGGTAGGCCATATCCACAAACGGAATAAAGCCCTTTTCCAATGCTTTGTCAGTCAGCCAGTGCCACTGTTCTTGGGTTAAATCGACACCCGTTGGGTTGTGGCAGCTCGCGTGCAGCAGCACGATATCGCCGTGTGCCACCTCCTCCATGGCCGCCTGCATGGCTGGCCAATCGAGCTGGGTTTGGCATTCGCTAAGGTACGGGTATTGGCGCAACGTCAAACCAGCATTACCCAACAGCGGCATATGGTTGCCCCAGGTTGGGTTGCTAACCCAAACCGAGGCATCGGGCGACGCCGTTTTGATCAGCTCGGCGGCCACCCGTAAGGCGCCGCAGCCGCCGGGGGTTTGAATAGCGGCCAAGCGCGTATTGAGTGCCGGTAAACACTCACCGAACGACAGCTTTTTCATCACCTCAATAAACGCTTCGTTACCGGCGGGACCGACATAAACCTTGCTGAGCTGGTGCTCAAGCACCTGTTGCTCAGCCATTTTAACTGCGCGCATCACTGGCGTTTGGCCACTATCATTTTTATAAACCCCGACACCCAAATCAACCTTGTTAGGGTTAGTATCCATACGATACAACTGCATCAGCCCCAAAATGGGGTCAGCAGGCAAGGCGCGTAAAGAATCAAACATGCACATTACTCAACAAAAGGTAATTCATTTCAACCGTCTACGGAAAAAAGCGAAAAGCCGACGATTATCACCCGTGCAAGCGAGCAAAGACAAGATAAGCTTTAAAAAGGACTAGCGGGATAACTACAACAAACCGAATTTTTCGAGGGTATCGCGCAGCTTGTCGGGGTTAATGGGTTTTTGAATGAAGTCGAGTGCGCCCAGGGCCATCACCCGCTGTTTAGCTTGCGGCTGAATATCGCCAGAGATCACAATCACTACCGCGTTGAGGTCGTGTTTTTTGATCGCCTCTAACACGCCAAAGCCGTCTAGCTCGGGCATCGTCAAGTCGAGAAAGACCATTTCGCCCTTGCCTTCGCGAATCGCTTGCACGCCCTCTACGCCGTTGGTCGCAAAGGTTATATCGACGTCCCAGCCGCTGGGCAGCGACTTGGCGACCTGCTTGCGGGCCATATTAGAGTCATCACAAATGAGTAGCGGGATTGCCATACGGGCTAACCTTTATCAATCAACACTTTGAGTATAGGCGGCGCACTGGAAATTCCAACCTAACAACGGTGCTTTAAATGGCTTAAATGACGCCTCGGGCAAATTTTGGCCGAGCAAACCGCTAGGCAGACTATTCGGCTACTCTAAAAACGCCAATTAGGGCTTTTTTGCGAGCAATAAATAATCGCGCACTTTTATCTCTATTTAGAATAAAACTCACCTTCCGCGTTATCGTCGGCGCTAGCATCGTCGGCTTGACCTGCAGTGTCGGGCGCTTGCGGCGGTGGTTCGAGCAAGTCTTGCATGGTGACATTAAGCAGTGCGTGCGACGACTCGGCCACCTGAGCGCGCAAGGTGCTAAATTCTTGCCCCCAGCGACCGGCGGGCTCAGCCGGTAGCGGCCTGGCAAAGTCGGCCAGCTTAATATCCAGTAGCTCGACTAAATCCCATAGCGTCAACTCGGAAAAACTGCGACACAGTGCGTAATCGCCGCTACTGGTTTCAACGATCCAATGGGCCGAAATCAGCGACTGGCGCAAGCTTTGCCAATGGGCCACGCCCAAGCCAATACGGTAGCAGTGTTTATCACTAACGACATCACCGCGCTTATGGTGCTTGTGAAACAACGCCAAGCACTCCACCGCCTGCACTAAATCGGTTTTGCGGCCATGAACATGGACGTAATTGCGCTCGGCCAAGGTACGCACCAAAATGGCGCCGGATAAGACAATGGTCCACAGCAGATTTATCCAAATTAAAAATAGCGGTACAACGGCAAAGGCCCCGTAGATCAACTCAAAACTGGTATTGGCCACAAACCGGCCAAAAGCTCCCTTGACAAACTCGAAGCACAAGGCCGTCACAAAGCCGCCAATCAGTGCGTATTTCATGGGTACCCGGCAGTTGGGCACGGCGGCAAATAGCAGCGTAAACACCATGGTCATAATTAACACGGGTAAAAAGTTAAATAGCAGCGGCACTAAACCCAAGGGGTCATAAGCATCGAACACTAACTTTAACGACAGCACATAGGTGCTCATGGCCATTGTCATGCCCAAGAGTATCGGGCCAATGCTCAGTACCGCCCAGTAGCGCAGATACTTCAACATGCCGCGGCGCGCCTGAGTAACCCCCCAAATGGTATTAAAGTTTTTTTCGATATTGGTCAGCATTAAAAATGCCGTCACAAACAACATGGCAATGCCGGGCAGCGTCAAGTTTCGCGCTTGGGACGAAAAGCTCTGCAGGTAGCTTTTAACGGACTGATTCGACTCGGGTAGCAGGTTAGCAAACAACGCATTTTGCAGCTGCTCCGAGACGCCCTCAAACGCCGGCACCATACTAAACACCGAATAAAACACCATTAGCAGCGGCACTAGCGCAAACAGCGTCATATAGGTTAAGGCTGCAGCACTTTTTTGACAGCCCGCAGCGGTAAAGTCGCGCGCCAAGCTGAGGGCAAAAATTTTGGCCCCCATGCCCAAATTCACCCAGTGCTGTTTTTCTAATTTAAGCACGCCATACTCCTAGTTGGTGTTTTTGAAAAGCGATTACAGAATCGTCGCGTGGCGCCTGCGGCGAGCCCACAGGCGGCAACCGTTGCGCAAATTCGCCGTATAAAACCTTAATATGCGCTAAAATGCGCGGCTCACTCACTAATAGCTTATTCACGACGTTATGCCTAAGTATACGATTTATCATAACCCCCGCTGCTCGAAATCACGTCAAACATTGGCCCTTCTCGAAGAAAACGGCGTAGCACCCGAGGTAAAACTGTATTTAAACGATGTTCCAACATCGGTTGAGCTAAAAGCGATACTCAAAAAACTGGCTATACCCGCCCGAGAATTACTGCGCCAGAAGGAGCCAGACTATAAAGCGCTTAAGCTCGCCGACCCAAACCTAAGCGAGGATGACGTGATAGACGCCATGATTGCCCAGCCAAAACTGATTGAGCGCCCAATCGTCATTTGTGGCAACAAAGCCGTACTGGGGAGACCACCCGAGAACGCCTTAACGTTACTGTAAGTACGCCGGGCAGCGCTAACAACAGCCTTTCTGAAAACCATCGCGACACGATTGAGAGAGTACTATGACCGCCAACGCCGTCAAGATATTAGTCCTGTATTACAGCAGCCAAGGCGCAACTGCCGCGCTGGCCAAATACATTGCCCGCGGTGTAAACAGTGTTAGCAATGCCGAAGCCATTACCCGCACCGTGCCACGGGTGCAAACGGTAGTAGAGCAAGCGCAAAGCCCGGTACCGAGCGAGGGCGCGCCCTATTGTAGCCACCAAGATCTTGCCCACTGCGATGGTTTGATCATGGGCAGCCCCACCCGCTTTGGCAATATGGCGGCGCCGCTTAAGTACTTTTGGGACACCACCGCCACCGAGTGGCTCAACGGCAGCTTAATTAACAAGCCCGCCGGTGTGTTTACCTCCACTAGCAGCTTGCACGGGGGCCAGGAATCGACACTATTAACCATGATGCTGCCACTGCTGCACCACGGCATGGTCATCGCCGGTATACCCTACAGCGAAGCGAGCATTCACGAAACACAATCCGGCGGAGGGCCCTACGGTGCCAGCCACCACAGCCATGGCGCAGCGAATAACGCAAACAATAACGCCGATAACAAAAAACCACCTCTAACCGAACACGAACAAGCGGCCTGTTTTGCATTGGGCAAACGCATCGCCACGCTTGCCGCGCAATTGGCGACGCCCGCGGCCCCTAGCGTAGGCGAAGAGCATTAGCGCTTAAGCGAGAGGGCAATGCACTTTTCACTCATGTTTATTAGGAATTACTGTGTCTACCACCGAATTATCCAGCGACCAACAAATCGCCCGCTACGATAAACGCGCACTTTATGCGCATTGGGCTACGCTGTTTTTTTACTGCGCACTGCTCGCGCTGTTTAGTCTGCACCAATGGTTTCGGCCCGAAGGCATCAGCCTTTTTCAGTGGTCAGTGCAATGCTTGCCGCTTTTGCTCTTTTGGTTTGGTCTTCGCATACGTCGCCGGCGCACCTATTTATGGCTCGGTTTCGTTTTATTTTTGTATTTTATTAAAGGCGTCGAAGGCGTGATGGGGTTTACCCCGACGCTGTTTGACTGGTGCTTGCTAACCTTTAGTACATCACTTTTTATTACTTGCATCATGGCGGCGCGCTGGCTAATGCTCAAAGAAAAAATTATTTACGAGCAAAACCAAGCCGCAGCAAGGTCAGACTCGCACGACGAGCCGCCTGCTTAGTGGCCATCTAAAAACGCCATCCTGTGCCAAGCCGCAATAACCAACGCTGACGGCAGCGGACCTCAATTGACTGTTTCAACCAAGGACCACCATGACCACCGACAAACCTAAGAAAAACATCCTCGTGCGCAGTTGGCACTTATTTTGGAATACCATTGGCTGGTTACGCGTGGCCTTACTGAACATTGTGTTTTTGGTGGTGTTAGCCGTTGTTGTTGCGACAATGATTGAATCGTCTCCTAAGCCCATCAGCCAGCCGGGGCCACTCTTTATCGCGCCGTCGGGGACTTTAGTGGACCAGCTCAGTTACCAGCCTCCGCTCGCAGCGCTGGCGGGCGATACCCCGCCGGAAACGCATTTGCGCAGCCTCATACAAATGATCGAGCACGCCAGTGGCGATGACCGCGTGACCGGCTTAATTATAAAACTTAACGATCTTACCGGCGGCGGCATGAGCAAAATGCAAGAGCTCGGCGAAGCCATCGAACGCTTCAAGGCGACCGACAAGCCGGTGATAGCCTACGGTAATTTTTTAGCACAGCAGCAATATTATTTAGCCAGTTACGCTGATACTATTTTTATTCATGATATGGGTGGCGTCGCTATTACCGGCTTTGGTTTATACCGCAACTATTTTAAAGGTCTAATCGACAAGCTCGGCATCAATGTGAACGTTTTTAAATCGGGCACCTTTAAAGACTTTGTCGAGCCCTACACCCGCGAAGACATGTCGGAACCCTCACGCGAGCACAACGAAGCTTGGCTCACCTCGTTGTGGAGCACCTTCAGCACCGATATCGAAAGCCGCCGAGGGCTACTACCCGGCCAGCTCGACAACTACGTAAAGCAACTTCCTCAGTTACTCAGCGATGCCAATGGCGACAGCGCCGAACTGGCCAAAAACTACCAACTTGTCGACCGCGTGGGCTCCAAACAAGCTCTACTCGATTATTTAATTGCGCAATTTGGCCCCAGTGCCGACGACGATGCGATGTTTAATTACATTAACCCAGCCAGCTATCAGCGCGAACTTGCCGTCGCGCAATTTAACCAACAAGGCAATATCGGCTTGATTGTGGCAGCCGGATCAATAATGGACGGCGAGCAACCCGAAGGCAGCATTGGCGGCGATTCTTTATCGTATTTAATTCGCGGCGCACGCAATGACGACAACCTTAAAGCGCTAGTGATTCGCGTTGACAGCGGCGGTGGCAGCGCGTTTGCATCGGAGCTAATCCGGCAAGAAATTACCGAAACCCGCGCCGCGGGCAAGCCGGTATTTATTTCAATGGGTAGCGTTGCGGCATCGGGCGGCTACTGGATGTCAACCGGCGCGGACCAAATTTGGGCGACCCCGACGACACTGACCGGCTCTATCGGAGTATTTAGTATTGTGCCTACTTTTGAATCCACTCTCGATAAAATTGGCGTCACTTCCGACGGTATCGCCACAAGCGAGCTGGCCGGCTTATTTCAACTCGAGCGCCCCATGACTGAGCAGGCAAAAACGGTTTTTCAGATGGGAGTAGAATCCGTCTACAGTAAGTTTTTAACCGTAACCGCTGAAGCTCGCGGGCAAAGCATTGGCGACATAAAAAAAGTAGCCGAAGGTCGCGTTTGGTTGGGGCAGCAGGCACTGGAACATGGTTTGGTTGACAATTTAGGCTCGCTCGAAGACACCATTGCCGCACTCGCCGATTTCGCCAATATTGAGACGCCAGTGGTGACTCTTGTTGAACGGGAGCTCACGACCTTAGAACAAATCGTGAAAAACCTGAGCTTAAATAGCCAAGCCACCCTTGATACTCTACTCCCGAGCCAAGCGAGCGATAGGCTGTTAAATAATCTCACGCAACACGCCAATCAGTCCCCGCTTATTCAGATGCTGGCGCAACAAAGTCAAACACCAAATCAGCCTCGCGTGTTTGCTTTATGCCCTGAATGTACACGTCAATAGCGAGTGCCCACCCGAAAACGATGGTTTTTAATTGTGGGCAGTAGTCGGGGCACAGAGATCGTTCCCGGCGATCTTCTGCATTTACTCCATCCATGGAGAGCCACAGAGAGCGTTCCCAGCGATCTTCTGCATTTTCTCCGACCATGGTGGGTGTTTCAGGATAAGCGCTCATTTTTTTCAAGCGTATGGCTTTAAAAGGCGTACGCACGTTTTTATAGGTTTACCCCAATGCCAAGGCCCGATCGCGATGCAGTCTCTTACCCGCGTGGAATGGTGGCGCTTTACAGCGCCACAGTGATTTTATCGATTAATGGGGTACTATCAAAAGTTATTCCACTCGACGCCATTACTACAACGTTTATTCGCTGCGTAATCGCTTTTTTTGCATTGTGCTTTATGCTTCGATTACAAAAAAGCGAAAAGCTTTTTCAACTTGGTCATTCGCGTAACTACTGGCAGGTCATCGTCATTGGTTTTTTAATGACGATTCACTGGAGCAGTTTTTTTCACGCCATGCAGGTTTCCACCGTCGCAATCGGCATTTTGGCCCATTACAGCTACCCAGTACTTACGGTTATTCTCGAGCCTATACTCGATAAAAAGCGCCCTCAAGTGGCCGACCTTATGGCCGGTTTTATTGTACTTATCGGTGTTGCGGTCATGGTGCCGTCGTGGCAGTTGCACAGCCAAGCGCTGATCGGTGCGGCCTTTGGGCTGCTTTCAGCCTGCGCCTGGTCGACGCGCAACGTCTTACAACGGCGCTGGCTAGCGCGGGAATCAGGGCAAAGCATAATGGCGTATCAACTGTTAGTCATCGTTGTACTGAGCTCAGTATTTTGCGATTACAGCGCACTGTTTAATGTCAGTTACGATACTTGGCTGGTCATTTTGTTATTGGGTGTAGTGAGCACCGCCTTTGGCCACACGTTGTTTTCTATCGCCTTGCGAGCCATTAGTGCAAAGTCAGTTAGCTTAATTAGCTGCCTGCAGCCCCCACTGGCCATTTTATTAAGCGGGTTAATTTTGGCCGAAATCCCCAACCTGCAAACCATTATTGGCGGCAGTATTATTTTGTGTGTCGCGCTCTACGAAGCGGTAAAAATGCAAGGCAACCGATAATAAGCGCCTAATTATTCGTGCAAAAAATAAAAGTCGGTAAAAAAGTACACCATCATATGCGACCAAGCCGATAACAAGCGCTGCGGGTCGCTGGTGTTTAAATCGCGAATTTTGGGCAACCCTTTGACACCCAGCTCGCAATAGTTATTGGCATGCTGCGCCAAGGTCATAGGGGTAGCTTGCATTTCAAGGGACTGCCAAATAGCAATAAAGGTATCGAGCGCTTCGTTAACCTCGATACTGTGCAGGCCATAGTCGATGCCTTGAGTCAGGGAAAACAACTCGACGATTTGCTGGCGAACCAACTGTAAGCCCTTGCCTTCGCCGCTATTGTCGCCGCCGATCACATCGACGCTGACCTGCGCCGGCTCCGGCCAGGCAATTGGCGTTAGCACTTGCGTACGCAATTGAATGTCGGTATGGGTTTTAGCATCAAATTGAATATCGATGTAGCCTTTTTCTAAAATCATCATGCCGCCTGCAATCAAGCCTGTCGCCTCGGCGGCCTCTTGGCTGAGTGTCGCACTGGCCCCTTGGGTATCAACATGATTGGTATCAACTTTTTTAGCGTCAAATAACACCGTGCCATCGGTGGCCACTAATTGAAACGCATCAAATACGACGGGGCCTACGCGCTCGGCGTTGAGGTGACTGACGCGAATACGGTTTTGCCCCGGAGCAAGGGTTAAGCTCAGGGTCACAAACTGAGGGTTAGCTAACTCAATGAATTGCCAGTCGTTAGAAAACGGCGACACGTAACGTGCTTGGTTGCGCAATAACCGCTGGCGCGTTGCATCGCGGTTGGCATCCAATAAAACGGCGGCACACGCCAAATTAACCGCTTGGCTTTCGGCAACATTGGCCATTAAGCTATTTTGCACCTTGGCGCGCTCGGTAACGCCCAAGCTATCTATGCCACCGTAATAAATGCGAAAGCGGTCATCTAAATAACTCCATAAACCATTATTAGCCCAAAAATCTTCGCGCTCACCCCACGCAAACCCCACGAGTGACCTCACCTTATTTTCTAACTCTTCAGGGGTGAGCAATCGCACGCCCGCCAAAGACTGTGCACCGGCATCTTGCTCGTCGGCGAATTCGACCCGCTCAGCTCGAAACCAATCACTCATTAATAGCTCAACGAGCAAGTCTTTTAATCGGTAAGGCCTGCCACCGTCAAAGCCGTCGCGAAATTGTGCGGCCAAATCGCGAATAAACTGTTGCTGCTGTTGGTAGAGCGCGGTGGGCGGCACCGTTTCCGGTAGCAGCTCGTCACTCATAATGGCGGGCCACCAAAATTTGACTGCGGCTTCGGCAAAGCGATCATCGGTCGCAATCTGCGCACCCAGCTCCGCCAAGGAGCGTGCACTGTCGGCAATGGGCGTGCCCTCAAAGCCTGGCGTTCGCATATCGCGGAACCATAGGTCGCCGTGCTGGTAGGGGCTATCGGGCTCGTGTTTGTAGCTTTTTGGCAAACCGTCCATCCCTCCCCAGCTCGAGCGGTACCAGCCTTCCACGCCAAAATTCTGAAAGGCACCAGCAACTGGGTCCAAAGTCTCGTGGCATACGGCACAGGCATCATTCTTTAGGGTTGGATTATCGGTATCGGTTAACGCCTCGGTCGCCAACGTGCGCGCGGCGATGTCTTCAATATCAACGCCTAAAAATAATCGATACACCATTTTGGCGCGCAGCCGGTTGCGATTGGTGTCGCTGCTGGGGTAACGCGCTAAAAATGCCGGCTCGTTTAGAATGCCTGCGTGCGGATAATCAACCCAAGCGCCGTGCTGGTCGATGCGCAAACCAATATTGGGGTCGAGTGTTTGCTGGTGCCCAGGTTGCACTAATATCTGACCGTGATTTTTCATCGGTTTAACGTCGAATTTATCACCCTGCGCAAATTGCACCTGTTGGCGCATATACTCAGCAATGCTTTGGTTGCCGAGGGTATAGTCGGCGGTAACAATATTCGTGTAGGGCTGATCGGTCATAACGGTGTGCGCAATAAGCGCCAAGGGTGCGCGAACCATGCCATGGTAAACTTCGTGATTCCAGCGCTCAAAAGGCCATATATCGCCGCTTTCATACGCTGCATAGCGGGCGTTGGAACCCACTGGGTAATAAGGCGCAAAGCCATTGCTCAGCTCAAAAAATTGACCATTTAAAAAGCTATCAGTCAGCAGTTGGTCGTTAGCACCGCGCATCAAAAACAGCTCAAAGCCCGGCGTTTGCATTAAGTCTTTAAGCACTTTTTTTAGCTCTTGGTCGCTGCGCACGGCGCGGTCGGACTCATCGCGCGTTGGCAATCGCCCTGCAATAATTAAAGCCGCGCGACGCAAGGTTTTTAACCGCGGCTCAAGCCTTAGCGCGGTGAATGCCGCGGCAGCTTGCACATCGGGCGGCAAGGTCAGGTCCAACCACGCTTGCACCTCGTGGTATTCAGCCTGCTGCTGATTAACAATCGCGCCGCCACCGTGGCCGTCAAAACCGGTAATTTTTCTCAATAGACGGTCGCCACTACCGGCGTTTAGCACATAATCTTCCATGGTTTGCACGTTGCGGTAATTATTGCCGCGGTCAAATACCAGCGGCGTATTGGCTGCCATGCCCGTATCCACGTGGCAGGTAATGCAATACACATTAACCAACGCCGGCGCCACCGTTTGATCAAACAGCTGCCACCTTGCAGGCCAAGACTCCTTTGGCGGGTGTTCAACACTGGCGTCACTACTGGCACTGGCCGCTGCGCTAGAACGAACCAATGTACTCGACGATGCGGGCTGCTGCGCGGGTTGAGAGCCTTCAGCTTGGATGGATGAGCCTTCAGCTTGTGTAGAAGAGCCCTCAGCTTGCATGGAAGAACCTTCAGCTTGTGTAGAAGAACCTTCAGCTTCTATAGAAGCCCATTCCGCTCCGAGTGAAGAGCCCGCAGCCGCCGAAGAGACTACCACTAGTGGTTTAATCGCCTCGTTTCCCGTGGACGGTTCTGCACTACCCCCGCCACCGCAAGCGGCAAGTAGCAGCAGCGCCAATACTCCAAAGGCGTACTGCGTCAAGCGCTGAAGCCACCGTACATTGCTAGTCCTGTTTTTTACTAAAACGTCCACTTCGCCCCCTAGACCTTACTCGCAGCCCCGGCTAAATCAATAAGCAGTCGGCACCATCGTTAAGCTAAGTATAAGAAGGCTTTGAATTCGGGGTTTGCGTGCGAGCTTATGGAATGCACCATTTATCATGATTTACGCGGCATACAAGTAGCGCAATGACCGTCAATCCCGTTATCGCACCATTGATACCGACATGGCGCGTGAATCCACACCGTGAGAGCCCCGCCTCCTACACTGACATTACAGCGCAGGGAGGCAAGGACTGTAGGCAATCTCCTACACGACGCATGAGGGATCACACCTTTGCGGCGGCACGTCTAACACGGATAATGCGCACATCGAATCACGGCCAACCGGATACTGGCCGATTAAAAGGGCAGGAGCTCTCGGGACAAAGGGATGGAATAGCCTAGGGAATGCATGACGCAGCGGGCAACAGGATGTAGCGATGGATTGCAAGGACTAAGGAATAATAGGATTAGGACGCATAGTGCACGGGGAGTGTGCGGCTAGAAGCCAACTTAAACAGGATGTAAAAGGAAAGCAGTAACGGGAGCCGTAAGCCAGAGGACGGACAAATTTTACAGCAATAAAAAAGCCCTTCAAACACACGTTTGAAGGGCTTTTTTATTGCCCACCTTAAACACGCATTTTTTCTACCAGAACAATACCCCATAACGATATCGGTAAACACTGCTCCCAGCGCACGATAAACAGGCCACACAATCGAGGCACGTCACACGCCCGCCAATCAAGCACCGCGCCATCATTGTCCAACGCATTGGAGGTATTAAACTTCTGGAGCCGGTTGGTGTTGCTTGCTTTAGCCGCCATTGCGCGCAGGTTACACTGACCGCACGTAACGGGCGCAGCACTATAGCGACATAACAGCAGCGATCGATGACCCTGAGCAGCTTTTGTGCATGCCCACTGGCCATTGCGGTCATTGGCCTCTGACATCAAAATCATCACACTGTGATGCTTTACCTATTAAAAACAGGTTAATTTTTTTGAATCGCCGCTCATAAGGCCTCTACACGATCACGCTATGCCCGCTCGCCAAAAAAATCATAACGCCATGCGTAATAACACGCGTGCACTCAATATTGGATACTTGCAATGTACGATTATCGCGATGCCTCAGCCCCTATCGAAGAGCGCATTAAACATTTACTGGATCAAATGACGCCCGAAGAAAAAATCGGGCAAATGACGCAATTGCCTGCCAATATCGAAGGCAATACCGATAAGCTCGAACACTGGCACGTGGGTAGCTACCTTCACTGTGCCGGTGAAAAAGCCCATCACTTGCAACAACGCGCCGCCAATACCCGCCTCGGCATTCCCATTCTTTTTGCAATCGATGCTATTCACGGCCATTGCTTCGAAAATAACGCCACCGTGTTTCCAACGCAACTCGCCGCGTCCTGCGCATGGGATACGGCTATGCTTTACAACATGGGCCGAGTGACCGCAACCGAAGTGCGCGGCTGTGGCATTCACTGGACGTTTTCGCCAGTGCTGTGCGTGGCGCGTGATACCCGCTGGGGGCGAGTGAACGAAACCTTTGGCGAAGACCCTTGGTTAATCGGCGAACTCGCAAGTGCGTTAATTAAAGGCTACCAAGGCGACTCCCTCAACGCGCCCGATACAGTGATGGCTTGTGCCAAACACTATGTCGCCTATGGCGAAACCATCGGTGGCCGCGACGCCTACGAATCCAGCATCTCGCGTCGCATGCTGTTGAATCATTTTTTACCGCCATTTGAAAAAGTCGTCAAAGAAGCCGGCGTAGCTACGTTGATGGCTGGCTACCAATCCATTGATGGCACGCCCTGCTCCGCTGACCCTTGGTTAATGCGCGACCTCCCCAAAAACCAGTGGGGCATGGACGGTTTTGTGGTCACCGACTGGGACAACGTTGGCGCCCTGCATGAAAAACAATTTGTCGCCAGCTCTTATGACGAGGCCACTCAAATAGCGGTCACCGCGGGCAACGATATGATTATGACCACGCAAAGCTTTTACGACTCGGCACTGGCGCAGCTTAAATCGGGCGCGCTCGATAGCCGGTGGGTCGACGATGCCGTAACACGCATTTTGCGCTACAAGTTTAAACTCGGTTTATTTGACCAACGTCGCTATGCCGATAGTGCCGCCAAGGCCGATATTATTGGCAAGCCAGAACACTGGCAACACGCCCTGGAGGCCAGCCGAAAATGCCTTACCTTGCTTAAAAACTCGGCGCAAACCTTGCCGTTAAACGCCGCCAACTTGGACAAAATTTTAGTGGTTGGCCCCAATGCCGATAACATCAAAGCTCAGTTGGGCGACTGGTCGTTTGGCTCGTACCAAGCGGGCGCTACTGACGATCAAATGCACAAGGCCAATACCGTCACCGTGCTGCAGGGGATTCAACAACACCTTGTCGATCGGCCCGTCGAGGTCACTTACGTGCAAGGTGCTCACTGTGCAGATGCCAGTATTAACCAAATTGACCAAGCGCGCGCCGAAGCCGAAGATAGCGACGCGATTGTCGTCTGTGTGGGTGACACGCTATCGCAGCAAGGGGAATTCCACGACCGTTCTGACTTACAACTAGGTGGCAATCAACACGCTTTGTTAGAGGCATTAAAAGCCACAGGCAAGCCATTAATTGTGGTGTTTATCGCCTCTAAGCCCTTGGCCATTAGCTGGATAAAAGAAAATGCCAATGCCATTTTATGTGCCTTTAACCCGGGCGCCAAAGGCGGTACCGCTATTGCCGAAACCCTGTTCGGCGCTAACAATCCCTCCGGCAAACTGACAATATCATTCCCCTACAGTGCTGGGCAGTTACCGGTGTATTACAACAGTTACCCTGGCTGGCACTCGGTATTGTCCAATCAGTTAGACGGGCAGGAACGCTACATTGACGCACCGGCTGAGCCCGTATTCAGTTTTGGTGAAGGCTTGTCGTATACCGAATTTCAGTACAGCGATCTCAAAGTCGCGACACCTGCGCTTAAGCCGGAACAGGACTTAAGCGTTAAAGTGACGCTTCGCAATACCGGTGATCGTGACGGCACTGAAGTAGTTCAGTTATATATTCGCGACATTTATAGCTCCGTTGTAACACCGATTAAAAACCTGCGCGCTTTTCAGCGCGTGACGCTCGCTGCGGGGGAGGCAAAAGTCGTGACCTTAACGGTGCAGTATTGGGACCTAGCGCTGATTAATTGCGCACTGGAAAAAGTGGTGGAGCCGGGTGAATTTGAGCTTATGGTCGGCGGGTCATCAAAAGATGAGCATTTGCTCAAGGCGCGCTTTACGGTGCTAGGGGCCTAAAGACACGCCGCTACGGTTTTTACCTATGGCCGCCCCCTTGGCTAAATTGTGGTCATCCATTAAACGTTTACCCAGCCAGATACGCAGCCCACTGGTAACGACCGCTACCAATTAAGAAGGCCACAGGACAACAGCAAGCGCTACCAACACCGGTCATTAAGTGCAAAATAATGACTAAAAAAATACAAAAAAAAAGCCGCATAAATGCGGCAAAGCTGGCTTTACGGAGCCAAAAAAGCAGAGGTGTTATTTGATAAATAGCATCTCTGAGTATTTAGGGTATGGCCACAACTTATTAGACACATAGCCTTCGAGGGTATCGACATAGCTGCGCGTTTCATCCATCAAACCGCGAATATCGCTAGCACAATATTTTAAATGTGCCTCGATAGTCTCGAAGTCGTGCTTTTCGATGACATCACGCAACTTTTCAACAGCCGTCATCATGCTATTCGTCGTTTCGGCAACACGCGTCGCAATCGTATTATCCATACTGACATTCAGCGCTGACGCGCAGGCCATGCCGTCCGTCAGTTCCATCAGATAGGTTAACGCGGCAGGGTAAATGGCCGTTGTTACCATATCAATCACAAGTTTGGCCTCGACCTCAATCGATAAAATATATTGCTCCGAGTAAACTTCGTAACGGCTTTTTAGCTCGGTTGGCGTTAGCACACCGGTAGAGGCAAAAAGTTTTTCGACCGCCGGCTCGAGTAGCTCTGGCAGTGCATCGGCCGTGGTGGGAATATTTTTTAAACCGCGCTCTTCAACGGCCATCCGGTGCCACTCGGCGGAATAGCCATCACCACCAAATACCACATTGCCATGTTCTTTCATTAACACCTGCAAAACGTTAACTACTGCGGTCGTTTGATCGGCACCGCCTTGTAATTCAGATTCGAGTTTGTCGGCAATCCAGCCTAGTGAATCGGCTAGCATGGTGTTCATAGCCACTAGCGGTCCCGATACCGACTGAGATGACCCCACCGCACGAAACTCAAAGCGGTTACCCGTAAACGCAAAAGGCGAGGTGCGGTTGCGATCACCGGGATCGCGTTTAAAGGTTAAAATCTGCGATAGCCCCAAGTCCATTTCGCCACCACTTTTGGTTGGCGTGAGGTTGCCCTCTTTTATATCCATAAACACTTTTTCAAGCTGATCGCCTAGGTACACCGACAAAATTGCCGGCGGTGCTTCGTTGGCACCCAGCCGGTGATCATTTGCTGCCGATGCGATTACCGCACGCAACATGGGCCCAAATAGATGCACGCCACGAATCACCGCGCCGCAAAATAACAAAAAGTTTAAATTCTCTTCAGGCGTATTACCGGGGTCCAATAAATTGCCTTGGGTGGCATTGCCCACCGACCAGTTAACGTGCTTACCAGAGCCATTCACACCGGCGAAGGGCTTTTCGTGTAACAGCGCTAAAAAGCCATGTTTTTTTGCGGTATTTTTCATAACGGTCATCAACAATTGTTGATGGTCCGCGGCGACATTGGCCGCCTCAAAATAGGGTGCAATTTCGAACTGACCGGGCGCAACCTCGTTGTGATGGGTTTTGGCGGGAATGCCCAAGCGGTAAAGCTGGTCTTCAAAATCTTGCATAAAAACCTGTACGCGCTCGGGGATGGCAGCAAAGTAATGATCATCAAATTGCTGCCCTTTTGGCGGCGCTGCACCGAATAAGGTACGGCCCGCCATTAACAAATCAGGTCTGGCGTTGGCAAAATGTTCATCCACTAAAAAATATTCTTGCTCCGCACCACAGCTCGAATTCAATGTCGCAATGTCCTTCTCGCCCATCAACGACAATACCCGCTGGGCGGCTTTATCCATCGCCGCATTCGACCGCAACAGCGGTATTTTTTTATCCAGTGCCTCACCTGTCCAGGACATAAAAACGCTGGGAATCATTAAGGTTGCGCCGTTCGCCGTATGCATAATATAGGCAGGGCTTGTTGGGTCCCACGCGGTATAGCCGCGCGCCGCGTTAGTCATGCGCAGGCTACCATTGGGGAACGACGAACCATCGGGTTCGCCTTTAATTAATAGGCTGCCGGTAAATTCGGAAATGGCCACGCCCTCTGAATTTGTCACGATAAAACCATCGTGCTTTTCAGCGGTAGCATTGGTCATCGGATAAAAAATATGGGAGAAAAACTTAGCGCCTTTGCGCATCGCCCAGTCTTTCATCGCCAAGGCAACAACATCGGCGGTGGCTGGGTCTAAGGGGGCGCCCGTTTGGAAGGTCTTTTTCATCGCCTTAAAAGCATTTTTGGATAGGCATTCTTGCATGGTGGCTAGATTAAACACATCGCAAGCCCAAATCGAATTGAGTGGCTCGGGCATGCACACATCCAATGGTGGCGTTGCTGTAATTTCATTTATTGCGAGCAAGCGAGATTCGCTAACAGTCATAGTGGTCTCCGTGAGGTGATGGCAGCTTTGAACAAATTTTTTACGAACAAGCTGCGCTCTAGCCCAGCAATACGACCGCCCGTTACCACAGCAGAACCTTGCTTTAGCGGAAAAAGGATGGTCAAAAAGATGGAATACACATCGCAGCGTGACGCGTAGCGCAAAGAGCGCGCCATTAGCGGCGCCCGCGGCAAAAAAGCAGTGGGCGACGAGAGAGATGAGCATTTTCGGTTCAAACTTGGATTTTATTGGTGCGATATTTTGCCAGTGCTTTGTATGCTAATCATCTGGCGACTCTAGGCCACCGAAAACGGGCGCCAAATTGCAACATGACAATGCATAGGGGTGCGCGCGCGAATCGGTAGGCTGATCCGCAAAAAAATTAACGAGGACGCGCGAACACCAAGCTCTGTCTAAATACGCACTAAGCCAGTGCATAAATACGCAGGCAACGCCGCGAGAGAGCTTATTATGCACCCAAATCGAACAGCGGCTTACCAGCGCATTCGCTCACAAACTGAGGCATACGCCAAAACGGCGTTGCGCTAAGCGCATCCGATGGTGTTATCGAACACGCGTTAAGCTGTTGGTCAGACAACGCAACATCACTCTTTTAAGTAGAAGTCGTGATCGTATGTTTTGACCCAGTGCGGCGCAAAGACGGCAACAGCACTGACAATAGCGCCATTACAAAAACCTTCGGGAAATAGCAGCAGTGCAAAAAGGTGGCTGTTTTGCATCATTAATTGCGCACTCGGCTCACCGAATAGCGTTAACACGGTAAGGCTAGCACCACCGACCAATAGCATCGACAAAATGCCACCGACAAAACCACCGCCTAGTATATAAATAAATAAATTTTGAACGTGTATTTTTGCAATACACGTTAGCACAAAGGTGGTCACCCCCGCGGGCAGCGCAACCCCGAGTAAGCCGTTAATGGCGTAGTTGTGCCACAACACGTGGTTGCTAACTTCCGCTAGCTGCAAAGGTTGCTGGCTCAGCTGTGTCAACACTATCAATAAAGACAGCAGCAGGCTGATACAGCCTGCCACAAAACTTAACCTAAAACCAAAGATAAGCGCCATGCTGCTCATTAGCATGGGGTGCACCCGAAAACTCAGCTCTACGCCAATACCGACAAACCCCCACAGCAAACCCAGAAAGCAAGCCGCCAAAACCCACATACGCCAGCGGTGATTTACCGCAACTAAGGCCCGCCAGTTCGCCGTTAGCAGCGACCACAGTAACAGCCCTCCAAACATCACGAGGCTAACGATAAATAATGTTGCTTGCACTGGCGCCAAGTATTGCATTGCTTAGCTACTCAATTGAAATTCACATTGTTACCGATTGGCAGGGGTTGTGCGGTTAGGACTGTGCAGATAGGGCTAAATAGACAACTGCCCTCGGTTACTGATGACCCGCGGGTATTTTAACGATTCAGCGGCTAGATGGATACGAGGGCTCAGAACGAACCCTCGTGTGCAAAGCGGCGGGAAGCCTAAGACTTGACTTCTACAACCAAAATGGTTTTAGCAGGGATTTCTATTTCACCCTTTTTGTTGGCCTTTAATGTGACCTTCTCAGGGTGCACCTTGCTGGGCTCACCGAAAGCGTTTTCAGCATCCAACGCATTGCCCGTTAGGCTTAGCCCAGACACCGAGGCAACATTTTTACCATCAATAGCAATCTTAAGCTGATGAGGTTGCTCAGGATCAATATTGGTAACAGACAGGTAGATTTTCCCATCCTTTGCTCGCGCTGCGCTTAAGGTTAATGCCTCAGTACTTAGCTTACCGTGTTTATATTTGGGTATTTTACTGGTTTCGAAGGGTAGCGAGGTCGCATCTTGGAACACCTTGTACATATCAAAAGCATGATAGGTCGGCGTGAGAACCATTTTATCACCATCGGTCAAAATCATCGCTTGTAGCACATTAACCATCTGCGCAATATTCGCCATATGCACGCGCTCGGCATATTTATGGAAATAATTGAAATTAATGGCCGCTACCATGGCATCACGTAGCGTATTGCGTTGATAAAGCTGGCCCTTACTTTCGTCTTCTTGATCATACCAAGTGCCCCACTCGTCTACGTAAAAGCCAATCTTGCCTTCGGGGTCGTTTTTATCGAGCGCGGCGATATGCTCTTCTAAAAAGCTATCCATTTTTGCGGTTTCAACAAATGTCGACATCCACTGATCTTCGGCAAAGCCTGCTGCACTGCCTTTAGCATCCCAATCGTTGGTGGGCAGCGTGTAATAGTGATAGCTAATACCATCAATATTTTGTTTTATATTTTTGCTTAAGACTTCAGTCCAATTTAATAGGTCGCTGTGCCCCCCACTGGCGACAAATTTAGGGCGGTTATCTTCTGGCGCATTCAGGAACGTGGCGTACTGGTTGTACAAGTTTGCATAGTGCTCAGGCTGCATGTTACCGCCACAACCCCAGCTTTCGTTGCCCACCCCAAAGAAAGAAACCTTCCAAGGTTCATCGCGGCCATTTTTACGGCGCTCTTGGGCGACGGACGATTCGGTATCGGCCGTCATATACTCTAGCCACTCGGCCATTTCACGGACCGTGCCGCTACCTAAGTTGGCGCTAATATATGCTTCGGAATCAATCAAATCTATAAGTTTGAAGAATTCGTGGGTGCCAAAGCTGTTGTCTTCTTTTACGCCACCCCACGAATGGTTTACACGCGTTGGCCGCGATTCTTGAGGGCCAATACCATCGCGCCAATAATATTGGTCGGCAAAGCAGCCACCCGGCCAACGCACGAGTGGGATTTGTAAATCCTTAAGGGCTTGAATCACGTCATTGCGAAAACCATCGGTGTTCGGAATTTTTGAATCCTTACCCACGTAAATGCCATCGTAAATACCGCGCCCCAAATGCTCGGCAAACTGGCCATAGACGTATTTGTTAATGACCGGCCCGTCGGACTTACTGTCGATATCGACATTAACAGTGCTAGCCCAAGACGCGCCCGGTAGCGATAAAAGTAAAGTCAGTAGTGTTTTTTTCATTAGTATTCCTAATACATTTTGGTTGTTATTAATGTTTTAAAGCCCGTATTGCTGTTTGTACTGGGCGATAACTTGTGTATTGCTTAAAGTAGCCAAAGAAAATGCAAAATGATCGTCTAGCGCGATTGCTGTCTGCTTACGTTTATTGTTTTTGGCGGCATACCCATATGCTGCTCTAGTAGCCACCAAAACTGGCATTTCTGGATGGACACTAACGCTTTATGATTTAAGGGCGCCTCTAAAAATAGTAATTTTTTTGTGAGAGCAAGGGCAGACAAGTGCTCCTGCGTTGCCTGCATACATGCCATCCATGGCAATAAAGTACCGCCCGGAGAACCGCAGTTTACGTGGTGTAAATCACTCAGCGCATCCATGCGCTTCACCCTTCGGGCAGTAAACTGTGCAAATTGATCCTTCAATGAGTGAGGATTTGTTAAAGCCCTCCTTGGCTTCAATCCAACGGATTGCCCTGCGGCAACCCAAAACACTCCTGGCGTTTTGGTCGAGGACGGAACTTATGTACAGGACGTTCGGTAATCCGGCTTTGCATCGGTACAGGATGTACTTTATTAGGACAGTGCAGGAGCACACTGCCGAGGAGCAAAAGCCGGAGACGCCGCTATCGCGTAAAAAGTGCATTTTTAGAGATGCCATTAAGACGTTAGCACAGCTAAATCGATAGTCGCTACGCAGAAAATAACAGCTTGCCCACCTTAAAATAACCACTCGAGCCGTGAATTTACCCGACGGTAAATTTGAATGGGTCTCAGCAATTTCACCAAAAATTTGATACCCATCCCATTTAGTCAAAATAAGCCGACCAGCCCCTTGCTCGCAAAGCCAAAATATTGCGCCCATAGCGCGCTTTTGACCCCGAGCCTTGGCAACGCTTTAACCACTTCACAAAAATGTCATATATCCGTTATCAAACACACTAAAAAATAAGAAACCTTATATGATCCATTCTGAGCATATAAGGTACATTAAAACCAACTCTCACTATTTGGCCATTAAAAAAACCACCTAGGCTCCGCCATAAAAAGGCTTCACAACTAGCGCTAACAATGTTGGCAACTTTAATTGACGGCCTGCACAGGTGATACCGCCCAACCTCAAGCTCAGCGCAAACCACCAGTTCGTCCTCTGCGCCGACTCTATCATCCAGCGGCGAGCAAGTCGTGACTAGCAGCGCCTCAAATGTTGAAAGCAGCGCCACGAATTCATCGAGCAGTAGCCGCATAACCGAAAGTTCTTCCTCTCACGTCAGCACGGCATCATCGCTGAATGACAGCATTAGTCGATTTACCTAACGAGTACCGTATCAGTGATGACGGCGAGCGACTTGAACGCAGTGTTTTTTACATGTCCAAGCTTTACCACGAAGACACCCTTGAAACCATCACCTTGGAATTTTCGCAGCCCGACTATTTTGATCAAATGCGCAGCGATAAAGATGCTGATAACGGTTAAAAATTGCCGCCACCCTGCACCACAAAGACAAAGTTATCAAAGGAGTAGAGGTTGGCTTTCGCGGCCTAACCCGCTACCTCTTTTCTCACGAGGAGAAAAATCGTTTGCGATCGATTTAGACTCCAATGATGCCGGCGTTGATATCCATGGCTACGACGAACTCAAACTGAATAACGCGCATGACGATCCATCGGCGATGCGCGAGACATTATTTTCTAACTTGGCGGGCCATAGTATTCCTTCTGCACGCGCTAACCTTGTTAAGTTGGTGATTAACGGTCACGACTTTGGCTTTTACACAAACCTCAAAAAACTTGAAAAAGGCCATGTTGACACTGCTTTTTTGATAAAGACAACAGCGATCTGCCAGCTTGTCCAGGTGAATTTTAAAACTGCTGTAATTAACCTTTCGTTTTTACAAGCTTCGCCCCATTTATTCAAAATAATGGCCCCCTGCTGATCGCTATTTTCGGATCTGCGGCCACTTCGTTATTTTAATAGGGCCTCAGCAATGCTCTAGGGGCCACGTAATACGGTCGTTTAAGCCATAGGCAAGCGGTAAGGGTTGTTACGGTTTGCCCTTTAGGCCCGAAGGTTGCACTAGCCTAACGGCGAAGCCTATTTTCGGACACTAAGGCGAATCGCGTCACAAACGTGTTCAATGCAAGAGGAAATGACGATGAGTAGTACAAACGATAAGATAAAAGGTAAAACTAACGAAGCAGTCGGCAAAGGCAAGCAGGGTTATGGGGAAGCCACCAACAACTCCAGCAAGAAAGCTGAAGGCAAAGCTCAAGAAACCAAAGGTAAAGGCCAAAACCTAAAAGGCGATGCCAAAGAAAAAACCAAAAAAGCCGTCGATAACGCGTAGTCGTTATTGCGGCAACCGTGTGGCGCCGATAACGGCGCCACTTCCATTTTACGCGCAATGGCTATCGCCTCGCATGGCGCAACTAGAGTTTTTAGACCTGCGAATTAATCGCTTAGAGAACGCGTAATGACTTAGCGATAACCTCGATAATATTCCACGCCCCCTTCTCGGCAGCGCGCAGACTCCCATCATTCGACGTAATGGCTACTACGGCATCAATATCGGGTAACAATACCAACATCGCATACCACAGGGTGTTTGATCCATTATGCCAATGAACACCACCTAAACCGAGATCGCGTGGTGCCTTAGTCATCCAACCTAGCGCATAATCGTTAAGTTTAACTTGATGTAAGCGTGCAAAAGATTCCGCACTTAAATACGCACTTTGGTTTTTCAAACCGACCAGATGCTGCTCACCGTAGGCCGCTAAGTCACTCAGTGACAAATGCACGGTACCGGCAGGGCCTATAACTGGTGTATTGTCGGCTTGCGAAGCCAGACGAAAGCCGAATAGTTTTTTGTGGCCCCATGGCTGACCTAGCTCGTCAGCAGCATCTCGGGGTACGCCAAAACCGCCACTGCACAAACTTAACGGCGTGAAAATCTCTTGCTCGATTAATGTCTCCCATGCAAGCCCCGTTGCCTTCTCAGCAATAACACCCGCAACGGTATAACCCACATTTGAATAAACAAAGCGGCTACCGGGGGTTGCTTTGGGGGCTTTAGTTAAAATGGCGTTAACGGCGAACTCCCTCGCCAACATTCTATCGGCGCCTGGTGCCGGTGCAGCCTTTAGCATCAAACCAATGGGGAAGTTCGCAGGTAAACCCGAGGTGTGGGTCAACAGCTGCTCGAGAGTAACATCTTGATACTGCGCATGAATATCACCCTCGGAGAAAAACGTTTTAAGCGGCGCTAGCCAATCCAATGCGCCCCGCTCGACCAACCGAGCCATCATGGTCGCCGTAAACGATTTCGTAATAGAGCCAATATGCCATAAGTCTTCAGTCGTCACGGCACGGGCACTGCCTTTTTTACGGATACCGCTAACCGAAAGCCCAATCACATCCCCGGCTCGAATAACCACTGCACCGAGCCCCATCAAACCCGCGCTGCGCTGCGTTTGCTCAACGACATTTTTTAACACTTCATCAACGTGCTGCATATTGCCTCCCTTCTGGCCATCTTAAATCGATAGTGTGTAATGCGCGTAAAATGTACATGCTCACCTCGGTGAACATGTTACTAATGCAAACCCCAACTCGGTTCACCAAAGCTCCAATCGAGCACTTTATCTTTTTGCGCGGCCGAAGGCGAGCGCTGCAAAAAATACCTCGCCGCTACAAACTGCCTCCAGTCAGAAAACACCTCAGCAAGGCTTTTTTGCGTGACCACACTGAAATCTCCATTAGATTGAATCAGTGAAATTAGCGCCTCACGCCCCCAAGTCGCTTCAATGTACTCGCCAATCGTGTAACCAATACTGTAAATAGAGCCCGTATCACGCCCTTCAAAAAGTTCTTGCGCCATTGCGTCAAAAAGGTTTCGATGTGAATTAAAAAACTGTGCACGCTCCCATCGCGGCTCAGTCGCGTAAATGGCCAGTGACTCCCACAACCAGCGCGGGTTATTTGCAAAGCTGGGGTTAACCTCTAAGGTAACCAAATGCGCCAATTCATGGACCGCCGTTTTAGCCGTCTCACCGACTAGATTCAACAACCGCATCTCACCCGCTTTATCGCCTTGTTTGAAGGTGACATACCCGGTTGACTCGGGGTGTCGCACCCCAATGGTGGCTTCTTGCTCAGCAAGGAATTTTTCTTTATTACCCCAAATCCTAACGACCACGGGCGACATAGCACTAATATTGAATCTATCAAGCAGTTTAGGCTTGCTTTCCAGCAACGAAGCGTTAATCGCGGGAATTATCGACGAGGGGAGACCATCGTAAATAACGTAATAAAATTCGCCCTTGTCGACACGATAGCAGCCTCGGCACCGGTCTTTTAGTGCCATAATTAGTGCCATAATTAGTGCCATCGTCGTCAGTGCGAGTAGCACAGTCAACACACA
>DATBNJ010000220.1:0-5472 GCA_036554385.1 Marinagarivorans sp. | reverse complement strand
TTTATGCGCCGGCCCCTAATCATTACAGCCGCGAGATCAATTTAGGGCACCGCTAAAGTCCAGAGCATAAAGCTAGATCAGTCTTTACCTCGAGGCCTATTAGTGGTTGCAACTCTACTGAATTTTACGTGTCATAACAGTTTACGGGCCACCTGTTTGTGCTTATGCCCAATGCTTGCCGGTCGGTTAACCCAGTCAATTTAAATGTCGAATGAACAATACTGACAGAGTTCACGCTTAGGGGCACTAACACCATTGGACAGGGAACGCCACTATGCTAGTTTCAATAACCTAATTTACTGATAATGACGAGGCAGCCATGTCACGCAAACAAGGTTTAATATTAAGCGCACTTATTTCGGTATTAGCCGCGTGCGGCGGCAATGGGGGTTCGGGCCCATCGGTTGGTGCAAGCAGCTCTCCGATAAGCTCTGTAGCTAGCAGCTCTGTTGCGTCGGTGCAGCCACCGAACAGCTCCGTTAGCGCATCCTCCACATCGGCAGGCAATTACAACCCCAATAACAACGTTGTAACTTCTGATGCCTTGATAAAAATAAATCAAATAGGTTTTATGCCCTCTGCACCCAAAGTCGCGGTCGTGCCCGCGACCGTTAGCAGTGGTGAATTTTATATTGTTGATGCCAGTGACAATAGCATTTTATACAGTGGCGATTTAAGCGCGGAAAAAGTCTGGGAGCCCTCTGAGGAAACCGTGAAATTAGCGGATTTTTCAGCATTAACTACAAGTGGCAACTACCGTTTACATGTGCCGGGCCTGAACCCTTCTAATGAGTTTTCGATTAACCAAAACGCCTTAGCCGCGGTGCACGACGCCGCGGTAAAAGCCTACTATTTTAACCGAGCTAGTACCGCCTTAGAGGAAACCCACGCCGGCCAGTGGGCGCGGCCCGCGGGCCATCCCGATACCCAAGTGCGCATTCACCCCTCTGCCGCCACGGCGCAGCGGCCAGCGGAATCGACCATCTCTGCACCCAAGGGCTGGTATGACGCCGGCGACTACGGCAAGTACATCGTCAATGCGGGCATATCGACCTATACCCTTTTGCTGGCCCTGGAACAACAGGGCGCCTTTTATGCTAGCCGAACGTTCAATATTCCCGAGTCGAACGACAGCGTGCCCGACCTGTTAAACGAGATTATGTGGAACCTCGAATGGATGGAAGCCATGCAAGACCTCGACGGCGGGGTTTATCACAAGCTGACCAGTAAGAACTTTTCTGGCGAGGTAATGCCCGACCGAGCGACCGCCGCGCGCTATGTGGTACAGAAAACCACCGCAGCGACACTTAACTTTGCTGCCGTAATGGCAGTGGCTAGCCGCGTGCTCGAAGCCTACCCCAATGCCTACCCAGGCAAAGCCGATGCCTATCGCCAAGCCGCCATTGATGCATGGGACTGGGCACAAGCCAACCCCGATGAACTATACACACAGCCTGCCGATGTGGCGACGGGCCAGTACGATGATCTCACCGTAGGCGATGAATTCAGCTGGGCCGCCGCCGAATTGCATATTCTTACCCAACAAGCCAGCTACCTCTCCGCCTTTAAAGCACAAGATCCAGCAGCTGCCACCCCCTGGTGGGGCGGCGTTTCGGCGCTTGGTTTGATCTCGTTAGCCGAGCACGGGCAAGGCTTGCTGAGCAACGCGGATATGACCAGTGTTGAAAACAAGCTAACAGACAGCGCCGATTCCTTATTGGCGTCGCAACAGGGCTCGGCGTATGGCGTCACCATGAATAGCTCGCTCAACTTTAACTGGGGCAGTAATAGCGCCTTCTTAAACGATGCGATCATGCTGATTCAGGCTCACCGCATCAGCGACGACCGCCGCTACCTCGATGCTGCAGCGGCCAATTTGGATTACGTACTCGGTCGCAATGCCACCGACTTCTCGTTTGTTACCGGCTACGGCGATAAAACCCCGATGGACATTCACCATCGTCAATCCGTTGCCGATGGCATTGCCGAGCCGGTGCCGGGATTTGTTGCTGGTGGCCCCCACAGCGGTCAGCAGGACGACTGCATTTACCCATCTACCTTGGCGGCAAAATCCTATGTGGACGACTGGTGCAGTTATTCCACCAACGAAGTCACCATTAACTGGAATGCACCGTTGGTGTACGTTCTGAGCTACTTGCTCACCAATTACTAGTGCAGGCGCGTCTGGGGCTAGGCGCGCCCCCAGACGCACTTTGATTAGCCGTCGCTAAGCCGCAACACACCCCTTAACCTTCCCTGCCCCTCGATACGCCAAAATCGGGCACCGCCAAATTGCATCATCTGTGATTTGCCGCATGTGAACCCGCAGGCTGGGCGTTGAAATGTAATCGATTTCATTTTAATCTGGCGATATAACGGTAAAAG
This sequence comes from Marinagarivorans sp., assembly GCA_036554385.1. GTDB lineage: Bacteria > Pseudomonadota > Gammaproteobacteria > Pseudomonadales > Cellvibrionaceae > Marinagarivorans. The sequence continues at coordinate 3,087 of DATBNJ010000220.1, read as the reverse complement.
AATCCTCTCCCCCTTCCCACAGCAGGTGTCGCATGCGAACACTCACGAGCTTAAAACAACGTTTACTCACCAGCTTAGCCGCGGTGCTTATTACGCCGAGCGCTGCATTGGCGGGCTTTAGCGTATCAGGTACCCAACTATTTGATGACAACGGCCAACGTTTTGTGATGCGCGGTATCAACCACGCTCACACATGGTTTACCCACCAAACCGCAACCGCTATCCCCAACATCGCCGCCACCGGCGCTAACACCATTCGCGTGGTGTTAAGTAACGGCCAAACGTGGACGCACAATTCAGCCAGCGAAATCGACAGCATTATTCAACAGTGCTACGCCAATCAAGTCATTTGCGTGCTAGAGGTTCACGATGTTACAGGCGCTGGCGATACCGGCGGCAACTCCAGCAATACTGGCACCATTGCAGGAGCAGCACAGTACTGGGTGGACATGGCCGACACCTTAAAAGGCCACGAAAACTACATCATCATTAATATCGCCAACGAGCCAACAGGCAACGGGGTGCCGGCCAGCGAATGGATCGGGCAGCACCAGGCGGCCATCCGAGCCATTCGCGGTGCGGGCCTCTCCCATACGCTTATGGTTGATGCCGCCAACTGGGGGCAGGATTGGGAGGAAATTATGCTGAATAACGCCAGCGACGTTGCCAGTGCCGACGCCCTGTCTAACACCCTGTTCAGCGTGCATATGTACCAGGTTTATCAAAGCTATGACAAAGTGCGCGACTACATCACCACCTTCCAAGAAAACCACAGCCTGCCTTTAGTGGTGGGCGAATTTGGCGATAACCACCAAGGCGAAGCCGTGGATGCAGACTCGATAATGGCGCTGGCCGAAGAATTGGGGGTGGGATATTTGGGTTGGTCCTGGTCGGGTAATGGCGAATGTTGCTTGGAATTAGACATCGTTAACAACTGGAACCCCAATAGCTTATCGCCCTGGGGCGAGCGCTTAATTAACGGTGCCAACGGCATTAAAGAAACCGCCCAAAAAGCCAGCATATTTAGTGATGCACCGCCAGTTAGCCGTTCGAGCCAAAGCGCGGCAAGCAGCATCGCCTCATCGCCAGCAAGCTCAGCCGGTGCTAGCAACTCGTCCACCAATGACAATACCGGCAGCGCCGGAAACTCAAGTTCTGCAGCCGGCGGGGTCGCACTGGGGAGCCTAGGTCATTTAAGCAGCTTGGTATTATTTGGCTTGCTATTCTTACGCCGCAAGGGCTAATCCGCCCTATTTAAACTTACCCTCTTAAAAAAGCCCTAGCAAAATAAATTGCTGGGGCTTTTTTATGGTTAAAACTAGGGCGATAACGCGCTTTTTACGCGCCACGGTTACGGCTCCTCTGATTTCACGTCGGCATCAATCTGCTGTAATAGCGCCATAGCTTGCATGGCCATATCGCGATCGTGAGACCATAGCACCACGTTATTCAAATAGAGCCTTGCCTCGCTAAGCTGACCTCTGGCCAACAATACCTGTCCCAGTAAAAAATTAACCCAGACATTGGCGGGAAAGTATTGATGAGCGAGCAAAAGCTGCTCGGTGGCGGCTGGCAAGTCCTCTTCTATTTGTGCAGCGCGCCAAAGCACTTCGCGAGCATAAAGGTTGTGAGGGTACGCAACCAAGCCCTCACGTGCGAGACGCTCAGCCTTATTGAGTGACTGAGCATTGTTGTCTTGCTCCTGAGCTTCCCGAAGCATAGCTGCCGCCAACAGTATTTTTGCCAGCGGATCATCAGGTTCGGAGTGGCTGTTTAGCTCAGCCGCTAGCGATGCATCACCCAATTGTGCTTTGGCCAAAGTATTGAGAGCGCGTAATAATTGTGCGCCCTCTGCCTTTTTGATTTTACTTGAGATTTCCGTGGCGACTTGCCACCGACCGGCAGCCAAAGCAACGAGACCGAACTCAATCCGCTGCTGATTATCGCTTAAACGCGACCCCGAAAAGCCGCCGCGATAGGGCTGAACCGGCAGCCGAAAACCTGCAAGTTCTTGACGCTGAGCATACTGTTTTAAGGCCAAGTTCAAGGTCGCAAAGTCTTGGCCGATAAGCTTTTCAAAATCGAGATGCGAGCGAATCCCCCGAGCATAACCCGCCAAGTAACGGTTAATATTGGCCCCTTGCAAGTTAACGCCGTTTAGCTCACCTAATAAAAAGTAGTGCACAGCTAACCACGCTGTCGAGTAATACAGCGAACCATAATAGTCATCTTTAAAAAAATTCGCGGGCACCAGTAAATCGGAAAATCCCATCACATGCCCATACCCCAGCTGCGCCCGACGCCAAGGGTGGGGGGCTCCAATAGCCACGGAGTTTGCGCTAACCCGCGCGGTTGAAAGCAAGTCCGAAATCCCTTCGTCATACCAACGCGGATAATGCGTACTCGAGGAACTATGCAAAAGGTGATGCACGTATTCATGCCGAAGAGTAATGGCGGTATTTTCGGCACTGTCGGATGGCCCAACCACCATATAGGGCCCAAACATACTATTAATGTAAAAACCGGCGGCTTTTTTCTCAGAGAATACTTTTAGGTAATTTCGCGATTTTTCCAGAATAACAATCGTAAGGCGTTGTTTCTCAGCCTCTTGCGTTAGCCCTGTGAACAAGACTGCCGCTTGGCGAAACAACTCTAAGTCGTGCAGTTGCGTTTTTGCATCTTTACGCTTTTTATCCGCCACAATGCGAAAGTTATCGCTTTCATAGACATGCCAAGAACTCGCCTTGGCAACAGGCGCCACTAATAAAAGCAGTATGAATACTAGCCCCACTCTGCCTATCAAATACCGAATCACGCGGACCTCGCTTATAGTTTAAGGCGCTTTCGAATCGGATAAATCGATTTTTTAACCCCTTTTTTCATGCGCCGAATATCTTTTTTGTGCTCAAAGACATTTTCTTTACGAACATATCGACGATCTGGAATATTAGCCACCACCGGCAACGAGACGCCGCCGTAGCTTGTAAACAGCCACTCACCCTCTTTAGAGTAGGCCTCTAACTTCAACGACAACCCCTGAATTTCGCCGGTCCATAAGTACTCTGAGCTTACCCCCATTGTTTGCAG
>DATBNJ010000200.1:0-14907 GCA_036554385.1 Marinagarivorans sp. | reverse complement strand
TACTCAGCTAGCCTACCGACAGCCGACAGCCGACAGCCGACAGCCGACAGCCTACAGGTTGCTAAACAGCGTATTGCCGCGCTGGCGTTGCCACAAATGTTGAAAGGGCTTCAGCTTTGGACCGGCATGTTCAACCAGTAGAGTTTCGAAACGCTGCCTTGAAATAAGTTCGCCGCCCAAGGTGGCCAAATGCGGGTTTTCCACTTGGCAGTCGATCAGCGCAAAGCCGTGCTCGTGCGCCCAATTTGAAAACTGGGTAATCGCAATTTTGGATGCATTGCTTTGCAAGCTAAACATGCTTTCACCGAAGAATACCGCGCCAATGCCCACTCCGTAAAAACCGCCTTGTAGGTCGCCGTTAGCATCGCGCGTTTCGATGGAATGTGCAATGCCCAGACGGTGCAGAGCAATGTAGGCCTCGGTCATTTCATCAGTGATCCAGGTACCAGCTTGGTTTTGCCTCGGTTGGCGGCAGTGGTGAATGACGGCTTCAAAGTCGCGATCGATGGTGACGCTGCAAGGGTGCTTTCTGAGGTGTTTTTTGAGGCTTTTACTCTGGTGTACTGCGCCCGGGGTAAAAACCATGCGCGGTTCGGGCGACCACCACAAAATGGGCTGCTCATCGTCAAACCAAGGGAATATGCCTCGGCTGTAAGCCGCAACGAGCCTTTGCGGTGACAGGTCGCCGCCAACGGCCAGTAAACCGTTAGGGTCTGGGAGAGCCAGTGCGGTTGGCGGGAAATCATTGGGATCATCGCCCAGCCACACCGGTTGTAGCATCATTACTTGCTCGTACGACTAAAGCGCTGAATTAGCTGTCGAGGAATTTCTCGGCATCAAGCGCCGCCATGCAACCTGAGCCGGCTGAGGTGATGGCTTGGCGGTATATATGGTCGGCGACATCACCGGCGGCGTAAACGCCTTCGATGCTGGTCTGGGTTGCCTTGCCGTCTAAGCCGCTTTTAACCACCAAGTAGCCGTTGTGCATTTCCAGCTGGCCTTCGAACATTTCGGTGTTTGGTTTATGGCCAATCGCGATAAAGATGCCATTAACATCGACCTCAGTCGTAGTGCCGTCTTTGGTGTGTTTCAAGCGTGCACCATTAACGCCGGCATCGTCGCCGAGCACTTCTTCAAGCTGGTGATTCCACATAATGGTGACATTGCCGTTCTTTTCTTTTTCGAACAGACGGTCTTGCAGGATTTTTTCTGACTTTAAGCTATCGCGACGGTGCACCAACACGACTTCTTTGGCGATATTGGACAGGTAAAGGGCCTCTTCCACAGCGGTATTCCCGCCGCCCACCACAATAACTTTCTGGTCGCGGTAGAAAAAGCCGTCACAGGTAGCGCAGGCGCTGACGCCCTTGCCTTGGAACGCTTCTTCCGAGGGGAGGCCAAGGTATTGTGCCGAGGCGCCGGTACAAATAATGAGCGCGTCGCAGGTGTATTCGCCAGAGCCCTTAAGCTTGAAAGGGCGAGCGCTGAGGTCAACTTCGCTGATGTGATCGAAGATCATTTCGGTATCGAAGCGCTCGGCGTGTTCTTGCATTTGAACCATTAAGTCGGGGCCTTGCAAGTCGTGCAGGCCGCCGGGCCAGTTTTCGACTTCGGTTGTAGTTGTGAGCTGGCCACCTTGCTGCATGCCGGTAATCAGGCATGGGTTTAGGTTAGCGCGGGCCGCATAGATGGCTGCGGTGTAACCGGCAGGGCCCGAGCCCAAAATAATAAGACGACGGTGCTGAGAGTCAGTCATAGCTACATCCTAATTCAGTTTTATAGGTTCAATGTTATTCGTGTTATACAGGGCGCAATGGCGGCCCTGTGCAGGACTTACGTTCAAAATGGGTCCGCCATATTAAGTCAAAAAGCCGCGAATCGCCATGAGTTCATAATGTATACATGGCAGTGTAGTTGCGCAAATTCAGTCAAATTGGCTATATGCTTATACAACTTTACGGAAAGTTTGGTTTGTTTGTGCTTTTATTCCAGTAGAATATTTAAAACTGCGTCAATTAACGCCGAGGCAATTTGTGAGTGAAAGCAATATAGATACACCAACCAGAGAGATCCAAGTGACCGACAAGCCTTCGCGAAACCAATCACGGGGTCGCCAACAGACCGCGAAACCTGAAACGCCTGCGAAGAGTAAAAGCATGATGTCGATTATTGTGCGCGAAGGCCTACTCATTGCGTTGGTTGCCGCCTGTGGGTTTCTTACCCTCTCGCTCGCGACGTTTGACCCTTTCGACCCCGGTTGGTCCAATACAGGCACCAATACCGGGGTCGCCAATGCTGGCGGCCCAGCCGGCGCGTGGCTTGCCGATGTGGCGTTTACTTTGTTTGGCTATATGGCCTATTTATTCCCGATAATGTTGGCCTACCAGGGCTGGTGCGTGATACGCGACAGAAAAGAGTCTGGCTTCGACTTGGTTGTACTGGGGCTGCGATTTGTGGGCTTGTGCTTGGTGATGGTGTCGGCAACCGGCATGGCGGTGCATTACCAGGGCGAGGCGTCTGTGTCTTTGCCGCTGTCGGTGGGCGGCGCCTTGGGACTATCGATTGCCGACTCTGTCGATTCTGCCTTTGGTGTGATCGGCGGCTCGCTCATGTTGGTGAGTTTGTTTTTATTTGGTTTAACGATTTTTGTCGATATTTCGTGGTTAAAGGTAATGGATGCCATCGGCGCCGGTATTTTGGGCGCTATACGGCGATTTCGCTATTATCTTGAGCGCCGCAAGTATCGGCAAATGGAGAGAAAAGCCGTAAAAGCGTCCGTTGCTAAACGCCAGGTGGCGGTTGAAAAGCAGGTCAAGCAAAGCCAAGAGCGCAAAGCGCCGACCATTAGCTTGCCGAAACCGAAGGTGGAATTGAGCCCGCGCATCGAAAAAGAAAAGCAACAGGTGTTGTTTGATGCCCCGGTTGAAGGCGAAATGCCGGCCATTGGCCTGCTTGAGCCGGTGCAAAAGAACGATAAAAAAGGCTATTCCGATGAGTCACTGGAAGCCATGTCGCGCTTGCTGGAGTTAAAGCTCAAAGACTTTGGCGTGGTGGCGGAGGTGGTAGAAGTATTGCCGGGCCCCGTGGTAACGCGTTTCGAAATACAGCCGGCTGCGGGCGTTAAAGCCAGCAAAATCACCAATCTGGCCAAGGATATTGCGCGCTCGCTGGCGGTGATCAGTGTGCGGGTGGTCGAGGTGATTCAGGGGAAGTCGGTGGTTGGCATCGAAATTCCCAACGAAGAGCGCGAAATGGTGCGTTTATCAGAAGTGATTGCCTCTAACCTGTACGAAAAATCGCGCTCGCCATTAACCTTTGCGTTGGGGCACGATATTTCTGGGCAGCCGGTTATTGCCGATCTCGCAAAAATGCCGCACCTGTTGGTGGCAGGCACCACCGGCTCGGGCAAATCCGTGGGGGTTAACTCCATGTTGGTGAGCATCTTGTATAAGGCGACGCCCGAAGATGTTCGCCTGTTACTGGTCGATCCAAAAATGCTCGAGTTATCGGTTTACGAAGGCATTCCGCACTTATTGGCCCCGGTAATCACGGACATGAAAGACGCTGCTACGGGGCTGCGGTGGTGTGTTGGTGAGATGGAGCGACGCTACAAATTGATGGCAGCGTTGGGCGTGCGCAACCTTGCGGGCTACAACAAAAAGGTGGCCGACGCGATAAAAGCCGGCGAGCCCATTAAAGACCCGCTGTGGCGGCCAGACGAGGCCGGTATTGGTGAGCAAGAGGCGCCAGATCTCGAGAAGTTGCCGTTTATTGTGGTAGTCATCGACGAATTTGCCGACATGATGATGATTGTGGGTAAAAAAGTTGAGCAGCTAATTGCGCGCATTGCGCAAAAGGCGCGGGCTGCTGGGATTCATATGGTATTAGCGACCCAGCGCCCCTCGGTCGATGTGATTACCGGCTTGATTAAAGCTAACGTGCCCACGCGGATGGCGTTTCAGGTTTCGTCGAAGATCGATTCTCGAACCATTTTGGATCAAGGCGGGGCCGAGCAATTGCTGGGTCACGGTGACATGCTGTATCTGCCGCCCGGCACGAGCTTGTCGGTTCGCGTCCACGGCGCTTTTGTAGACGACCACGAGGTGCATGCCGTGGTGGCCGACTGGAAAAAGCGGGGCGAGCCCGATTACTTGGACGAGATTTTCAGTGAGGCGACCGACTCTGTGGTGGTGCCCGGTTTTAGCGAAGAAGGCGAGGGCGCTGGCGACAGCGAATCCGATCCGCTGTACGACGAGGCCGTCGCTTTCGTTACCGACACGCGCAAGGCCAGTATCTCGTCTGTGCAGCGCAAATTGCGCATTGGCTACAACCGCGCAGCTAGGCTGATTGAACAAATGGAAGAATCTGGGGTTATTACCCCGATGGGGCATAACGGTAGCCGCGAAGTGCTTGCGCCACCGCCACCATCGCGTTAGCCCTGCGCTCGTTCAGCGCCCGTTAAATTATGTTTTGTACAGTGACCTTGTAAATCCAATGCGCTGCAAACACACTAGGAAATCTATGCTTACTTTATTGAAAAAAACATCACTCGCGGCGATTGCCTTAGGCGTAATCGCGCCCTTTTCGGGCCATGCGGCCAATGCGACGAATGCCGATGTGACCAAGGCGGAAACGAGTGCCCAACAAGCGGTCGCCCCCTTGGCCCGCGATAGCGGCAATACAGCTGATAAGGCCGCGTCAAAGGCCCGCGAGCAGCTGGTCAAGCGGCTTTCGGCACTTAAAACCTTGAAAGGGCAGTTTATTCAAACCCTCAGCGGCAAAGATGGCAAACAGCTGCAAGAAACGCAGGGGGATTTTACCTTTAAACACCCCGGGTTTTATCATTGGCAAAGCGACGACCCCTACCCACAAACCGTTGTTGGCAATGGCGAAACCGTATGGATTTATGACCCCGACCTCGAGCAAGTCACCATTGCTAAGCAAGCGACAATGCCATACAACCCGGCCAACTTGCTAAGCGGCGGCTTCAACGACTTGGCCGCGCGCTACGCTATTGCTCAATCTGTTAATGGCGACTCCGAACAATTTGTCTTAACCCCTCTCGAGCGCGCCAGCGCGCCCTTTGTGGAGCTAGGCATCCATTTTAGTGCGGGTGTGTTACAAGAGGCGATACTGCTTGATCGCTTGGGGCAAACCACGCGCATTAGCTTTAGCAAAACCAATAGCCAAGTAAAAGTCGACGATAGCTTTTTCGACTTTGATATCCCCGCGGGCACGGATATTTTAATGAATGACTGACCTGTTCACTCAAGCGGCCCCGCAACCACTGGCCTCGCGCATGCGACCGCGAGCGCTAGAAGACTACGTCGGGCAAAGCCACCTTTTGGCCGCCGGTAAGCCACTGGGCGAGGCGCTGCGCCAGGGTGCGCTGCATTCCATGATTTTATGGGGGCCGCCGGGGGTGGGAAAAACGACACTTGCGCGCTTGTTTTCCGAGCTGGTTGATGGCCACTTCCAGAGTATGTCCGCTGTGCTGGCGGGCGTTAAAGATATCCGCAAGGCCGCCGAGGATGCGCGCGAGCGCTTTAATGTGCGCAACAAAAAAACGGTTTTGTTTGTGGACGAGGTGCACCGCTTTAACAAATCGCAACAAGATGCTTTTTTGCCATATGTTGAAGATGGCACCGTTGTTTTTGTTGGCGCTACCACTGAAAACCCATCTTTCGAGGTCAATAACGCTTTATTATCCCGCTGTCGCGTGTATGTGCTGAAAGCCTTAGCTCGCTCCGACTTAAGCTTGCTGGCCGATAATGCGCTGGCCAATCGCGACTGCGGTCTGGGGGGTAGGGGGTTAACGCTTTCGAATCCAGCCAGGGAAAGCCTTATTCAGTGCGCCGACGGCGATGGCCGAAGGCTGCTTAATTTGCTCGAGCTCGCTAGCGATTTAGTCGGTGATGGCGAACAGATTGGCGAGCAGGTTATCGAGTCGGTGGCCTCGCACGATGTGCGCCGTTTTGATAAAGGTGGCGATGTTTTCTACGAGCAGATATCTGCGCTGCATAAGTCTGTACGAGGTTCTAACCCCGATGCGGCGCTATATTGGATGGCACGCATGTTCGACGGTGGTTGTGACCCTTTGTACGTGGCGCGTCGTGTTGTGCGCATGGCCAGCGAGGATATTGGCAATGCCGACCCGCGAGGCCTGCAGCTCGCGTTAAATGCCTGGGACGTGCAATCGCGGCTCGGCAGCCCAGAAGGGGAGCTGGCGATTGCGCAGGCCGTTGTGTACCTAGCGTGTGCCCCCAAAAGTAACGCCGTTTATAAAGCGTTTAAAGCCGTCATGGCGGATGTTAAAGCGCAACCTAGCTATGACGTGCCAAACCACTTGCGCAATGCTCCGACCACGCTGATGAAGCAGCTGGATATGGGCAAGGATTATCGCTACGCCCACGACGAACCCGATGCTTATGCCGCGGGCGAACACTACTTTCCCGACGAGGTGGCGAGCCGCCATTACTACCACCCTGTGGCTCGCGGTTTAGAGATAAAAATTGGCGAGAAACTTGCTCACCTAGCGCAGCTCGATTGCGAGGCGATTGCTGTGCCCAGCACCGAGCCTCAATCGCCGGGTGAGCACAAGGTTAAGCGTTAATGTTGTTACAGTTTTTAAGTGTCGCTATTGGTGGTGCAGCCGGTGCTTGCGTGCGCTATGGCTTAGCGCTTTTGTTCCCTTTTGTGCCGGGTTATTGGCCGGTGGCATCATTTGTTGCCAATGTGGTGGGCTGCTTTATTATGGGCGGGCTTTACTATTTGATTCAGCACGCGCACTTGCCAATTACTGTAAAACCTTTACTAATCGCGGGTTTTTTGGGTGCAATGACGACCTTTTCGAGCTTTGCACTTGAGGCTTGGCTTCTGCTTCAGCACAATGCGCACCTGTTAGCGATTGCTTATCTTATTGTAAGTGTTGTGGCTTGCGTGGGCGCCGTTGCCTTTGGTTACGCGTTGACAACCAGTGCAGTTCGCTTAATGCCCTGAGGATCGGTGTATTTTGCCGCTGATACGGGGTGGCCCAGCATTATTCTTTTTTGATTATAAATTAAGGCCGTTATGTTAGATCCTAAACTTTTTCGCAACGATATCGAGCGCCTAGTTGCGCAATTGGCAGCACGTGGCTTCACCCTGGATGCGCAAGCGATACAAGCCCTGGAAGAAAAGCGCAAAAAAATTCAAGTGCAATGTGAAGCACTGCAACAAGAGCGCAATGCCAGCGCCAAGAGCATTGGCAAAGCAAAAGCGCAGGGCGAGGATATCGCGCCTTTGCTGGCGGCTGTCGAGAATATGAAAAGCCAATTGCACGACAGCGAAACGGAGCTCTCACGGGTACAAAGTGAGCTTGAGCATTTGCTGGCAGGCGTGCCCAATGTGCCCGATGAAACCGTGCCCGCCGGCCTTAAAGAGGACGACAACGTCGAACTTACCCAAGTCGGCGAGGTGCCGAGCTTTGATTTCGATCCCCTAGATCATGTGGACTTGGGTGAAAAGCTCGGCATGTTGGATTTCGATACGGCGAGTAAACTTACCGGCTCGCGTTTTGCGGTAATAAAAGGCCAATTGGCGACACTGCACCGCGCACTAACCCAGTTTATGCTTAACACCCACACCTTAGAGCACGGCTACGAAGAGGTGTATGTGCCCTATGTGGTCAATCGTGAGTCGCTTTACGGTACCGGGCAGCTGCCAAAGTTTGAGGAAGATCTATTCAAACTGACCGACGATCGCGAGTTTTATTTAATTCCCACCGCCGAAGTCCCGGTGACTAACTTAATGCGTGGCGAAATTGTTGATGAAGCGGCATTGCCTTTGCGTTATACCGCGCATACACCGTGTTTTCGTTCGGAAGCGGGCAGCTATGGGCGCGACACCCGCGGCATGATTCGTCAGCATCAGTTTGAAAAAGTCGAGCTAGTCCAGTTTGTAAAGCCCGAGGATTCCGACGCAGCGCTAGAGGCACTGACCGGCCACGCCGAATCCATTTTGCAAAAGCTTGGGCTCGCCTACCGTAAAATGGCACTGTGCGCCGGTGATATGGGCTTTTCGGCGGCAAAAACCTACGACCTAGAGGTTTGGCTGCCGTCACAGCAAAAGTACCGCGAAATTTCATCGTGCAGTAACTTCAAAGATTTCCAGGCGCGCCGCATGATGGCGCGCTACCGCAGTGCCGAAACCGGCAAGCCGGCTTTGCTGCATACCCTTAATGGCTCGGGCTTGGCAGTCGGGCGCACGCTGCTTGCGGTAATGGAAAACTATCAGCAGGCCGACGGTTCGATTATCGTACCCGAGGTATTGCGGCCGTATATGGGTGGGCTTGAGGTAATACAAGGCTAGTGCGTTACTTTCCCTTTTTTCACGACCTACAAAATAAACCGTGCTTGTTGGTCGGTGGCGGCGTTATAGCGCTGCGCAAAGCGCGTTTGCTTTCTAAGGCGGGGGCCAAAATTACCGTGGTGGCGCCGGCGATTAACCCCGAACTGCAAGCGCTGGTCGAGCGCGCCGGTGGCGCTTGTCGGTTTGAGGTCTATCAGCCGGCGCATCTCGATGATGCCGTACTCGTGATTTCGGCCACCGATATCGACGCCGTAAACGAACGTGTCGCCAAGGATTGTCACGCCCTGCGCTTGCCCGTTAATGTGGTTGATAACCCGCGCCTGTGCAGCATTATTACCCCGGCCATTGTCGATCGCAGTCCGCTGATTATTGGCATTACCAGTGGTGGTGAAGCACCCGTGCTAGCACGTATGGTGCGTTCGCGTTTGGAGGCAATATTCCCCAGCCGCTATGGCGCCTTGGGGCAATTGGCGAGTCGTTTTCGCGATGCGGTTAAACAACGTTTTAGCGATGGCGAGCAGCGCCGTCGCTTTTGGGAGAAGACCTTACAAGGCCCCGTTGCCGAGCAGGTGTTTGCCAATAACCTAGAGCGTGCGGAACAGTTGATGGCTCAAGCCGTCAGTGACGCCGACGACCGTTTTGAAGGCGAGGTGTATCTTGTAGGGGCGGGGCCCGGTGACCCAGACTTGCTGACCTTTAAGGCGCTGCGTTTAATGCAGCAAGCCGAGGTTGTACTATACGACCGCTTGGTCAGCCCACCGATTTTGGAGTTAGTGCGGCGCGATGCCGAACGCATTTATGTTGGCAAGCAGCGCGATTTACATGCTGTGCCGCAACAGGATATAAACCAACGGTTGGTGGATTTGGCCAAGCAGGGCAAACGGGTTTTGCGCTTGAAAGGCGGCGACCCGTTTATTTTTGGCCGCGGTGGCGAAGAGATCGAGCTGCTTGCCGAAAACAACATTCCGTTTCAGGTAGTGCCCGGCATTACTGCCGCCAGTGGCTGTGCGGCTTATTCCGGTATTCCGTTGACCCACCGCGACCATGCGCAGTCGGTGCGTTTTGTGACCGGGCATTTAAAGGCGGGCTCGAGCGATTTACCCTTCGAGGAAATGGCCAGCGCCAATCAAACATTGGTATTTTATATGGGGCTGGTGGCACTACCTGAAATTTGCGCCAAGCTCGTCAAAGCCGGTAAAGACCCGTATACCCCCGCAGCCCTAATCGAGCGCGGCACCACCCCAAATCACACGGTGCATATCGGTGATTTAGTAACCTTACCCGAGATTGTTAAAACCACCGAAATACACGCGCCAACCTTGCTGATTATCGGCTCGGTGGTGTCTTTGCACGACAAACTTAACTGGTTTGATCAGTAATGCCCAAGTCGCAGGCTGAGCCTTTATGCGCTCGTTTGAGCTATTCGCCTGTCGACTCCGCGCTGCTGCTGTAGCGCGGGCGGGTATTGCTCTAAGCGCCTAATATCGCCCCAATAGTGCCGTTTACGCTAAAGTTTTGCACCTTTTGGCCGTTACACAGGTCGTATAAAGCAATGGTTTAGCGAGTCTATTGGAGGCAGCTATGATTCCATTTGATCCACTGCGGCCTCCCGCGCCGGGTTTAGGGCCAATACGAGTACACCGCGTTAAGCCGGTATCTGCGCGTGCCAATGCACTCGATGACGAGGCCAAAGAGCGCCGAAAAAAATCTGACCGACGGAAGTCGCGATATCGGCACCGAGGTCCATTTGAAATGCGATCTGGCATCGATCGCCGAGACTCAGGGCATATCGACGAAGAAGTCTAGGCGCGCGTGAGTTGTCCGCACTGTGAACGCAGCCGGTTAACCGCCCATGATACCTGTGGGAATAGCTTGGCTGCGTTCGATATCAAAACGTTAAGTACATTGTCGGTAGTCTCAGCCGTTGGCTGACTATACTCACAAGAAGACTAAAGTGAGTTACACCTGTCATGACTGAGCCACATCGCCAGACAATCCGACTCGAGCAGCTATCCGTTGGTATGTTTGTTGTCGAGCTCGATATCTCTTGGGTTGATAGCCCTTTTTTAACCCATTCTCGCAAGATTCGCTCGCTCAAAGACATTGACGCGTTGCGGCTGTCTGGGGTTAAAAAGCTTGTGATTGATCTCGAGCGTGGAAGGGCCCCTAAAATGGCACAAGGGCTGAATGCCTCGGTCGTGCCATCTGAACCATCGGGCCAAATGCTCGGCGCTGAAATGACGCAAAGTGCGGGCTGTGAAAGCTCGCCAGCTCAAACCCCACACGCCGACGCACAGGCTGTGCAATCCAGCGCTAGAGCGGAACCGCCGCGCGCTACTGTGGCTGCGGAAATGTCTGCGGCGCAGCGGGTTTCGGGGGAGATTAAGTCAGTTGCGCGGCAACTTTATGAAGCCCTTGATGCGCAGCAACCTATTGATACCGAGGCCCTGGCGCCTTTGGTCGACGGGACGCTAGCGAGCTTAACGCGTAATAACCAAGCTTTGATGAGCTTGGTCCACATGAGCCGCAAGTCGCAAAAGCTGATTGATCACGCTTACAGTACGTTTTGCATAGCGCTGAATATTGGCTTGGCGATGCATAAATCGCCTGAAGACCTGCAGGCACTTGGAGTGGCGGCCTTGCTGCACGAGGTGGGGTGGCAACAGTTACCCCTAAGCCTGATGGGCAAGCGCACACGCTACGCCAGCCACGAGGTGACGTTGGTACATAAGCACGTGGATATCGGCTTGGCCATGTTGAGTAGCGCCGGTTTGCCAGCGCTTGTTATGCGGATAATTTCGGAGCACCACGAGCGCGCCGACGGCAGCGGTTACCCGAAAGGTTTGAAGGCCGACGGCCTACACGCTTTAAGTGCGATATTGGCTGTTGCAGATTATTACGACGAACGCGTTCATCAACTAATAGACCGGCCGGGGCTTCTGCCGCGCTTGGCATTACAGGCAATGTACAAAGAAACCCAAGCCGGCGCATTCGATGCAGATGTAATGACGACTTTTATTTCCACCTTGGGCGTTTACCCGGTAACCAGCGCAGTCTTGTTGCAAAGCGGCGAAAAAGGCGTTGTTATTGATGTTGACCAAAGCGCACACTGCTGCCGAGTAAAAATTGTTTATGGTAAAGATGGCAAAGCATTGACTGAGCCAGTAGTTATTGTCATACCCGATCAAGCCGCGCCAGCGCGGGCTATCAAATCGCTATTAGATCCGTCAGATAGCCGAGTCGACCCCTATGGTTTACTGGTGTTTATAGGGTGAGGGCCATGTATGTAAAAGGTTACCGTTATGGATAATCCGTTGCCAAATTTTGACGCCGCTTTTGCGGTTTGGCCAGACCCTGTACTGGTGGTCGATAGTGAGGGTTTGTTGCAGTATTTATCGCCAAAAGCCGAGCAAACGCTGCACTGGAACATCGCCGATTGCCAAGGCAACTTTGCGCACGATCGGTTGTGCGTAAATGCGCGGGAGCACATGCACCCCTGGGAATCCTGCCCATTTAACCGGCGGTGTGAACAAATGGATTGGCAGTCGGAATTTTGGTGTACAGGCTTGGGCGATTACTTGTCCGTCGATATTCGTGCCACGCGGCTTGAGGGCCAATACCGTGGTTTTACGGCTTGGAGTTTTGTCGACAACTCGGCGCGTAGCTTTAACAGCGCCGAACTTCATAAATTCGCCCATTTTGTCGAGCTAAGCCCAGCGCCCATCGCTGAATTTGATAGTGACGGTCAAATGCTATTTGCGAATTCGGCGATGCACGAACTGCTGCTCGAAGGTGGATTTTCCACTGAGGGCCGACCCAATATATTGCCAGACGGCTTAGAGCTCGAATGTCGAGCACTCACTGCCGCACGGCCTAATGACCCACCGGGTGCTCAGCAACAATTAATCACGTTAGATGCTGTAACCGGCAGCGACGATGCAACGCCCAGATTATTGCTCGTCGAGCACAGTGGGCGTTCTATTAAGTGGCACTTATTGGCGTTGCCTGCCGAGACTTATGCCACACCGGTTAAATCAGTGCTCGCCTTTGCCTTTGATGTCACGCATCAGCGTAAAGCTCAGGCCGACATCGAGGAGGCCAGGCGCGCTGCTCGCCGAGATTTTTATGCCAAAATGATTCACGAGCTGCGCACCCCGCTAAATGCCATTTTGGGCTTTAGTGATTTACTGCTGTCTCGCGCCAGCGCCAAGCTGACACCTCGAGAGCAAAAAAACCTGCTTGCCATTAATAATGCGGGTTTTCAGCTAAATGAATTGGTGACCGATACGCTTGATATTTCCAAAATTGAAGCGGGCTATATGGCACTTGAAGTGGCAGAGTTTGATATGGCTGATTTGTGTGAATCTTTTTGGCCGCAAATTAGCGCATTGGCGGGGGCAAAGCATTTAACGCTCGATAAATCGGTGCCGGCCGATTCGGTGGTGTTATCCGATCGCAAGAAAGTTAGGCAGATTCTGATTAACCTTTTATCCAATGCGATTAAATATACCCAGCGCGGCGAAGTGCACTTAACGGTAAAGCGTTTACCCGCGGCAATACAACTATTGGTGACGGACACCGGTGTGGGCATTCCAGAGGCCCAAAAGCACAAGCTTTTTAACCCGTACTCGCAAATTGATGAGCAGCAAAACAACGGTATTGCCGGCACGGGACTGGGCCTTGCGTTGGTCGGTGAGCTGGTCAAGCTTTTACAAGGCCAAATCACCGTGGATAGTGAGCATCAAAAGGGCAGTGTATTTACCGTAACCTTGCCATTGGCACTGGATCACCCATCTCACTCAGACGATTAATGCTTCCCTAGAAACTCTCGAAGGACGGAGAAAATGTCTTTCATTGTAGTAGCTAGTAGTAGCTAGTAGCCGCAGCCAATAATTTTTCTGGACTCGCTCAAGCCCTCACGATACCTTTTGCTTTATCCGATGTTTACCATTGGATATTTCAACGTATAGGCGCTCCGCACGCGCTCCCGGCGCGCAAGGCTCCGATGCCGCCTCGGATATAGCCCTGTGGGGTTTGCGAACCCTAGGCGCACGCAAAACGGACCTTTTACCGTGCTCGCTTGTGCGGTAAGGCCCGATCACCTAAAATGCACCGCAATACTTGAGCAATTTACTAAGATATAGCGAGGTTATCTATGGATATTATGGACACGATTAAGCAGCAAATTACTGATAATGCAGTGATTTTGTATATGAAAGGCTCTCCCGATGCGCCTCAGTGCGGCTTTTCTATGAAAGCTTCACAAGCGGTGATGGCCTGCGGTAAACGCTTCGCCTTCGTTGATGTGCTGTCCAACCCAGACATCCGCGCCAACCTGCCAAAATACGCCAATTGGCCCACCTTTCCGCAGTTGTGGGTCGGTGGCGAACTGGTCGGTGGTTGCGACATTATTATGGAAATGAGCGAAAACGGCGAGCTGAAATCCACCATCGAAGCAGCCGTGCCCGACGAAGCGTAAGCCACCCCCCGTTTTGTGAGCAGCCAAAATTAAGCAGTTCATAGCTCGGGGCGCTGTGGCTTAGTTTCATTGCAACCATAAGGAGATACGCATCACAATTTGGTGTGAATCTGTCTGGATATGAGGGTTTTTGCGCCAAATAGCTTTTTTACGCGTTTTGCCTGCACTATACTGTATGCATTGCAAAGTTAACTATTGCCAAGCTAATTTTGTAGTGCTCTAAAAATTTAAAGCCCGCATTTGCGGGCTTTTTTTTCACCTTAAAAAAGTTAACTAGCTGATAAGTTTTCTATAATTGGGGCGGGATAAAAGTAGCCTAGGCCAAAAGCCTAGGCTTACAGAGACTATAGATAACCCGACCAAAGAACTTTGCTGATTGGGTTTCCTCCAGAGGTTTCAACGCAGTTATCATCTGCACCTTCGGTTAAAGTGTCTAAAAACTTATCGTGAATGCTTATTGTCTTCCCAAGTATGTTTAAGGTGCCGTCTTTACCGTCAGCGCGAGCCTCTGCGGCAATATTACCGTAAATGTTGATGTTAGCGCCGTCGACAAATTGAATAGCGTTACCCGCTAATACTCGGCCTATAAAAGTCATCGATGTTTGGGAATAAATATTGCCCCCAACATATTCATCATAGCCCCCATTTTCGCCGTCGTTTTCTTGGCCGGCTAATGCAGCAAACTGACCCACAAGCGGCGCTGGCCCAGCAAGTGCTTGGCCTTCCTCTCTGGGCTCATTGCCATACAATTTTGTCACGATATCTTGC
Organism: Marinagarivorans sp.; assembly: GCA_036554385.1. Classification (GTDB taxonomy): domain Bacteria; phylum Pseudomonadota; class Gammaproteobacteria; order Pseudomonadales; family Cellvibrionaceae; genus Marinagarivorans. The sequence continues at coordinate 311 of DATBNJ010000200.1, read as the reverse complement.
GAGTTAACGCCACAAAAATTACTGGGGTAGGGGTAGGCGCCATTTTGCAATGGGAACCTAGGGCCGTTGGCAGTATTAAATTGGGGCACTAAACTGGTGCTCTCTACTTGCGTTGCTTCACCATTGCCGTCGAGTATTGGCTCACCCTCGTCATTCGTCGCTTCTACCATGGCATTAACATAGTCGATTGACGTTATACGGTAGTTCCGACAAAGGACCTCTTCCGGCGTGCCATTGACCGCGACAACAGTAATAGGATTGAGAGTCTGGATATCTCCCGCGGCTAAAAAAGTATTGGTGTAAATATTCCC
>DATBNJ010000313.1:0-35070 GCA_036554385.1 Marinagarivorans sp. | reverse complement strand
TCTACACCCGCTCCCGGCGCGTGAAGGTCTGATAAATCAATCCCCTGCGCTCCGTCCCTACTTCAACTAACTACACCTTAAACATGTCACCGCTGAAGATGAAAATGCCTAAAGACTCATCCAACTCGGACATCAATATAGCGCTGAAAGATAAAGATATACCCCGTGCAGCCGCTCAGGCCTTTCGTGCTGCCCACTTACAAGCGTTAACCAGTAAGGCCGGGGTAGTTGTTGTCAGCGGCGGTAAATTAGAACACCGCCACATGAAAGATGGCGTTCTGACTACAGAGTGCATCGGCGAGGCCCCCAAGCCGTTAATTGTCGGTACAGGTACCCGAAAAAAGCGCCGCTAATGAGTAACAAAAAAACAGCTAGGTTACGCCTGTTTGCTGGGCCCAATGGCTCAGGAAAAATCACACTCAAGGATGATTTTATCGACACATATGTAAAAATATACATTGCCTACCTGTTTCGCAAAAGCAACGGCAGCGCCACTCGCATTTGGTTAGATATTATTCTAAAGCAGGAAGCTCAACAGGCAGTTGACTGGAACTTGGCAAACAAAGACGATTATTTTTCCACTATTTAGCGCAGCGTAGTTAAAGCTATTGAATTTAAAGTGCGACTCAACCAAGCGCAAATGCATCAACTTAATGACCGCGCTTAATTTATGAAAGGGATTGAGGTGAGCTACTTCTATCAAGACTATAGCGAGTTTAAAACCGAAGAATGATAGCGGGTAGCTTAGGGCAAGAATAAATTATTTTTTGCATCTCCCCCAACGCGCAACGGTGATGCCAAACGCAGTGTCCGCAGGGTAGCTATTTTCAGGGCATTCACGCGCCGGGAGCGCGTGTATAGCGAATAGGGATATCTTGAGCGTGCCCAGAAAACAGCTACCCTGCGGACTCGAAACCCCTCCCCCTATTACACTCTCACTATGGCCAAAGAAGTACTCTATTCTCATGCTAGCCGCTGAAAATTACCGATATAATAGCCAAAACCAATGTCGTGACCGCCAGTTTCGACCCCAAATTTTGGAGCCCCAATGAAATACTACGTCGGCGCCTATGCCTCATCGCCCTGCAATAATGGCTGGGATGCACAGTTAGAAACGGCCTTTTATACCGCACTAAAAAACGATCCGCGCATACAAGGTTTGGAGCACCCATTTATCGGGCAGCTGCATAGCGAAGACGATGAGTGGTTTCTAGCCAATATCGACCCGAACTGGACATTTGTATTTACTTGTGTGCCCGGCATTATGAACGCGCTTAAACAAAACCCTGCCTTTGGCCTTGCCTCCTGCAACGAGGAAGGCCGGCAGGAGGCTGTGGCTTTTTTAAAGCAGGCTCGCAACGCAATTGCAAAATTAAACGCCCACGCGGGCAAACAGGTTGTTAAAGCCATTCAAATTCAAACGGCGCCTAATCAATCAAAAGCACCAGCCTCGACCGAGGCCCTTAAGCAATCACTACAAGATATTGTGCAGTGGGATTGGCAAGGCGCACAGATTGTGATTGAACACTGCGACACCTTGATCGAAGGGCAAGTGCCGGCAAAAGGTTTCTTGAGTTTGACGCAAGAAATTGAAGCGCTACGCGAAATCAATAAAAGGTATAAACGCAGCTTAGGCATTACCATTAACTGGGGTCGCTCGGTGATTGAAACTCGCAATGTGCAAGGCGCGATAGATCATATTGAGCAAGCACAAACGGCAGGATTGCTCAGCGGATTAATGTTTTCTGGCGCATCAGGACAGGAAACCGAATACGGTGCTTGGCGAGATAGTCATATGCCTCATGCGAAAGAAGATAATAGCGTAGGCGCCGAAGGCTCTTTAATGACTCAAGCCGAAATTCACAACTGCTTGAAGACAGCTAGTGCACATGAACTGCCAATTGTCGGTATCAAACTGGGGATACGTCCGGAAAATGCTTCGTTAAAAAAACGCCTAGAAACTATCGACGCGGCCCTAAGCATTATTGATGCATGTAAATAGCCTAGAAAGATGATACCCAACCCGGTATAAACAGCCCATTAACCCGCAAACTTGCCAAGAACCTTCCACCCCCCTAGCAGCTTCGCGGGTATTCAGCACAAAACCCGCGAAGCTTACGGAAATTTACCTATTTATAAATCCTCACCAACGGGTATCCGGCTTAGCTCAGCCAAAAAAGCATCGCGCGCATCGAGCTGGTAAATACCATCGGCGGCGGTGACCACTAAAACATCATCGCGGTACAGTAAATCAAAACAATCGAACTGTGGGTGACGGGTAATTTCTTCAATAGCGCTCAGGCTATTAACATCCAATAAGGTTAGCCCGAACGTGGGTTGACATACGGCGAGGTAGTCGGGCGTTTTGGCAAGACCGTAAGGCGCATCCATTGGAAATTCCGTGATCTTTTCAGGGAATGCCGGGTCGGAAAAATCGACCACCTCCAAACGGTTAATATCGCCTGGGCATCCGCCGCGATTACGCAAAGTAATATAGCCGATATCATCGCTGACAATAACCGGGTCACATGCTCTTGCATGCAAATAATCAGAGACCGGCACTGGGAACAGCGGCTCGCTGACGTCGTAAATCGAGACACCGTTCTGGCCTGCGACATAGAGATAGTGCTCGTACATATACAGGGTTTCGGCGTCATAATCTAAAAAGCTGCTGGGTTCTATCTCGCCCAGCAAATCAACGATCACCACGCGCCGATTGATCAGTGTATAAAGCACATTTTTAAAGCTCGTCATCGTTGCCGTAGAGCCTGCAATCGAGGTGCTGCCGCCACTGGGGTTGTTACCCGCAGAAGATTCTCCACCACTACCACACCCAGTAAGTAAACTTGTCGCACCCAGCAAGCTGCAAACGATTACAAGCTGGCATAATGCCTTCCACTTTTTAGCCAGTCGTTCATTATTGGCACTCATAATAGCTCCTCGTTATTACCTGATCCTCGTCGTAATAATAAGCATCACCAAACGCCAGTTTCACACGCCCGACCTCGGTAGCTTGGCCATCGATAATGGCAATTTTTACAAGATCCGTGTAGCTGTCCAGATACAGCACGTCATCTTTAATTAGAATGTCGCTATTGCCCGGCACGGCCAAAAAACCGAGCGCGCGCGGATTTTCGTTATCGCGGTTATCGAAAACGTGAACCCCCACAAAAGGCTCGAGCACAAAGAGATAATCTTGATAAACCACGACCTTGCCGTTATCGGCAATGGGCTTGGCCGCCTGCCACGTAATTCCCGACCTAAACTGCGAAAAAGGTATGCCTTCATGAACAGTCACCTTTTTCTCGCCCTCTGGACACAAGCGATTACCTTCGTAAGTACCCATGCAGGCCAACGAAAGCGCAGCCATCGCCCCTACCCCCAACCATCTCATAGGTTTTAAGCACATTATTTTATCCACCGCGTTTCTCCATAACTTTTAGTAGAGACGAGGGCGCGATAAAAAAACGCACTTTTTTATGTCGACACCAACAAGCGCCGCCGATAAAGGCCGTAAGTGGCGATTAAGTACAGGCAAAGCGATGGCCCCGACCCGGCCCGACTCAACGCAATTCGACATGACCCGCCACATAATCGGCGAATAAGGGGAGTATTTGCTTAGCGATATCCGTGTCTTGTATGTGAGCTTCGAGCTCGGCGTAATCTTGACCGTTCACCTCGAGCACATGCCGTTGCTTATCGAGATAAGCCGCCATTACCGCTTTGGAATACTCGGGGTGAAACTGCACGCCCCAGACATGATTACCCACGCGATAAGCTTGGTAAGCTTCATGATGGCTATTCGCCAGAGTGACGGCACCTTTAGGCAATTCCATTACGCTTTGGTGATGTGTGAGGTGCGCTTTAAACCTAACCGGCAGACGAGAAAATAGTGGATCGCTCGCTGCAGCCTGTCGCAAGCACACCTCAAAACAGCCGATCTCCGGACCTTTAGGATGGTAATCGACGGTTCCACCCAAGGCGTTGGCCAGCACTTGATGGCCATAACATATCCCTAAAACAGGAATATCATCGCTTACCGCCGATACCAGCCACTTTTCCAATTTAGTGCTCCAGGGCAGTGCCTCGGTAACCATCGCATGGGAGCCAGTAACCACAATGCCAGCACAAAGCGAACTCTCGGGAAGCGTTTCTCCCTTGAGCAACTCGACGACTCGAATAGGCAGCGTTGACTCCTCGAGCCCCGCTAACACCCAATCGTCAAAATCGCCGAACTGCTCCGCCGTATCTGCAAACGTTTCACCGACTTTGATAATCACTAAATCCGCCATTAGGCTACCTCCGGTACACAGGCCTAGCGACCCATCCAAAAACGCCGGTTTTTGCAGGCTATACGAATGGCCGCTATGAGCTCGCAGTGCGTGTTGATCAGGCGAAGTAGCCACGCACGATTTTGCGAATCTATCGACAAACTCTTGCTTGCACCACATGCGCAGCTAAAACCTTGTCAGCGCTATCGACCTCACCTTAAAAACGGGTAACAATATAAGGCCCACGCTCTGACGCCAAGTTAAAACGTGGCCAAACACAGTAAGTATTTAGGACTCTACGATGATGAATGGTTACTGGTTAGTCAAGCGCAAAAGCTTGTATGTATTGGCGCTAACCGCTGGCATGACCGCCGCTCCGTTAAGCTATGCCAACACACACCGCCAAGTGAGCCTAATGATCGGCGGCACCAGTACGGGAGACCTTAAAACTGAACGACCGAGCGCCGAGGTAAACACCAGTAGTGGCACCAGTTATACCCTTCTACTCAACCAACTTCAGCGCACTGCAGAAACCAATATCGACCTTCAATATGAAATGTTAATCAGCCAGAATACGCTAACGGTAAAGGCACCAGCCGATATTATTACCTCACAAGAAGCTGAGCTAACCAGCAGGCACTTACACATCGGAGGAACCTACGAGTGGCGGCACGACCGTATCACGCCGTATGTGGGCGGCACGATCGGCGCCAGTCACTTATCGTTATCGGGTGCCGGGGCTGATACGTTTTTAGGTTACTCGGTGGCAGGCGGACTTAAATTCCCACTCGGTGAAAATTTAAACCTGCGCATAGAGGCTCGAGCGATTGGGGTAAACCTTAGCTCAGATACGGACTTTTTCTGCTCTAGCGCCCAGGGCACGTGCCTTATTAATATTCGCAGTAACACCTGGTGGCAGCAGCAACTTAGCATTGGCTTAGGCTACCGCTTTTAAGGGAGGGGCAACGCTACTAGCGAGCTGGCATAGAATGAATGCCATTGCTCGTCATTAGGCATTGCAGTCAGGCATTGAAGCGCCGGATGGTTCGGGCGCACACAGGGTAGAGTAAGGGCTTAACACCGCGTACACCTACTACGCGGGCTTCAAACCCCGTTCGCCGTTTAGCCTTTAGCGTCACTTAAACCCTGAATAAAATCACAGGTCTGCGCTTTTTTTACCCCCTTCGGCTCGTCACCGCACTAAAGCGGAAGAGCCCCTCTTTGCTCTATATACCCGATAAAAAACAATACGTTATTCTTTGTTAAGGGGCACTAATCCTGTACATAAAACAAATTGTACACATTGATGGAGCGCCTATCTGAGCTCAAGCCAGAGTTAGAAGCCGAGTTTTTAGGGTGCCTGTAAACATACGCAATGCCTTGCGATGATCGCTGCGGGATGCAATCGACTTTACATTTACTTGGAAACTTGAAAAGAGCAGCCCTGCTATACTCCGAATATTGATGTATTGGCATATTACGTACCAACCCGCTTCAAGCGTGCTCCCGTTGTAAGTTCTTCACAAACTGGGTATATTCTTCACGAAAAAATAAGTCAACGCAACGCAAGCTAAAGCCCGACAATTCGCGCTATCCACTAGACCCTTCTTCTACAAGGAGCCATCAATGGTCGACCAGTACACCGAAATGCTTCCCTTCCAAAAGCTAAAAGATATGGCGCCCAATTTAGCCAAAGAGTTTGGCTCCGCTAAACCGTGGCCACATGTCGTAATAGACGATCTTTTCGACCCTACGATTCTTGATAGAATCCTAACTGAATTCGACGACGTGGAGGCAGACTGGAAGACATTCAAATCGAAGTACGAAGGCAAAGGCCAAATGAATAGAGATGAAAACTTCGGGCCAGTGTCGCGGTCATTTTTTCACTCGCTGAATTCTGCGCCGTTTGTTGAGTTTCTATCGGAAGTAAGCGGTATCGGCCGATTAACATCCGACCCCTATTTTGTTGGGGGTGGTTACCATCAAATTCCTAGAGGCGGGAAGCTCGGCGTCCATATTGATTTCAACAAGCACCAACAACTCGGTCTTTACCGACGCCTTAACGCCATTCTTTATTTAAATAAAAATTGGGAGGAAGCTTACGGCGGGCACTTTCAACTGTGGGATGAAAAATCTGGCCGCTGCGAAAAGAAAGTCGCCCCAAAGTTTAACCGATTGGCAATTTTTGAAACGACTAACGATAGTTTTCATGGACACCCAGAACCACTAACGCCGCCCGAAGGCCTATTCCGCCGCTCACTTGCCCTATACTACTACTCGCCCGACAGGGGCAACCAAGTTAAGCGCGAACACAGCACCATTTTTCTAGATGCCAATGGCCGCAGAGAGGAGTTATCGGCAAAAACATCCTTTATCTCTCGGCTGAAAAACAAAGTCCTCGGGTGATACTCCCCTAAACAGAGCTAGGGCCATCAGAAAAAACATGCCGATAAAATACCGGAGCACCCCATGCTTTGTGGTCATAAACCTGCCAGACTAGCCGCAGGTTTATGCCCCGACATTGCAACCGTCCGTAGTTACTGAAGGAGCCTAATCTCCGCCAAGCCAGCCTAATGACCGGCAGCAGATATTTAGCCTTGGCTTTTAAGCTACCGCTTTTAAGAGGTGCAACGCTACTAGCGAGCTGGCATAGAATGAACGCCGCTGCTCGTCATTGGGGCACTCTTCTGGCATTGAAGCCAGCATTGCCCCGGGCATGGATAGAATAAAGCGCACCTCTAACAGCAAACATGCTTCCTTTGTATGCCGTGATGCCTATCAGCCTCCTCAAACTGATCTTACGCCTCACCTAAAAAACCGCCACTCTGGCGAGCCCATAACTGAGCGTACAAACCATTTTGAGCCAACAGCTCTTGGTGAGAGCCCTGCTCAACAACCGCGCCTTTATCCAGTACCACCAGGCGATCTAGTGCTGCGATGGTCGACAGGCGATGGGCAATCGCAATAACCGTTTTACCTTCCATGAGCTCGTTAAGGTTTTCTTGAATGGCCGCTTCAACTTCACTGTCCAACGCCGAGGTCGCCTCATCTAAAATGAGAATGGGCGCGTTTTTCAGCAGTACCCGCGCGATTGCAATGCGTTGACGCTGGCCACCGCTGAGCTTAACACCGCGCTCACCTACATGGGCTTCAAACCCCGTTCGTCCTTTAGCGTCACTTAAGCCCTGAATAAAATCATAGGCCTGTGCTTTTTTCGCCGCGTGAACCACTTGCGCCATGGTTGCATCGGGTTGGCCGTAGGCAATATTTTCGTAAACCGAGCGATGCATTAAGGCGGTATCTTGAGTCACCATACCGATGTGTTCGCGCAAGCTATCTTGGGTTACCGAGGCAATTTCTTGACCATCGATTTTTATGCTGCCGCTTTCAATGTCATAAAACCTCAGCAGTAAATTGACAAGCGTAGACTTACCCGCTCCAGAGCGCCCCACCAAGCCGATTTTTTCGCCAGCTTTAATATCGAGGGAAAAGTCGCTAATAATGCCACCGCGTTTGCCGTAGTGAAAATTCATCGCCTCATAGCGAATGTTGCCAGCATTACAGATAAGTGGTTTGGCGCCGGGCTTATCTTTTATCGCCAAGGGCTGGCTTAACGTATTAATACCGTCTTGCACCGTACCAATATTTTCAAACAGTCCACTAACCTCCCACATAATCCACTGGCTCATCCCGTATAAACGCAAAATTACACCCACTGCCGCCGCCACGACACCGGCGGTAATTAAGCTTAAAGACCACAAGTGAATGCACAGCGCCGACACGGCAAATATCAAAATTGCGTTGATCGTCCAGACACTCGTTTTAAGCTGCACGGCCAAACGCATTTGCGGATAAACCGTCTGCAAGAAACCATCCATGCTTTCTCGGGCATAACTGGCCTCGCGTTGAGCATGGCTAAATAACTTAACCGTATTGATGTTGGTATAGGTATCAACAATGCGGCCCGTCATTTCACTGCGCGCATTCGCTTGGCTCATAGATATTGCCTTTAAACGTGGCAGAAAAAACCGCAACACACCAATGTAGGCAACCAACCAAACCAAAAAAGGCAGCGTTAACCGCCAATCTAGGCTAGCCACCATCACCAAAACGCCACCGAAAAAAATGACAATATACAAAAACACATCGAGCAGCTTAATCACCGTTTCACGCACCGCCAGAGACGTTTGCATCACTTTAGTGGCAATGCGCCCAGCGAATTCATCCTGATAAAAAGCCATACTTTGGCGCAATAAATAATTGTGCGCTCGCCACCGAATAGCCATCGGGTAATTACCCATTAAGCCTTGATGCAAAATAACGCCGTGAATAAATATGCACAGCGGTAAAGCAATTAATACAACCACGGCCATCATTATCAAATGGGTGCTGTGCTGCTGCCAGAGCTCTTCGGGCGTTAACGCACCTAACCAATCCACCAACAAACCGAGCATGCGAAATAGCGACACCTCCATCAGCGCTGTCATTACACTGAACACCGCCATAACAGCCAACAACTTGCCATAGCCACGGGTAAAGTATCGGCAAAACGCCCACAACTGATTGGGCGGCTGCTCGGCAACGGTTTCCGTGAAGGGTTGTGTACTTTTTTCAATATAAGAAAACATCGAATACCTACAGATGAAATAAGAAAGAAGGCCCACTAGCTGCCGGATGCTCCAGCAAGCAATTGAATAAATGCGAGCGACCTTATAAATAGAACAAAAGGGTGATTACAGCTCTAGCATAAATGTCACAGGGCCATCGTTGATCAGACTAACTTGCATATCGGCACCAAACTGCCCGGTTTGGACATCACTGTGCTCGCGCTCAAGTCGCGCGACAAACGCTTCATACTGACTTTTGGCCACGTGTGGCAAAGCGGCAACGGAAAACCCAGGGCGCAGGCCTTTGTGGGTATCTGCCGCCAAAGTAAATTGCGACACAACCAACACACCGCCGTTAATATCTTTTACGCTCAGGTTCATCTTGCCGTCGCTGTCACTAAAAACACGGTAATTAAGTACCTTGTGGCACATGCGCTCTAGGGTGCTCTCAAGGTCGTGCTTTTCCAGCCCGACCAACAGCAATAACCCCGGCCCAATCTTGCCGACGCACTCCCCGCCAATATCCACCTGCGCTTGTGTTACTCGCTGCATTAATACTTTCATTGTCTAGCCTCTATAAAAGCGTGGGAACGTCAAAAGCACAAAACCTAAGCCAACGACTGGTGGCTCGCTAACCATTCCATCGCACCCGCAGAATTTCGCCACAATAGGCGATTCTCAGCGACGTATAAAGCGGCTTCGCTTTCACCGCCTGGACTATAATAACCCGGTAATTCTGGCGGCATCGGCAGTTGATTTAAAAGCATGGGCACTATGTGCAAGTTGCTTTTGATGGCCGCTTTTAAACCGGCTTTCGCCTTTGGGGAATCCCCCAATTTCATAAACAGCGCTAGCGCTTTGGTAAACAACATCATTGCGCCGCGGTCTGAGTCAAAGCGATCAATCAAGGCCAAAGCGTCTTCAACCCGCCGTAGTTCCATATACAAGTCCGCCAACAAATAGCGAGCACCAAGGTTGTCGTCGGCACAAAGCTGTAGGCTTTTTTCATAACAGTCAACGGCTTTTTCACGCTGCATTGATGTTCTGTAAGCCTCTGCCAGCGCCGTGAGTACCCGCATGTAGGTGCGCGTTTCAATTAATCCCCAAAACATGCCTGCATTTGCGTTAAAAAATTCCGGCCCCAACGCCTTTTCTGCATAGCGATGCAAAATTTCGGCATTTTTTACGCGGCTAGACTTGGCTTCCTCCATAACAACGGGCAACAAACGGTCGATGCGTTCGTTAATGGCCATAGGATCAGTCACGCCCGCAAAATAGCTGTGGATGTTGCCCAGTGGTCCTTGGAAGCTTTCTTCTTGCTCGATGCTATCATCGCCAAGTGGAAGGTGGTTAACCATCTGCGAGGAAATGGTAATATCGCGAATTAGCTTTGGTAGGTCAGTGCGTAAGCGCGCCAATAACTCAGCGCATTCACTTGGAGGTATGCGGCGCTCATTGAGCTCACTGAAAAACTCTTTAGCAAATTTCTTTTCCAGAAAAGGGTAAACCGTTTCTGCAATGCGCTCTAAAAGATAGTTAATATTTTCATCGGGGAGTACATCGCCGTCCTCAATCATTACCTCTAAAATGCGACACGCCATATGTACACCGCTAGCCCATTGGTGCAGCTTGCTTTCCTTGCGGTAGTTCGCTGCAAAGTCTTTAGTATTGACTTTACAGCCGGCCGAAAAGCGAAAGCGTTCGAGTTCTATCTCGTCACTAATTTTCGAGGCAAACTGCTCTAACAAGGTATTATCGTCATCGCCAAGCGTGCCCTCGGGGAGATCTAAAAAGGCCTCGTAGCGACTGTTTTCCCTGTAAAGGTCCAACCAAACCAAGCCTAGAATAAACCCTTTAAAGTATTCGATATCCCATCCGTGCGAATTTAATAGTGCTGCAACCTTGCGCGTTAACGCTGGCATAGAAGCCATAAATGCTTACCTGTATAACTGTGTTAAATAGTCTTGAGCAACCGACGACCATAAAAAGCGCTTGGCGCTGGATTTTTTGGCTAACGCGGCATGTTTTGTCGGATGTTTTTTGTAGTTAAGCAACGCACGCTTAAACGTATCGATTAACTGATTAGCCTGTTCATCAAGCGTTTCACCCGAGAAGCAATAGCCAGTGACGCCATCTTCGACCGTATCATTTAAACCACCAACGCTGTGCACCAAGCATGGTTGCCCCGCCCGCATAGCCAACATTTGGCTAATACCGCAAGGTTCAAAAGAGCTGGGCATTAAAAAGAGGTCGCCAGAGTTATATAGCAAGTCGGATACGGCGGTAGAATACCCCTGCAGGTAAATAAAGTTGGCGTTATTACCAGCAAGAGCCAACAGCTGCTGCTGATACACCTCGTTGCCCGAGCCCAAAAAGATAAACATACCTTTGTCGCCCAGCTCATTCAAAATATGCTGTAAAACGCTCTTGCCGTCAGCCTGCGTCACAAATAACAAGCGAACCTTCTGGCCGGTAATGCGGCCTACCGAGGTTACCAACATCCCGCGATCCTTTTTGGCGGCCCAGCGCTGCAAACGCTTTTCGGCCAACCAATGGCAGCTCAACAATTGCGTGCTTTTTGCTGCCCAGACTAAGAGCGCATTTTCTAACGCTGGCGCTAAGCGCGTTTTGGGCACTTTGGTATAGGAAATGCCCTCCGGGTACTCACAGCCGTTGAGTATGCCAACGAGCCGGCCTTGCTCACGCGCCATAATCAAATCGTTTTCTAAACCTTCACCACCATAGATGCCTTGGGCAACATTGCTGCGCCGAGTAATTTCTTGGGCGTAGGTGGGCGATACGGCGTGTACCTTGTTAGACAAATTAATGCCTGCTCGCATGGGATTAATACAGTGCACCGCACGGGTATCACAAATTAAGTGCGGGCTATAAATTAAATGCGGAAACCAAGCCTCGAAGGACGAATCATCCCCCTTAAAAGGTCGCACGCCCTGAAGCGACAAATTGTGAATAGTGTAGGTCGTGTGAATGTCTTTTAATGCTTTTAGCGTCGGGTCGAATTCGCGCAATACCAGTAGCAACGCCGCATGCCAATCGTGTAAATGAATAACATCTAATTCGGCAAAGCCGCCATTGGCAATAATTTGCCCTACCGCTGCGCAGAAAAACGCGTACTTAGAGGCGTCGGTCGCAAAAGGGCGATTGTCGTCATCGTTGCAGTAGACACTACCATCGCCACAGGGCGTAAAGCGCCCGTGCCCTAATGCCCAATAGGTGACATTGTTGTGCTGGTGGCTCGATGAGCGCAGTTGCAAAAGCTCGACGCGCTCTGTACCGCCGGCAAACCTAAGCTGGTATTGGCCACATAACTTGGCATCCGGCATGGACGCAAAATGCCCGTAATCTGGCAGCACAACCTGCACCTGACAGCCTTGCTCTGCCAGAGCCACAGGGATATCTCTAACCACATCGCCAATTCCACCCACTTTCGCATTCGGTAATGCATCGTTTTCGGCAGCCACCATCAATATACGTTTAGTCACAGATCCTTACTCTCCCAAAGGGTCATTTGCGCATTAAAAACTGGCCGGAACCATAGCATAATTTGCCGTCCGCCTTGAACTACAAGCTATCGGCTTATGCATCGAGTAAATTGTTGATTGCAGGGGCAACTGGTATCATCATGCCCTTATCCCCTATTGGCACCTTCCTTTGTAGTCTGGGTTTACTATGTCTCTCGCCTCTCAAGTATTAGCCGTAAATAACGACCTCCCCATCAGCACCTCACGCCCAGTACACAGCGGTAAAGTTCGCTCTGTATATTGGTTGGAGGCCACCCAAAGCCGGCGCCTAATCGAAGAAAAAGGCTACCCTATTGCTCTGGATACCCCCTTGGCCATAATGGTTATCAGCGATCGCATTTCCGCCTTTGATTGCATATGGCGAGGCGAAGGCGGTTTAGAAGGCGTACCCGGCAAGGGCGCTGCGCTCAATAGCATTGCCAACCACTGGTTCAAGACCTTTAAAGACCACGGCTTGGCTAATAGCCATATCGTCGACATACCGCACCCTTTTGTATGGATCGTACAGCAAGCTAAACCGGTGATGATCGAGGCCATTTGTCGGCAGTACATTACTGGCAGTATGTGGCGCGCCTACGCCAAGGGCGAAAGGGATTTCTGCGGTATAACGCTGCCAGAAGGTTTGAGCAAAGATCAAAAGCTGCCCGAGCTGCTCATCACACCATCAACCAAGGGCGTTCTGCGCGGTATTGCTGGCGTGCCCGAAGCAGACGACGTGAATATCACACGCAAAAATATCGTTGATAACTACGCGGCATTTAATTTTAAAAGCCTCGATGATATTGCCCGCTACGAAACACTGCTAAAAGAAGGTTTCGCCGTCATCAGCGAACAACTTGCAACACTGGACCAAATTTTTGTCGACACCAAATTTGAGTTTGGTTACGTTAAAAATACCCGCGGTGACGACGAACTCATTTATATGGATGAAGTCGGCACGCCAGACTCATCGCGCATCTGGACAGGCAGCAGCTACCGCGAGGGTAAGATCGAGGAGCAAAGCAAAGAAGCGTTTCGCCAGTTTTTGCTGAATCATTTCGACGAACCAGACATTCTGCTCAACAAAGACCGAATGCCCGAGCGCGAGCGTCTTGCCAAAGACAACCTGTTACCACAAACGGCCATGATGGATGTATCCAATACGTATTTAGACATCGCCCATAAGATTACGGGCCATAAAATTGCTTTGCCGGAAAACCCTAAAGCGGAAATCATAGATGTGCTGAACAGTCAGTATCAGCTAATTAAGTAGTCATCCGCATGGTATTACACATAAAAAAGCTCGCGATTTGCGAGCTTTTTTATGTGTATAACGACTATATTTGTGGCTTGGCGCCGCCGCGCTGCCCTAGCATTTCAGGGGTTACGAGCACCACGCCTTTTGACGTTACCCTAAAGCCATTAGCGCGGTCTTGCTCATGGTCGTAACCAATCACCATGCCCTCGGGAATGACACACTGGCGATCGATAATCGCTTTCTTAATTTTCGCGCTGCGATGCACTTCGACCTCCGGCAAGATAACGGACTCTTCAATCTCCGCATAAGAGTGTATGCGCACATCGGAAAACAGCAGCGAGCGCCTTAGCTTACCCCCCGAAATAATGCAGCCGCCGCTGACCATCGAATCTACCGCATAGCCGCGACGGTCGTCGTCATCAAAGACAAACTTTGCAGGTGGCAGTTGTGTTTGATAGGTCCAAATTGGCCACTGATGATCGTATAGGTTAAGCGATGGCGTGGGGGAGATCAGCTCCATATTGGCAGCCCAAAATGCATCTAGTGTGCCCACATCGCGCCAGTAAGCACGCTCGCCATCGGCATCCCTAAACCGGTAGGCAAAAACATCGGCGGTATTAATAATCGACGGAATAATATCTTTACCGAAATCGTGTTCAGAGTTTTCTTGTACAGAGTCTTTTTCCAGCAGGTCTAATAAAAATTCGGTATCGAAAATGTAATTACCCATCGAGGCCAGGCACTGAGAGTCATCTCCCGGGATTGGCGTGGGTTTTTCGGGCTTTTCTTCAAAGCCTAATACCCGATCGTTGCCATCCACGGACATCACACCAAACGCGCCCGCGGCCTCTTCTACGGGAAACTCAATGCACGACACCGTGAGCTGAGCTTCATTTTCCACGTGGTAAGCCAGCATATTGCCGTAATCCATTTGATACACGTGGTCGCCGGACAAAACCATGACGTACTTGCAACCGGAGGCGCGAATAATATCCGTATTTTGATAAAGCGCATCCGCAGTGCCCTGATACCAGTTAGGCGAGTTACGCTGCGAGGCGGGTAACACATCGACATATTCACCCAGCTCGCGCTTAAAGTGACTCCAGCCGACTTGTATGTGACGAATCAAGGAGTGCGCTTTATATTGCGTTAAAACACCAATCTTACGAATGCCAGAGTTCACACAGTTCGACAAGGGGAAGTCAATAATGCGAAATTTGCCACCAAAATAAAGCGCGGGTTTGGCGCGCCAATCGGTTAATTCATACAAGCGACTGCCGCGACCTCCAGCTAAGACAAGGGCTAGCGTATCTTTAGTTAGGCGGCTCACATAACGCGGGTTAGGATGTTCCATGGTGACTCCAAATTAAATCGTTTCAATCAAAAATACTTTTATCGTCCGTTGCCTTACAACGTCCAAATATCGTTTGCGTATTCGGCAATGGTGCGGTCACTCGAAAAGCGCCCACTGGTTGCCGTATTCAATATGCTTTTTCTCACCCAGCTCACTCGATCTTGGTAACAGGCAATCGCGCGATGCTGCTCATTCACATAGCTTCTAAAATCAGCCGCGACCATCCACGGATCATTGGGGTTGCGGATGGTTTCGACGATAGGATCAAACAAGCTGGGCTCAAACAAACTAAAGTGTCCGCACTCAAGCAGTCGCATCACCCGAGACAAATCGTGATCAGCCTCGATAATACTATTGGGCTGATAGGCTGCGCGATGGCCTGGAATATCCTCAACGCGTAAACCGAACAGGAAGAAATTATCCTCGCCCACCGCATCGAGAATTTCGATATTGGCGCCGTCATAGGTTCCAATGGTTAACGCCCCGTTCATCATAAACTTCATGTTTCCGGTACCAGAAGCCTCTTTGCCCGCGGTAGAAATTTGCTCGGACAGGTCTGCACCTGGCGCGATCACCTCCATCGCCGATACGCAGTAATTTGGTAAAAAAACCACTTGCAGTAGCGGCGAGACGGCTGGATCTGAATTCACCACAGACGCAACATTATTAATTAACTTAATAATGCGCTTCGCCAAAAAGTACCCGGGAGCCGCCTTGCCGCCGATTAACACACTGCGCGGCTTCAACCCCTCGGTATCGCCGCGTGAAATGCGGTCGTACAAATGGATAACGTGAAGAATATTCAACAGCTGGCGCTTGTACTCATGGATGCGCTTTACTTGAACATCAAATAAGCTTTCTGGGTCAAAAACAATTTTGGTGGATTCCTCAACTAATTGCGCCAACCGCACCTTGTTGTCGAATTTAATTTGATGCCACTCTTGCGTAAAAACCGTGTCTTCAGCAAAGGCTTTTAGCTTTTCAAGCTCGCACAAGTCTTTTTTCCAACCATCGCCAATAGCCTCAGTAATATGGTTTGCCAAACACGGATTGCTGTGCGACAACCAACGCCGAGGGGTAACACCATTCGTTTTATTGTTGAACTTTTCAGGCCACAACTCGAAAAAATCTTTGAAAAGGTCTTCCACCAATAAGCGCGAATGCAATGCCGCAACACCGTTCACACTAAAACTGCCAACAATACCGAGGTACGCCATGCGCACCATGGGCTCGGGCCCCTCTTCAATTAACGACATGCGGCGCTGACGCTCGGTATCGCCAGGCCAACGCTGTGCCACCAATGCCAGAAAACGCGCGTTAATCTCATAAATAATATCGAGCAAGCGCGGTAAAAGCTCACCAAACAACCGCAGCGGCCAGCGCTCTAGCGCTTCAGGCAACAAAGTATGGTTGGTATACGCCATGGTTTTCTGAGTAATTCGCCAGGCGTCATCCCAAGCAAGTTTATGCTCGTCCATAAGCAACCGCATAAGCTCAGCAATGGCGAGGGTCGGGTGAGTATCGTTGAGTTGAAAGCAATTTTTCTGAGCGAACGACGAAAAGTCGGTATCGACATGCTCTAAGTATTGCTCAATTACGTCCTGCAAGCTTGCCGATGCCAAAAAATATTGCTGGCGAAGGCGCAGCTCCTTGCCGTTTTCACTGGAATCGTTGGGGTACAAAACCATGGTGATTTGCTCGGCCATGTTTTTATCGGCCACCGCCTGCGAGTAGTCACCGGCATTAAACTCATTAAGATTAAACTCGTCAGTTGCCGTCGCTCTCCAGAGCCGCAAGGTGTTAACCGTTTGCGTGTCATAACCGGGAATTGGCATATCGTAGGCCAAGGCATAAACGTCACTGGTATCGACCCAGCGAGCGCATTTTTTGCCAATATCGTTCGTGTAGTGCTCGGTCCGGCCATAAAACTTAATTCGTCGACGATGGTCTGGACGTTCTAGCTCCCAAGGGTTGCCGTCGCGCAGCCAATGATCAGGGCACTCAATTTGTCGACCTTGCTCTATGCGCTGCTGAAACATACCGTATTCATAGCGAATGCCATAGCCCATCACTGGGTAGTTTAAGGTCGCACAACTATCTAAAAAGCACGCCGCCAAGCGACCTAAGCCGCCGTTCCCCAAACCAGCATCGATTTCAGCGCTTTCTAACTCTTCGAGCTGGCACCCGTAATGGTGTAAAGCATTGGCAACGCCAGCCTCTATACCCAAGTTTTTAACGGCGTTCGACAAGCTGCGTCCTAACAAAAACTCCAGCGATAAATAATAAACGCGCTTCACCTTATGCTGATTTTCCAGCGCGCGTGATAATCGCCATCGCTCCATCAAACGATCACGCACCACCAAGGCCAGCGCCTTAAGAAGGTATGGTGGTTGCACATTGCTATCGACTCGACCGAGCGTAAAGTTGTAGTGCCGCTGCAAGTCTTGCGCGAGCTGTTTATCATCGTTGCTAAGCGATAGATTGCCGTCATTCACTGTCATTTTTTGCCCTTAATGATTAAAAGGAAAAAACATGCCGAACCACTGCATGCTAGCTTGTTCATCTTTTCGGCGGAGCGAGTCTTGCTCGCATCGGCGCTCGATGCGCGGTTAAACGTCGGACCTTTCAGCCGGCGCGTCGCTTTCAACCCCCATAAAAACCATCATGCTTTTATCGTCGAGAGTCACACCGTCGCCAGCACTGGCATCAGCTGATGGCTGCCCATCCGCCTTCGCCGTATCCAATTTAAGGTCCCAAACCCAACCTTGCGGCAAGGTAAAATATTGCTTGCGGCTATCGGCATTAAACAACGTCAGCACGCACTCATGCGATGGCTCAGTGGACTCTAACATCCAACCCAAGCTATGGTTGTCTTGTTCGTGCCAGTCCGACTCTTTCATCGGCTCGCCATCGCGATTCAACCAAACAATATTCAGGTTTTGCGCTTCATCCTCACCGGGATTGTGGATGTACCGAGGGTTGCGAAACAAAGAAATACTTTGCCGTAGCTTGATCACTTGGCGAATAAAGTTTTTTAGCGTCCAATCATCGAGCGTCAGCTCAGCCCAATTAAACCAACTAATTTCGTTGTCTTGGCAGTAAGCGTTATTATTGCCGCTCTGGCTGCGCCCTAGCTCGTCGCCGCCCAGTAGCATCGGCGTGCCTTGACTTAATAGCGATGTTGCCAACAAATTGCGCTTTTGCCGGTTGCGCACTTGCACGATAGCGGCGTCGCTCGTGGGGCCTTCTACACCGTGATTGTGACTAAAGTTGCCTTTGTGGCCGTCATTATTGTCCTCTTTGTTGGCAAGATTATGACGCTGGTTATAGCTGACGAGATCACTGGTCGTAAAGCCATCGTGGCTGGCCACAAAATTCACACTGGCAGAAGGGCGCCTACCCCCGGCCTCGAATAAATCACTAGAACCGTGAATACGCTTGGCAAACTCGGGCAACATGGCGCTATCACCGCGCCAGAACCGACGAACCACGTCGCGGTATTTATCGTTCCACTCGCCCCAGCCGCAGGGGTAACTACCCAGTTGGTATCCGCCAGGGCCAATATCCCAAGGCTCTGCAATTAATTTTACATGGGCCAGCACAGGGTCTTGCCGTACCGCATCAAAAAAACCACTGCAAGGGTCAAAGCCATGCGGCTCTCTGCCCAAGACGCTGGCCAAATCAAAGCGGAAACCATCAACACCCATTTCCGTAACCCAATACCGCAAGCTATCCATCACCATCTGTAAAACGCGTGGGTGATTAATATTCACCGTATTGCCGCAGCCCGTATCGTTAATATAAAAGCGTCGATCAGCTTCTAGACCATAGTAGCTCATGTTATCGATGCCGCGAAACGAGTAGGTCGGACCAAGTTGATTGCCTTCACCGGTATGGTTGTAAACAACATCCAATAGGACTTCGATGCCCGCCTCGTGCAGCGCACTGACCATCGCCTTAAATTCAGCCACCTCATCATCGTTGGCATATTCGCCATGGGGCGCAAAAAAATTAAGACTGTTATAACCCCAATAATTTTTTAGCCCTTTGTCTTCCACAAATTGATCGTGAATAAAACCATGGACAGGCAGAAATTCAACACTGGTAATGCCTAAATCTTTCAAATAACTAATAACATCTGGGTGGCCAAAGCCTAAATATTTACCACGCAATGCCGGCGGCAAGCGGCGCTGAAGATGGGTAAAACCTTTAACATGCACCTCATAGATAATGGTATCTTCCCAAGGAATAGGGTTTTCTAAAGGCGCCGGCGGCGATGTCGGCACAACAACTTGGGCCTTGGGCATAAATGCCGCATTGTCTGTTGTGGAAAAGCTTAAATCGGCGGCCTCATCGCCTGGAATATAGGCATAGTGGCTATCCTTCCATTCGAACTCACCGACTAACTTTTTCGCATAAGGGTCTACAAGCAATTTGTTGTGGTTAAAGCGAAGCCCCTCTTTTGGCTTGTAAGCACCGTACACGCGATAACCGTAAACAAGGCCTGCTTTGGCACCTTTCAGATGCGTGTGCCACACCTGATCGGTCTGGTCTTGCATTTCAATGCGCTGAAGCTCTTTTTTGCCATCGCTCGAAAACAGGCACAGCTCAACCTTTTTAGCGTGCGCTGAAAATAGGGCAAAGTTAACTCCCGTCCCGGTTACTGTGGCCCCAAGCGGGTAAGGTTTTCCGAGCTCGAGTTCGCAATGCTCAACAGTTTCGGTCATGGTTTACAACTCCTTACTCTGGCTGCCACTCGAAGAAAACCGTCGCCAACGGTGGCAAAGTAATGGTGATTGACTGGTCTTTGCCGTGGGAAGGCGTGGCTTGTGCATTCACGCCCCCCGCATTACCTTTTTCGCTGCCGCCATAAATGCCCGCATCGGTATTCAGGCGCTCTTTGTAAAACCCGAGTTTAGGCACCCCAAGGCGATAACCCTCTCGCAATACCGGGGTCAAATTACTGACCACCACAACAAAGCCGTCATGCGCTTTGCGCATAAAGGCAAAGACGGAGGCGCCATTATCATCAGCATCGAGCCATTCAAACCCGCGCGCTTCGCAATCATCATAGTAAAGTGCGGGAATACTGGTATATAAATGGTTTAAATCTTCGACTAGCTTTTTAACGCCGCCGTGCCAATGCACGTTTTCGAGTTGATACCAATCGAGCGAGTTGTTGTGATCCCACTCACGCCCTTGTGCGAACTCGCACCCCATAAACAGTAATTTCTTGCCGGGGTGGGCCCACATAAAGCCATAATAGGCCCGTAAGTTGGCAAATTTTTGCCACGCATCGCCGGGCATCTTGTCGATTAACGAGCCCTTGCCATGTACGACTTCGTCATGGCTAAGCGGCAAGATAAAGTTTTCATTGAAGGCGTATAGCAAACTAAACGTCAAATCATGGTGGTGATAACGGCGATGAATAGGGTCGTTGCTGATATAGCGCAAGCTATCGTTCATCCAGCCCATGTTCCATTTGTAACCAAAGCCCAAACCGCCAGCATAAACGGGGTGCGAAACGCCCGGCCAAGCGGTCGACTCTTCCGCCACCATCATGGCTTTGGGGAAGTGCTCGTACACTTTTTGATTGACACGTTTAAGTAATGCAATGGCCTCGAGGTTTTCACGACCGCCGTGACTGTTGGGGATCCACTCACCGTCTTCTCGACTGTAATCCAAGTAGAGCATCGATGCCACCGCATCGACCCGCAAACCATCAATATGAAACTCATCAAACCAATAGAGCGCGTTACTAAATAAAAAGTTAGCGACTTCACAACGACCATAATTGTAGATATAGGTATTCCAATCGGGATGAAAGCCTTGGCGAGGGTCTGCGTGCTCGTATAGAGGAGAGCCATCAAAAAAGGCAAGGCCGTGACCGTCTGAGGGAAAGTGCCCAGGCACCCAGTCAATCAAAACACCGATATTGGCCTGATGACAACGGTTAATAAATTCGCGAAATTGATCGGGCGTGCCAAAACGACTCGTTGGCGCATATAAGCCAACGGGCTGATACCCCCAGGAGCCATCAAACGGAAACTCGCTGATGGGCATTAACTGAATATGGGTAAAGCCTAACGACTTTACATACGGAATTAACTCATCGGCTAACTCTGTGTAGCTCAGGTAGTTTTCGCCGTGCTCGCCACGGCGCTTCCACGAGCCTAAATGCACTTCGTAAATGGCAACGGGCTGATCGCGATGCCCCTGCTCTACTTTGCGGTTCAGCCACTCTTCATCGGTCCACTCAAAGCGGCTCGGCGCCATAATTCTCGACGCGGTTTCTGGCGGATGCTGCGCGGCAAACCCCATCGGGTCGGCCTTTAGCGGAAGCACACCGTGATGCTGACTTAGAATTTCGTATTTATAAAGCGTATTTTCGCCAACTTCGGGAATAAATAGCTCCCAAAGCCCACTCGCTGCGTGGCAACGCATCACGTGATGGCGGCCATCCCAAAAGTTAAACTCGCCAACAACCGATACCCGTTTAGCGTTGGGTGCCCACACGGTAAATAACGTGCCTTTAACACCGTCAATCTCACGCAGATGAGCGCCTAGCCAGTGGTACAGCTTTTCGTGTGTGCCCTCACCAAACAAATAAACATCGGTTGGGTTGATATCGCTGGGGAACCGGTAGGTGTCCTCAACGATATTAGAGTGATCATTGTAGTAAACTTCAAACTTGTAACTACTGCGCGAGCGCAATTCGACCTCACCTTCAAATACCCCAGCGGGGTGAACCTTGCTAAGCACTTGAATTTGGCTATGGGTTTCGCGGTCGACCACGATAACCTTATTGGCCTCGGGCAAAAAAGTGCGCACAGCATAGTTACCGTTGTGCATTTGATGCGGCCCAAGTACCGCAAATATATTACCGTGATAGGCGTGAACAATTGAATCCAGTTCCGCTGCCGAAATCATCGCAGTCTGTACTTCCACACTTCCCCCAAATTATTAGCATTTGCCCTGTAGGCTTTTAATTATTGATCGCGCGCTTTGGTGATGTCTGCCATGATGGCTTGAATTGCAGGATTCGCAAAAACGTCATCAAGATCATCAGCAAGCTTGCGCTGCCAGTTGGCATATTGCGTACTGGTGCCCGGTACATTGACCGGAGCATCCATAAGCTCTAAATCTTCGAGCTGTATTACAAATATTTGTGATGCGACTTTTGCGCCGCAGATTAAGATTTGCGCCGCCAGCGCGCGGCTTAACGGTTGAGCGATTAGCTCGTCCCGCTCGGCCGGCAGTGCGATATTGGCGTGTTCTAACCAATCGAGAAGGCGGTGCTTGTCCCGAATGCGCTCAGCGCGAACGTCTTCGACGGGGATTGCATCGTCCAACAGGTCGAGTTCGGCCCTGAGGTCAATATCGGTGCTCGCCCACCAACTCGCCAAGGTTGGCACATCGTGATTGGTCAGCATAGCCAACGCGCGAGGCATGTAATCTTCGGGGGCTTTAAACTGGTTATCGCGGGCACGCTCAAAATAGAAAAGCTTATTGGTGAAAACTGCGCCGCCGATAATCGCCTCGCGGAACTCGTCGGGCACAACCCCCATGTCTTCGCCTATCACCATACAGCGATTGCGAATACTTTCGAGCTTTAATAAACCTAACATTTCCGGAAACGGATAATAAATGTAGGCGCCATAGTCGGCAGTGTGGCCGGGCGGGCACCACCACAAGCGCATTAGCGCCATCGCGTGATCAATTCGCAGAGCACCGCAGTTGGCCATGTTGGTACGTAGTAAATTGATAAAATGCTCAAATTTAGTCGCCCGCATTAAAGCGGGGTCCATCGGCGGCAAGCCCCAATTTTGACCCCGTTCGGCCAGTGGATCTGGCGGCGCACCAACTGATGCTTGCTTGCAAAACAGGTCCCCCGTAGACCTGACTTCAGCACCCCCACCGTCTGCGCCAACGGCGAGGTCACGCATTAGACCGACCGACATACCGAGGTCTTCGGCGAGGTCTTGGCAGGCGGCCATTTGGGTTTGGGCGAGCCACTGTAAATAAGCGTAAAAATCGACTTGCTCTTGTTGTGCTGAAGACAGCCTAGCCGCGGCGACATCAATATCGTGGGCACCCGCATCGCGCATCACCTGGTAAACGCAGTAGCCGTGCAGTGCGTCGCCTTCTTTTTCGACAAAGCGCGCAAATGTATTCGCGCGCGGCGATTGTGCCGCTAGGTGCTGCTGCTTGAAAACCTCGAACATGACTTTAAAAACCGCAAACTTCGCCGCATAAACGGCTTTATAGTCGACGGCTGTGCCTCCGCGCAACGCCTCGAAAGTCGCGCGCGATGGCAGCATATCTGGGGAGAATTCTTCAACTAGCTCGGGGTCGATATACAGCGGCTCGATATAGCGCCGATCTGAAGGACTGTAGGGACTGCAGTGATACTCAACGGGGGTGCACAGCACGTGCAGGGGATTTAACCCGACAATACCAGCTCCGACCTTGGCCGTTTGCTCGATCAGCACTTTGAGGTCGGAAAGATCACCAATCCCCCAATTACGTTTTGACCGCAGCGTGTAAAGCTGCACAATCACGCCCCAAATCTTAGCACCCGCATCTAGCGAGTCAGGCACGTATGCCTTTTCTGGCACCACAGCCAATTGACCTTCGCTGACGCGCTCTGGCGAAGTCACCGCTAATGCATGATAACCGAGCGGCAATGCACCACACATGACCACACGACGAGAATAACGCACAGTCTGGTAGACGTAATCGCCAACCTCAGGCTGAGCACTGGGGGTAAATTCACCCTCTTGCTTAGAACCGTCTTCAAGACTGATCGAGAATGACAGGCTTTTATCTAAATCCTCTGGCGCAACATTTACAAAAAAACAGCATTCTTTGTGTTTTTCTACAACTTGAAAGGGCTGCACCCACTCGGTCCAAGGCGCCACATCCAGCTTGTAGGCGGCCTCAGCAACCGCTTTTTTGTTGTCGGGGTCGACAGACATAGCTCGCAGCAGGGCTTTTCTGTTTTCAAGAGAGACCTGAACAAGCTCCCCCTTATAGTTAAAGTAATCCGATGCAATGCCGCGCCAATACATTAACTGATCGAGGGTTTCCATAGACAATTAGCAGCCCATTTAAAAGGATAAAGGTTCGTGAATGTTAAGTTGTTTGCACTCTATATGCCACTCACAAAGAAAACATTGGCAGATAAATTTGCCTAAAGGCAGTGCCAGATCAAATACCAAGCGTTGCGTACAAAATTAGACCACGCTCAAATCAGCACGCCTAAAGCTCACCACCGCCCCCAAAGCAGCGGTCACCGTAATGGGCAGCTCTCTATACTTTTGCATCGTCAGAGGGTTACCCAGACAACCTGTAAGAAGAGTACTTCGATAAAAGGGTGTCTTCGGCCAAATTCGAGGCGAAAAAAAACCGGGCATTGCCCGGTTTTTCAAAGCTTAAGACTTACTCAGCCTCAGCGCTTTCTACAACTTCACCCTCAACAGGGCGATCAACCAACTCTACAAACGCCATTGGCGCTTTATCGCCGGTGCGGTATCCACATTTCAAAATACGGATATAACCACCGGGACGAGCTTCATAACGTGGACCAAGCTCACTAAACAACTTACCTACTGCCGCTTTGCTGCGTAGGCGGTCAAACGCCAAACGACGGTTAGCTACCGAGTCTACTTTGCTCAAAGTAATCAAAGGCTCGGCGAAACGACGAAGCTCTTTGGCTTTAGGTAAAGTAGTTTTGATAGCTTCATGCTCTACAAGAGAGGCAATCATGTTTTTAAACATCGCTTTGCGATGTGAGCTGTTCCGATTTAATTTTCGGCCACTTAAACGATGACGCATAACTTAAACCCTTCTTTTTGCTTCTCAGCAAACGTTACTGGGGCTCGCAAGAGCCCACTCAATTAATTAGTCGCCGGTGCGCAAACTGGCTGGAGGCCAATTTTCTAAGCGCATACCCAGTGACAAGCCACGAGATGCGAGCACATCTTTGATCTCGGTAAGAGATTTTTTACCCAAATTTGGCGTTTTCAACAACTCAACTTCTGTGCGCTGGATCAAATCACCAATGTAGTAAATATTCTCAGCTTTCAAGCAGTTCGCAGAACGAACGGTAAGCTCGAGATCATCGACAGGACGAAGAAGAACCGGATCGATTTGATCTTCTTTCTTCTCGGGCTCTGCTTCTTTTTCGCCTTCAAGGTCAACGAATACAGCCAACTGCTGCTGAAGGATAGTCGCTGCGCGACGAATCGCTTCTTCAGGATCAAGAGTTCCATTGGTCTCTAAATCCAACACCAACTTATCAAGGTCGGTACGCTGCTCAACACGCGCACTTTCAACCGAGTAAGCCAAACGGCGCACTGGGCTGTAAGAGGCATCTAGCTGAAGACGACCAATCGTGCGGTTTTCTTCTTCATCAACAACACGAGCGTCAGCAGGCTGATAGCCGCGACCACGCGCAACCACAAGTTGCATATTCAAGCTGACATCGCCGGTAATATTAGCAATGACGAGACTAGGGTTTTTAATTTCAACACTCTGGTCGACTTGAATATCCCCAGCAGTCACCACGCCAGGGCCTTGCTTTGACAAGCTCAAAGTTACGGTATCTTTACCTTCTAGTGTCAATGCAACGTTCTTGAGGTTTAACAAGATTTCGATTACGTCTTCTTGTACGCCTTCAATAGCACTGTATTCGTGCTGAACGCCGTCAATCTCTACTTCAGTAATTGCGCAACCTGGCATAGAAGACAGCAAGATACGACGCAATGCGTTACCTAACGTATGACCAAAACCTCGCTCCAAAGGCTCCAAAACAACTTTGGCGCGATTTGGAGATACCTCGGTGACGTCAATGTGACGCGGGGTCAAAAATTCATTCACAGCTGTCTGCATAGTTTCACCTGTTAGCGGTTAGTTGGAGGCCTTACTTAGAGTAAAGCTCTACAATGAGGTTTTCGTTGATATCAGCTGGCAAATCGCTGCGATCTGGAATGCGCTTGAAAACACCTTCTTTTTTATCGGCATTCACATCAACCCATTCAACGTCTGCACGTTGAGCGGCAATGTTCATTGCATTTTGGATACGCAATTGATTCTTGGCCTTCTCACGAACAGCAACAACGTCACCGACATTCACCTGGAATGAAGCGATGTTGACAACAGCACCGTTAACAAGAATAGACTTGTGTGAAACCAACTGACGAGATTCAGCGCGAGTAGCACCAAAACCCATGCGGTAAACAACGTTATCTAAACGACACTCAAGGATCTGCAACAAGTTTTCACCGGTTGCGCCCTTACGGCGAGCAGCCTCTTTGTAGTAACCACGGAATTGTTTTTCCAACACTCCGTAGGTACGACGTACTTTTTGCTTTTCACGCAACTGAACACCGTAGTCAGACAAACGACCACGACGCTGGCCGTGCTGGCCTGGCGCAGTTTCGTGCTTACATTTTGATTCTAATGGACGCGCTCCGCTTTTCAGGAACAAATCAGTTCCTTCGCGACGCGCCAGTTTACAGGTAGGTCCTACATAACGAGCCATAACTGATTAAACTCCTATACGCGACGTTTCTTGGGCGGGCGACAACCATTGTGTGGGATGGGTGTCACATCGGTAATGTTGGTGATTTTATAACCCACATTGTTAAGTGCACGAACGGCTGACTCTCGGCCAGGCCCTGGGCCCTTAACTTCAACATCTAGGTTTTTCAAACCATAGTCCAACGCAGCTTGACCCGCGCGCTCAGCAGCAACCTGCGCAGCGAAAGGGGTACTTTTACGTGAACCACGGAAACCAGAACCACCGGCAGTTGCCCAAGAAAGAGCATTACCTTGACGGTCTGTGATTGTTACGATCGTGTTATTAAACGATGCGTGTACATGCGCAATGCCATCGACTACTGTCTTTTTGACCTTCTTGCGCTGAGTGCTTTTATTACCTGGCTTGGCCATAGCAATGGATCCTCAACTTAACTGGCGATTACTTTCTAATGGGCTTACGTGGACCTTTACGGGTACGCGCGTTAGTTTTGGTGCGCTGACCACGCAATGGCAAGTTACGACGGTGGCGCAAGCCACGGTAACAACCTAAATCCATTAAACGTTTGATGTTCATTGACACTTCGCGACGAAGGTCACCTTCAACCGTTAGCTTAGCCACTTCAGCACGCAACAATTCAAGTTGCTCTTCAGTTAAGTCGCCAATTTTTGCACTCTCTTCAATGCCGGCATCAGCACAGACTTTTTTAGCTGAGGTAGCACCTACGCCATAGACGTAAGTCAAAGAGATTACGGCATGTTTGTTATCTGGTATGTTGACACCAGCAATACGAGCCATCTAGATACTCCAATATTTCATTATGTTGCGGTACTAACAGCAACCATTTACACGTCACAAACGCAAGGCCCCGAGGTTTACCCCGGGGCCAAAGGCGCGCAAGAATAACGGCAATGTTGCTGGAATTCAATAGCTAACCGAATGGTTAACGACAGTTAGTACCCCCAGTTTGCCGATCATCACTGATCAGCTTAGGCGGCAAGCCGCCTATTTATTACCCCTGACGTTGCTTATGACGGGGTTCCGCACTACAGATTACGCGTAAAACACCACTACGACGAACAATCTTACAGTTACGGCAGATTTTTTTAACAGATGCACGAACTTTCATCGATTTAACCTCACCGAAAGTGGTCGCTAAATTAGCGACCGTAGTTTTTCAAATTTGCTTTTTTCAGCACAGACTCATACTGATGACTCATTAGGTGAGATTGCACTTGAGACATAAAGTCCATAACAACCACAACTACGATCAACAGTGATGTACCACCGAGATAAAACGGGATATCTGCAGAAACAACTAAGAACTGTGGAAGAAGCGCAACACCAGCGATGTAGACAGCCCCAACCATGGTCAAGCGAGTTAATACTGAATCAATGTACTTAGCCGATTGCTCACCAGGACGAATCCCAGGTATATAAGCCCCACCTTTTTTAAGGTTATCAGCAACTTCTTTGGGATTATACATCATCGCTGTATAAACAAAACAGAACAGAATGATCAAAGCACCAAATAAAACAAAGTTCAGTGGTTGACCAGGGCCAATGGCCAAGGCAACTTCCTGCAAGATTTCACCGGCACGACCTTCTTGAGACTGACCAAACCATTGCGCAATAGACGCAGGGAATAGTAGCAAGCTACTCGCAAAGATCACCGGAATAACACCCGCCATGTTAATTTTCAAAGGCAAGTGGCTTGTTTGTTGGTTGTAACCGCCGTGGCGCCCAGTCTGACGCTTGGCATAGTTAATGGTGATGCGACGTTGCGCACGCTCCATAAAGACCACAAACCAAACAATCGCAATGGCAAAAAAGCCAATTAATAACAGCAACAAGAAGTGAAGATCACCCTGACGCGCGCTTTCAATCGCCTGACCAATAGCACTGGGCAAACCTGCAACAATACCGGCAAAAATCAGCATGGAGATACCGTTACCGATACCGCGCTCAGTCACTTGCTCACCTAGCCACATCATAAACATGGCACCAGTCACCAAAGAGCTTACGGCAACCAAATAGAAGCTAAAAGGACTCAGGCCAACGTACGCCATACCTGAACCCGCCATCCCAGCAACCATAATGAAGCCTTGGATGAGCGCGAGCCCAAGTGTCAAGTAACGCGTGTACTGGCTAATCTTACGACGCCCAGCATCACCTTCTTTTTTAAGAGTTTCCAACGAAGGAGTTACCGCGGTCATCATCTGCATAATAATCGATGCAGAAATGTACGGCATGATTCCTAATGCCAAAATACTCATGCGCTCTAAAGCACCACCCGAAAACATGTTAAACATGCCCAGAATAGTACCTTGGTTTTGATTAAATAAATCAGCTACGCGCTGAGGATCAATCCCTGGAACAGGAATGTGAGTCCCAATGCGATATACCACAATGGCCAAAAACAAAAACCACAGGCGAGCGCGAAGCTCACCTGTGCCTTTAGAACCACCTAGCGCTAAATTTCCCGGCGTTGCCATAGGAACCTCGCTTAGTCTTCTACCTTGCCGCCAGCCGCTTCAATTGCGGCTTTGGCACCTTTAGTCACTGTCAAACCTTTTAAGGTCACAGCTTTAGTCAGCTCGCCCGACAAGAATACTTTTGCGCGCTTGGCGCTTATCTTGACAAGATCCGCTTGCTTCAACGCATCAAGATCGATGACTTCAGCGTCGACCTTGTTGAGTTCAGCAAGACGAACTTCCGCAGACACTAGGCTTACACGGCTAGAAAAGCCAAATTTAGGCAAGCGCTTCTGCAAAGGCATTTGACCACCCTCGAAACCTGGACGCACGCGGCCGCCAGAACGAGACTTTTGGCCTTTGTGACCACGACCACAGGTTTTACCCAGGCCAGAGCCAATGCCACGACCTACACGCTTAGTACTCTGCGAGCGGCCAGGACCTGGCGATAATTCATTCAAACGCATCGGATTAACCCTCAACCTTAAGTAGGTAGTGAACTTTGTTGATCATACCGCGCACAGAAGGAGTGTCTTCTACTTGAACAGTATGACCTATGCGACGAAGGCCCAAACCGGCAACGCAGGCTTTGTGAGCTTTCAATCGACCGGCAATACTCTTAACTTGAGTTACCGTGATCGTATTCTTAGACATGGCTAG
Organism: Marinagarivorans sp.; assembly: GCA_036554385.1. Taxonomy (GTDB): domain Bacteria; phylum Pseudomonadota; class Gammaproteobacteria; order Pseudomonadales; family Cellvibrionaceae; genus Marinagarivorans. The sequence goes on along the minus strand of DATBNJ010000313.1, from coordinate 5,383 downwards.
ATACTCGTATTAGCACTAGAACGCCCGAGGGCGCTCTATTAATTCAAAATCTCTTCTACTGTTTTGCCGCGTTTTGCTGCAACAGCTTCCGGAGAAGACATCGCGCGCAAAGCTTCAAAAGTAGCGCGAACAACGTTTACAGGGTTAGTAGAACCGTAGCACTTAGCAAGAACGTTCTGAACACCTGCAATTTCTAACACAGCGCGCATAGCACCACCGGCAATAACACCAGTACCCGCAGACGCTGGCTGCATGTAAACGTTAGAAGAACTGTGAACACCTTTGGTAGGATATTGAATAGTGTCACCGTTTAACTCAACACTAATCATATTACGGCGCGCAGCTTCCATCGCTTTTTGAATGGCAATAGGCACTTCACGTGCTTTACCGCGGCCGTAACCTACACGACCATTACCGTCACCGACCACTGTCAACGCGGTGAACTGGAAGATACGTCCGCCTTTAACAGTTTTCGAAACGCGGTTCACTTGAACCAATTTTTCTTGCATGCCTTCGGCGCTGCTATCTTTCTTATCGGTAGTCGACATAGTATTACCCTTAGAACTCCAATCCAGCTTCGCGTGCAGCATCGGCTAACGCCTTAACACGACCATGGTAACGGAAGCCACTGCGGTCAAATGCAACGCTGGTGATACCAGCCGCTTTTGCGCGCTCTGCGACCAACTGACCTACAGCTTTCGCAGCATCAGCGTTACCTGTTTTATCAAGAGAAAAATCTTTCTCTACAGTCGATGCTGATGCCAAAACGCGATCGCCTTCAGGGGCGATGATTTGGGCATAAATGTGACGCGGAGTACGATGAATACTCAAGCGCGTTGCACCTATTTGACTGATTTTGCTACGAGCACGGCGAGCGCGACGTAGACGTGCTTCTTTTTTATCGCTCATAACCTATGCCTACTTCTTCTTAGCTTCTTTACGACGAATATGCTCGTCAGCGTAACGAACACCTTTGCCTTTGTAAGGCTCTGGCGGACGGAATGCGCGAATCTCAGCAGCAACCTGACCCAACAATTGCTTGTCAGTACTTTTCAGTACGATGTCAGTTTGTGATGGAGTTTCGGCTGTAACGCCTTCTGGCAATTCATAATCAACAGGGTGAGAAAAACCCAAAGTCAGGTTCAACGTGTTGCCCGTTGCTTTCGCACGGTAACCAACACCCACTAACTGCAATTTTTTCTCAAAACCAGCGGTAACGCCGGTAACCATATTACTTACTAAAGCGCGAGTAGTACCGGCAAGTGCGTCTGATGCTTTGCCACCATCGCGGGCGACGAAAGTTAAAACGTTATCTTCCTGCTTTACTTCAACGCTATTGTGAACTTGTAGTTCAAGCGTGCCTTGGCTGCCTTTAACGCTGATGCTTTGACCGTTAAGGGTCACATTAACACCGCTAGGCAAGCTCACTGGGCTTTTTGCAACACGTGACATAACTGTATTCCCGTTAAATCTCGGCCTTTAGAAAACGGTGCAGAGAACTTCACCGCCGATACCTGCAGCACGGGCTGCGCGATCAGTCATTACACCTTTACTGGTAGTAACGATCGCTACGCCTAAGCCGCCACGAACCGAAGGCAAAGCGCCTTTACCGGCATAAGAGCGTAAACCTGGACGGCTGACGCGATCGATTTCAGCGATAACAGGCTTACCTTCGAAGTATTTCAACTCGATAGTGAGCTCGGCTTTCACGTCGTCGTTTACACCAAAATCAGTAATGTAGCCTTCGCTTTTCAGCACTTGTGCTACGTTTTTTTTCAGCTTAGATGAAGGCATGGAAACGCTGGCTTTACCAACCATTTGTGCGTTTCGGATGCGAGTCAGCATATCAGCTAATGGATCTTGCATGCTCATTGTTAATTGCTCCTCAGAACCAACCTTACCAACTAGCTTTAACTAAGCCAGGGACATCACCGCGCATTGCTGCTTCGCGGAGCTTATTTCTACACAAGCCGAACTTGCGGTAAACCGCATGTGGACGACCCGTGATACGACAACGACGTTGAATACGTGATGAACTGCCATCGCGTGGCAATTTCTGCAACTTAATCATCGCATCCCAAACTTCTTCTTCAGAAGACTCGACGCTAGAGATAATTGCCTTCAACGCATCGCGCTTTGCTGAATCTTTTTTAACAAGGTTGGCGCGTTTAACTTCACGCGCGATCATAGATTTTTTTGCCATTTCTACACCAATTCCTATTAACCTTTGAACGGGAAGTTGAACGCTTTAAGAAGCGCACGACCTTCGTCATCAGTGCGGGCTGTGGTGGAAATACAAATATCCAAACCGCGCATTTTGTCGATCTTGTCGTAGTCAATCTCAGGGAAAATGATCTGCTCGGAAACACCCATAGAGAAGTTTCCACGCCCATCAAATTGCTTAGGACTGATACCACGGAAGTCACGAATACGTGGAATCGCAATAGAAACTAAACGATCCAAAAATTCGTACATTTTGTCAGCACGCAAAGTTACTTTACAACCGACCGGCCAGCCTTCACGAACTTTAAAGCCTGCGATTGATCTGCGAGCTAGAGTAACAACAGGTTTTTGACCAGCGATTTTTTGCATATCGCTTACAGCGTGTTCCAAAACCTTTTTGTCGCCTACCGCTTCACCAACACCCATATTAATGGTGATCTTGGTGATTTTTGGTGTTTCCATTACATTTTTCAAACCCAGCTCTTTGAACAGCTGAGGTGCAATTTCGTTTTTATAACGTTCTTGTAGCCTGGCCATAATATCTCAGTGCGCTTACGCGTCTACTGCCTCGCCGTTGGACTTGAACACACGAATCTTGCGCTTATCGTCCAAAACTTTAAAACCAACACGATCAGCCTTACCTGTAGCAGCATTAAAAATCGCTACATTGGATTCTTGAATTGGTGCCTCTTTTTCGATAATGCCACCGGCAATACCTGCTTGAGGGTTTGGCTTTTGGTGCTTCTTAATCATTTGTACACCGGAAACTAATAAGCGACCGTCAGAAAATACACGAGTAACTTTGCCTCGTTTCCCCTTGTCGCGACCGGTGATTACAATTACTTCGTCATCACGTTTAATTTTACGCATTAACCCGTCCTCTAAATACCGGCGTGCTTAAAGCACTTCGGGCGCCAAAGAAATAATCTTCATGAATTTTTCGCTGCGCAACTCACGAGTTACTGGTCCAAAAATACGCGTACCTACAGGCGCATCTTGGGCATTCAGCAATACCGCTGCATTGTCGTCAAAGCGAATAATTGAACCATCGTTGCGACGAACACCTTTTTTGGTGCGTACAACAACGGCCTTCATCACTTGGCCTTTTTTAACTTTACCGCGAGGAATTGCTTCCTTAACGGTCACTTTAATAATGTCACCTACTGCAGCGTAACGACGGTGAGAACCGCCCAACACTTTGATACACATTACACGACGTGCACCACTGTTATCCGCCACATCAAGGTATGTTTGCGTTTGAATCATCTTTTATCTCCAAAGCTCCAATGGCGGTTAGATCGCCGCAGCGCGCTCTTCCACTTTTACTAAAGACCAGTTTTTAGTCTTAGAAAGTGGACGCGATTCTGCAATCGTTACCAAATCACCAGTGTTGCACTCATTGTTTTCGTCATGAGCTTTGACTTTTGATGATTTACTGACGTATTTGCCGTAAATAGGATGCTTAACACGACGCTCAATAAGTACCGTAATAGACTTATCCATTTTGTCGCTAACAACTTTTCCGGTTAGGGTACGAACAAGTTTTTTCTCAGACATCTTATTTACCTGCCTTTTCTGCGAGCAAAGTTTTAATACGGGCAATATTGCGACGTACTTGCTTTACCAAGTGCGTTTGCGCCAACTGGCCCGAAGACGCTTGCATGCGAAGCTTGAACTGTTCTTGTAATTGAGCGAGCAATTCGTTGTTCAACTCTTCGACTGATTTTTCGCGGAGTTCTTGCGCTTTCATTACATCACCGATCGCTTAACAAACGTTGTTTCCACAGGAAGCTTAGCTGCCGCAAGGGCAAATGCTTCACGCGCCAGCTCTTCAGAAACACCTTCCATTTCATAAAGAACTTTACCTGGCTGAATCTGGCAAACCCAGTATTCAACGTTACCCTTACCTTTACCTTGACGAACTTCCAAAGGCTTCTGAGTAATTGGCTTATCAGGAAACACACGAATCCAAATTTTACCGCCACGTTTAATGTGACGAGTCATAGCACGACGTGCTGCTTCGATTTGGCGAGCTGTAATGCGACCACGACCGGTTGCTTTTAAGCCGTACTCACCGAAACTTACTTTAGAGCCGCGCTGGGCTAAGCCGCGGTTACGGCCTTTTTGCTGCTTACGAAATTTCGTACGCTTAGGTTGTAACATTTTGCGTACCCCTTATCTTGAGCTCTTTTTCTTCTGATTGGTCTCGATTTCCTCGACACCACCAATAACTTCGCCTTTGAAGATCCACACTTTGACACCAATGATGCCGTAAGTGGTTGCTGCTTCTGCAGTGGCGTAGTCGATATCTGCGCGCAAAGTATGAAGAGGTACACGACCTTCACGGTACCACTCGGTACGTGCGATCTCTGCACCGCCTAAACGGCCGCTAACTTGAATTTTTACACCCTCGGCACCTTGACGCATTGCATTCTGTACCGCGCGCTTCATCGCACGACGGAACATAACGCGACGCTCAAGCTGTTGCGCAACACTCTGCGCAGCCAAAGTTGCATCCAAGTCAGGCTTGCGAATTTCCTCGATATTGATGTGCACAGGCACACCCATTTTCTTGGTAATTGCAGCGCGCAACTTTTCTACATCTTCACCCTTTTTACCAATTACGATACCAGGGCGAGCAGTGTGGATAGTGATGCGAGCAGTGTTAGCTGGACGCTCGATATCTACACGGCTTACAGATGCGTGAGCCAAAGTCGATTGAATAAATGCACGCACAGTAAGGTCGGTGTACAGCTTGTCAGCGTACTGATCTTTACCGGCATACCAAGTCGACGTATGCTTTTTAACGATTCCGAGACGAATGCCTGTCGGATGTACTTTTTGACCCATAACGTCGCTCTCTTATTGATCAGCTACTTTAACGGTAATGTGACAGCTGCGCTTAAAAATGCGGTCTGCACGACCCTTAGCGCGCGGCATTATCCGCTTCATGGTTATACCTTCATCTACAAAAATCGTAGACACTTTCAGTTCGTCGACATCAGCGCCTTCATTGTGCTCGGCATTGGCAATTGCTGACTCAAGAACTTTCTTAATTAAGGCTGCACCCTTCTTCGTGCTGAACGTTAAAAGCTCGAGTGCTTCTTCAACACCTAAACCTCTAATCTGATCAGCCACCAATCGCGCTTTCTGCGCAGAG
>DATBNJ010000161.1:0-4660 GCA_036554385.1 Marinagarivorans sp. | reverse complement strand
TGCGTTCGTAATTCTCGGCCGGTAGGGCATTTCGAGCACATCGGGCATATGACAGGTTGCTGATGCGTCCAAGATGGCAATATCCATGGAGTTGTTAAGGGTGTCGAGCACCTCAGCAACAAAAATGCCCGCATTCAGTGCGATGGCTTCACCGGGCTCTAAATAGACTTGCACGTCATATTTTTTGCTAAATGCGCTTACTCGATTGATCAAAGCGTCGACCTGATAGTCTTCGCGCGTAATGTGATGGCCTCCGCCAAAGTTTACCCAGCGCATGTTTTCGATCAGATGGCCGAACCGCTCCTCTACAGCATCCAATGTTCGTGCCAGAGGTTCAAAGTCTTGTTCGCACAGTGTGTGAAAGTGTAGTCCATCGATGCCTGTTAGATCCTGCCCTTCAAACGCGCTTAATGTTATGCCCATGCGGGAGCAGGGGGCGCAAGGGTCATAAATGGGAGTTGCACCTTCGGAGTGCTCTGGGTTGATGCGCAGGCCAAAGGATAGCTCGGGGCGTTTTTTTTGGGCGGCCAAAGCCTGCACTTTAAATTGCTGCCACTGATTGAATGAATTGAATACCACGTGATTGGACAGTGCAAGAACCTGCTCTATGTCTTGTGGTCGATAGGCGGCGGCGTAGGTGTGGACTTCACCACCGTATTCTTCTCGACCAAGCTGAGCTTCATAGGGGCCGCTGGCGCACGTTCCAGAAAGGTACTTCATAACGAGCGGCGCCGCTTTAAACATGGAAAATGCTTTGAGTGCCAAGAGTACTTTCGCGCCGCTGCGCCGTTGAACGTCGGCCAAAACCTGAAGGTTTTTTTCGAGCTGGACTTGGTCAATGACGTAGCTTGGGCTCGGCACGCTGTAAAGATCAAAATTTTCTAAACTATGAGGCACACTATAATTCCACGCAGAGGAGTAAGGGGGACAAATAAAAGCCGCTTTAGCTAGCGGCTTTACATGCTTCAACGGATATTCAGAGACCATTAGAAGCGCAAGTGTTCGCTGACTGTTAATGCCGTCAACGAATGTGCTGCCAAAGCCAAAAGCTAGCTTGAAAGCCCAGTATCATTTAGCTCAACAACCGTCCAAGGGAGGCCATACCGGTTAAGGTCTTCCATAAACGGGTCTGGGTCAAACTGTTCCATATTCCAAACGCCGGCTTTCATCCACTTGCCTTCTAACATCATTTTCGCACCGATCATTGCGGGTACGCCGGTGGTATAGGAAATTGCCTGTGATTGAACCTCTTCGTAACACGCCTCGTGATCACAAATGTTGTAGATGTACATGATGCGTTCTTTGCCGTCTTTGAGGCCTTTTGCCACGCAACCGATGCAGGTGCGGCCCTTGGTCAGGGGGCCAAGGCTTGACGGGTCAGGCAATACGGCCTTCAAAAATTGCAGCGGGATAATCTCAACGCCATTGTATTGCACCGGCTCAATGCCTGTCATGCCAACATTCTGAAGGACTTCCAAGTGCTTCAGATACGCATCGCCAAATGTCATCCAAAAGCGCGCCCGTTTAATTTCGGGAAAGTGTTTGGTAATCGATTCGAGCTCTTCGTGATACATCAAGTACATATTCTTAGGACCAATACCTTCGGGGAAGTCGTAGGTCTCTTTAATGGACAGCGGCGGCGTTTCAACCCACTGTCCGTCTTGCCAATACCGCCCGTTGGCGGTGACTTCTCGAATATTGATCTCTGGATTAAAGTTTGTAGCAAATGGCTGGCCGTGATCGCCGGCATTGCAATCGATAATATCCAGTTCGTGAATTTCATCAAAGTAATGCTTTTTAAGGTAAGCGGTGTACACATTGGTCACGCCAGGGTCAAAGCCGCTACCGAGCAATGCCATTAAGCCCGCTTGTTTGAATTTGTCTTGATAGGCCCATTGCCAGCTGTATTCAAACTTGGCTTCCTCTGGGGGTTCGTAATTTGCCGTATCCATGTAGTGAATGCCTGCGTTTAAGCACGCATCCATAATATGCAAGTCTTGATAGGGCAGGGCCACGTTAATTACCAAGCTGGGCTGTTCTTTTTCCAAAAAGGCGGTCAGCTCGGGCACATTGTCGGCGTCAATTTGTGCTGTTCGGATAGGCCGTTTTAATTGCGCAGCAATCTTTTTACATTTTGATTCGGTGCGGCTCGCCAAAATGATGTCGGTAAAAACATTATCAAGCTGCGCACACTTGTGAGTGACAACACCACCGACGCCACCAGCGCCGATAATTAAAACTTTGCTCATAAAATAAACCTCAAGGTCGTTTCGGTTTAGGAGAAAACTGTTGGGTAAAAATTACCGCTCGTAATAGGTGTAACCGCGCATGCTTTCGCTAAAAGCATTCATAATTTTAAGGCGGTCTGCTGCAGTGATTTTGCCCTCGCGCACTGCCAGCTCGGCATTGCGACGGAAGCGGTCTTGCATCTTTCGCGGGTCGTACTCAACATAGCTTAAAACATCCGCAATACTATCACCGTGTATTTCGTGAATAAATTCGTAACTGCCGTTGTCATTAAAACGGATACTTACTACGTTGGTATCGCCGAACAAATTGTGCAGGTCGCCCAAGGTTTCCTGGTAAGCCCCCACTAAAAAGGCGCCGATGTAGTATTCATCGCTGCTGTCGAGCGGGTGCAATGCCAACGTTTTGCGTGTGCCGCGCAAATCGGCGAAGCGATCAATCTTGCCGTCACAATCGCAGGTGATGTCGGCAATAATGGCTTGTCGAGTTGGCTCTTCATTGAGCCTGTGCAGTGGCATGACGGGGAATACCTGATCGATCGCCCACATGTCGGGCAGTGATTGGAACAGGCTGAAGTTGCAGTAATAAATATCAGATAACTGCTCTTTGAGCTTGTCGGCTTCGTCAAGGCCGCGTGGCATTTCGTCAGCTATGGCTAAAATGCGATGCATGTTGGCCAAAAAGAGGTTTTCTGCCAACGAGCGCGAGCGCAAATTAATTTGTCCGCGCTTAAAAAGCTCACGAAGTTCGTCGCGGTAGAATACCGCATCGTTATAACACTCTTGAATATTGCGCTCGTTAGCTGTGCCAATTAACTCCACAAGGTTGTGGATCATAGCGTTTTCACTGGCGGGAATGCTTTCAGGAATAGTGCCGGGTTCGTAGGTGGCGACGTCGAGTACGTTGAATACCAATAGTGACGAGTAGGCAACGGTAGCACGTCCCGATTCGGTAACAATAGTCGGGTGCGCGATATTGAACGGATCGAGGGTTGACATCAACACGTCGACTATGTCCGCGCAGTATTCATCAAGCGAGTAGTTGCGCGAGTGCACGTAGTTTGATTTGGATCCGTCGTAGTCGACCGCAAGGCCACCCCCTAAATCCAAATAGCCCATTGCAGCGCCTTCGCGCACCAGGTCCATGTAGACTTGGCAGGCCTCTAACACGCCGGTGCGAATATCGCGAATATTGGGGATTTGCGAGCCCAAGTGGTAATGTAACAGCTGCAGGCAGTCGAGCATGTCGGCCGCTTTAAGGTTATCGACGAGCTCAATAAGTTGCGCCGTAGAAAGCCCAAATATGCTGCGGTCACCACTGGTGGCGTTCCAATGCCCGCCGACCATCGAGGCCAGTTTTACTCGGGCGCCGATAAGTGGTTTTATGCCGAGCTCTCGGCTGCGCTCTAGGATAATTGGCAGCTCTGAGGGGGTTTCAATCACAAAGAATACTTTGTATCCCATGCTGCACGCTTGTAAACCGAGGTCGATAAACTCTTGGTCTTTGTAGCCGTTACAAATAATGCACGCTTCGCGATTTTCTAGGGTTGAAAGCGCGATGATCAGTTCGGGCTTTGAGCCTGCTTCTAGGCCGTGGTTATATGGCGCGCCAACCTGTGCAATCTCTTCGATCACATGACACTGCTGGTTCACCTTGACCGGGAAAACGCCACGATACTCGCCCTGGTAGTTGTTGTCCCTGATGGCTTTTCGAAAAGCTTCATTCAGGCGTTTAATTTGCTGAGCCAGTAGGTCCTCAAAGCGAATAAGAACGGGGGCGTCAAGACCGCGGGCGCGTGCTTGGCGAACGATATCGAGCACAGATGCCTGCACTTGTTCACCGCTTTCTGTCGCGCATGAAACGGCGACTTCACCGTCATTGTTGATAGCGAAATAACCTGCACCCCATTCGTTAATCGCATATAGCTCGGCGGAATCATCGGCAGACCAAGGCGGTCGGGATTTTGTATTCAATTCAAGAAAACCCTTTTTAAAGTGGACTTGTTGAGTAAAAGTTGAAAAACGCCAGCGTTGTGCCGTCGCTGGTCGTCGTTGTGAATGCCCCGACCACCTGGGTCGCGCCTAACGATCATGCAAGGCACGATGATCGATAAATAGAATAGCGGCCATTGTAAAATTGGCGCGAACTATCGCAGATTTCAAAACGCATGGCTACCGCAAAACCTCATTAATTGGGCCTTTTTTGCGGTCAGGTAAAGAGCTTGCTGCGCACGGTTACCCGGTATTGTCTCGGCGACACATTATAAAGCTTTTTGAACAGCCGGCTAAAGTGCTGTGGATCTTGAAACCCCGAAAGGTTGGCGATTTCTGCGATGGTGATATTGCTCGTTCTCAGGAGGTCCTCGGCAATGCTCATGCGTTTGTTCTGCACATACTGTAAGGGCGATAAGTTT
>DATBNJ010000160.1:0-12204 GCA_036554385.1 Marinagarivorans sp. | reverse complement strand
TCCTCATGCGCAGGAAAAATAGTCAAACTCACAGTGGGGTATTAGCTGCTAGGTTTATCGGCAGTTTCTCGGCGGTGAATAATCGATCGCATTGTTGTGAAAGTCATAATCGTTTTGCCCGCATTAGGAGGCATTGATACTGATGAGGTCGTCGCGAGTAGGTGAGACTGCACCGATAAAGTATTTCCGATAAAGTAACGCATTAAGGTGACTGTTCCGATAGGGCGCTTGCGCGAGGCGAGCCGGCATAAAACGGCCGTAACGTGTTTAAGGCAATGCCATTATCTTCGGGCGTCAATAAAAACCCTTCGCCGAAAACAGGCGAAGGGTTTTTGCGTTTTAGCCTTGCAGAAAATAGGCTTGCGCAGCAGTTTCCGAGCCGCTATTCCACTACCACTTCGGTTTCTAGCTCAAGGGTAAAGTTAACCGTGGCAGCGGTAAATGCACTTACCGTGGCATTGCCGGCGTTGCCAAAGCCTATCTTGCCGACGGGAATCCATGGGCGCTTGGTTCAAGTCGACTAAACCCATTAGCCATTCCCCCGTCTTTGACCAGTCATAAATACTTCATAAAGCTGTCATTGATTAGTCACAAATTTCAACCAACATACACGCCCACGAACTAGCGCAGTCTGTCGCATTTAGGCGCAAAAAACACCTTTAGCGTTTGCACTGATTTTATTAGAAGGCGCGCTGCGGAAGGCCTGACATTTATATTGCAATTCATTTAGGAGTTAAAGATCTATGAAAATCGTGAGTTTTGTGGGTGTGTGCACCCTTAGTGCTGCACTGGCCGCATGCGGCAGCGGCGGGGATATTAAAGTTGACGCTCGCAATCAATCCTCGGTGGACAACTCTGTAGGTAACGATAGCCAAAACGTTATCAACGAAGGCACTGGCGGCGGAAACGGTGGTGCGAATAACCCTTGTGCTTCCTACACCGAAGGTACCACTTTGCGTCAGGGCTCCTACAACGCCCCGCATTGTACCTATGGCACAGACTTTGTCAGCATTAGCAAACCTTATGTCGGCGAAGAGGAATTAGTATTTAACGATTTGCCGAATGACGGTGCGCATATTTTTAATGACAGTTTGATTGTTGGGCAAAATTACCGAGACGATGCCGGTTTGGCCGAAGCTGGTCTAACCCAAGGTGGAGATGGATCAAGCATTCGTCTGAATCCCGGTGTCACTTTAGCTTTCCGCTCGAACGACGACTACATGGTAATCAACCGCGGTTCGCAAATATTTGCTGAAGGTACGCAGTTTGCTCCTGTTACCGTGACTTCCACCAGCGATGCGGTAGACGGCACTGTAGGGCCAGAAGACGTGCAGCAATGGGGCGGCATGATCATCAACGGGTTTGGTATTACCAATAAGTGCTCTTATGAAGGTACTGCTGCGGCTGGCGACCTGGTCACCAGCGATTGTCACGTAGATGCAGAAGGTAAAGACGGCGCTGGTATTACCCAGTACGGCGGCTCTAATAATGCCGACAACTCCGGTGTGCTGAAATACTTTGTGTTAAAACACTCTGGCGCCCAGGTGGCACCTGGCAACGAGCTTAATGGTATTACTTTTAATGCGGTGGGTTCAGGTACCGAAGTAGACTACCTGCAGGTTTATGCCACTTATGATGACGGCATTGAATTTTTTGGCGGCGCAGTAAACGTTAGCCACTTTGTGGGCATGTATTCACGCGACGACACCATTGATATTGACGAAGCTTACTCCGGCACCATTGAATATGCGTTGGTCATTCAAAACGAAACCGATGGCGACCACTGTATTGAATCCGACGGTATTGGTAGCTGGGATAGCTTGGATGAAAATACCATTGCAGCCTTTATTGCCCAAGGCATAAACAGCCGAGCCACTATTAGAAACCTTACTTGCATCGTGTCACCTAACCCTGCCAGCTCCGGTACCCACGGTACACCCGGCAACGGTTGGCGCATTCGCGAAGCGCATTTCCCAATCATTGAAAATTCCATTGTGACCACTGCTCATATGGCCTCCAGCGATGACGATAACTACTGTGTCCGTATCGATTCCACTGAAGGTTTGCAAGCTGCGCAAGACGGTGACTTGGTGATTGCCCAGAATGTTTTCGCTTGTAACCAGTTGACCACCGGCGCTGCACTGCCCGACGCTACTACGCAGTTAGAGTTTTTGCAGGCTAACAACGCCGTAATGCAAACCGCTGAAGCTGGTCAAAACCCCGAAGCAGACGATATGGATATGGGCTTGGCGATACTCGATGGTTTTTACTCTTTGCCGCTGGGTGACATGATTGTTAACGCAATGCCCGTAAGTGTAACCCCAACCGAAGGCCGCGACTTTATCGGTGGTGTGACTCGGGATAATGACTGGACAGTAGGCTGGACCTATGGCCTGCACCCAGAGAATCGCGCTATGCCACTTTGGTTCGAAGCTGAGTAATCACCTGACCAAGCATATTAGTGCAATGCCGTAATAAAGGGCGCCTTACGGCGCCCTTTCTGTTAGGCAGTAAGTAAAACTCTGACAACATAGGTCGTTCAGATGAATCAACATAATTTTTCAAAGAGGGCTGTGCACGTTGGTTTCAGCCTAAGTCTGCTCAGCCTGGCGGTCAGCTCAGTGGTGCAGGCACAAGAGGTAGACATCAGCGAAGACGTAGTGGCCCCGTCAGTAATGGAAGAAGTAGTAATATTCGGCCGCATGGTCAGTGGTGCCGAAAGCCTAGTGCAGGAGCGTCAAGAGCAGGCCGTTGCCACCGACTATATTGGCGCCGAACAAATCGGCCGCATCGGTGACTCTACCGTCGCCATGGCACTCACCCGTGTACCCGGCGTTACCTTAATTGACGGTAAATTTGTTTTTGTGCGGGGTTTGGGTGAGCGTTATTCCAGTACGATGCTGAATAACGCCATGGTGCCATCACCCGATTTGTCGAGAAATGTTTTACCATTAGATATTTTCCCTACCTCGATTGTGGAATCGCTTGCGGTACAAAAAGTTGCGTCGGCCGACAAACCGGCAGCGTTTGGTGGCGGTAGCGTGGATATTCGCACCACCGGTATCCCCGAAGATTTAGTGTTCTCAATTGAGCTTGGTACCGGTTTAAATAACCAATCCTCAGATTTTTATACCTACAGTGGTGGTGGCGATGATTCATGGGGCAAAGACGATGGCACTCGCGCTTTACCTGCAGAAATCAGTGCCGCCCTCGATCGTTATCGCGGCAACTTCACGCCCGGTAATATTCGTGATTTAACGAACACGGATTTAGACGGCGCAAGGGCGCTTAATCGCGATTTAATTGTTTCTCTTAATCGTGATATTTCCATTGCCAAAGAATCCGGCGATCCGGATATGAGTGCGGAAATTAATTTTGGTAACAACTTTACGCTGCCGAATGACATGGAAATCGGCTTTTTGGCCGGTGCCGCTTACGATTCGCAGTGGCGCAATAGTAAAATTACGCAACGTAAAATTGCTGACCCCGATAACTTAGTCGTTTTCGAGGAAGAAAGCAGCTTTAGTGTGGGATTAACCGGTAACTTCAGTGTAGGTGTGCGTTTAAACTCCGAGAATAAGGTTGAAACGACCAGTTTATTTATACGCAATACCGACGACGAAGTGGCACGAATTGATTATTTTAATGCCAACTTTTTACTCGAAGATGGTCGCGGCCTTCGCAACGATAGCATCCGCTATGAGCAACGGGAGCTGGAGGTTCACCAAATTCACGGCGAACACGAATTGGGCAGCGAAACCATAGACTTTTTGGGCTTAGAGGCCTTGTCGTTTTTACAGGGGGCTACACTAAATTGGTATATTTCCGATAGTGAGGCATCCACCGATCTTCCCAGTGAAACGGTAGTGCAGAGCGATATCACCGCCAACCCTCAAACCGGTGCGGCGACCAGCAGCTCCGTGGCCCGAAATGACTCATCGGTGGCAAATTTCCGTTTTACCCAGCTGCGGGATTTTGTCGATTCCCAGGGTTTTTCCGTGTCTGTACCTTTCAGTTGGAAGGATTTTGATTTAAAGCTCAATGGCGGCACGGATTATTGGCAAAAAGCGCGAGCCTATGAACAGTTTGAGTTTTTTCTTGGTAGCACTTTCACTGGGCCAGACCCCTCTATTTATAATGGTCCTCTAGGCAGTGTTTTTTCCGACGAGAATATGCTCAATCCGGAAAATGGCTTTCTTATTGGAACTAATCCTGGTAACGCGAACAGTTACGTGGCCGCCAATAAAGTTAATGCAGCTTTTGGTCAAATTGATTTAACTTGGGATGACACTCTGCGTCTTGTTGCCGGCTCGCGCTGGGAGGACTATCAACAGGTTAATTTGCCTTGGAACCCCATTAACTATGACGGCTCTCAATTTCCAGGCGCCGAAAATGAAAACCCAGAGATAGTGGCGGATTACTTTCGCGACGCGACTTATCAGAATGCTGACAATTATAATTCGGCTGCTCTGACTTGGATGCTACAGGATTTTTGGGCAGATGATTTTCAGTTGCGCTTTAGTTTTGCTGAAACCACCGTGCGCCCAGATTTAAGGGAGATATCCGATTCGAGCTATCGTGATCCAATCACCGATATCTCCATGAACGGTAACCCCAATGTTATTCCTTCGCAAATGCACAATTACGATTTGCGGGCTGAATGGTTTTTTGGGGGCGGTGATAATTTTACGGCATCGCTGTTTTATAAAGACATTACCGACCCCATCGAATTGTTTGAGGGTGCGGCAACAGATGACAATATCACCGCCGAAATTCACAATGCCGAAAGCGCCAAGCTGTTTGGTATAGAGCTGGAGTTTCTAAAAACGCTAGGCAGTGTGGCTGATGTTTTGGATCCATTTTTTATCCAGGGCAACTTCACGTTTATGGATCAGGAGCTAAAAGCAGGTAACAGTGCAGACGCCCCGACGAATATGGTTCGCCCACTGCAAGGTGCATCGGACCAAGTAGCTAACCTTATTCTCGGTTTCGACGCCCCCGATGGTATGCATGCGGCGACCTTGTCATACAATGTGTTTAGTGAACGCCTGTTTTTTGCTGGGCGAAACGGCGCACCAGACAGCTTCGAGCAGCCATTCCATTCACTGGATATGACCTATTCGTTCTACCCAGCCGACAACTTTACGGTCAAATTCAAAGTGCGCAATTTGCTGGATCAAGACTTTACGATTGCTGCAGACCGTCGCAGCGCTGACGGCAGTGTAAGTAGTATCGACCTCTATACCAAAGAAGTCGGGCAGGACTTTAGCCTGAGTGTGCAATACACTTATTGATAGCGAGGATGTATCACCTGTGTCAGAAATGGCCAGGGCCTAGAAGACCTAATGCAAGGCCGCTTTTTAGCGGCCTTTTTTATAGCCAAACATCACCTGAGAGTTTAGCTTCCCCGCACAAGCTGCCGCTGCAAAGCGACCTGCCATCTCCAGCGTCATCAGTCGTCCCCGCGCAGACGAGGATTTATGGACAAAAAGCGTGTAATACGCTCCACGTTATATGTCATCCCTAAGTAGGCGGAGATCCTTGATGTAGGGCGGCACCAATATTTCGCTTCCTTCCGTCTACCTGATCGAGCCCCCGCATGTTAATTGCGTCCTATTTTTTCAAATTTTTTAGCATTTATTGCATGACTGTAATAATTATTTAACAAAAGTATGAGTCGGTCGGTGCTACCCTCAAGGCAGTAGGAGTAAAAACTCCAAACAAATGCCATTTGAGGATAAGAGCATGAAACGACCTATCGACAACCCAATCACTCGTTTAGTTGGCTGTATTTTTTTCGGTTTTGCCTTCAGCGGCACTGCCTACGCCAGCAAGTACCAGCCCGCCGAATTTGCCGATGCCCTTGCACATCTGCAGCAGTCGGTATCCGCGCCGCAACTGAGTGCCGATTTGCCGGTGGTCGGCGTGTATTGTCAAGCGGACGTAGACGTCAGTGGTATTACTAGTGATGTGCGCTGTTATGAAAAAGAAGGATTTGACGAGTTGCGCCAGCAAACGGAGCAAGCCATGAGTGGCCGCAATTTTACTCCGGCAACCGTCGATGGTAATCCAGTGCCTGTGCGCATGGTTTTTAGAGTGGTGTATTCCGAGATAGAGGGCCAGCAGCCAATATTGTTATTGCCTAATCTCGGTAATATGCAGAAGCGTTTAGGCGCAGGTTATATCGCACCGCAAGAGCGCCTGGATGTGCCGCAGTGGTATGCCAAGTACCAAGCTGGAGGTGGCGAGGGGCGTAACTTTTTTGCCAGCAAAGGGCCGTTAACACGGGTTATCGCACACGTCGATGAGGAAGGTAAAGTAGCAGGTGTGCGCCGCATCGAAGCTCATGGCCGCTATCGAAGCGATGCCGTTATTTTGGAAAAAGCACTGCCGGACGCACGCTTTATTCCAGGCGTGGCCAAGGGTAAACCTCAGCAAATGCAGTATGTCGCTGTGCTTAATTACGCAAACTAGCAAAGAGGTTTTTTTTAAGGCTGGTCGATAGACGGAGCGCCACTCGCGATGGCAAAGCGAGCAGGCGCCAAACGCCGCTCTAATGGGCGTTTTAAGGTGACTGTCCTGATAGAGCTGTGCCACCTATACCGCTTAGCCGATCTACCGTCCATCACCACCCAGATCTGGTGACCGTGGCGTCACGTTACCCAAAAGCCGTTCTCTGGCTTGGCACGGCATTACTACCCAAATTCCCCATCGCGTACTGCCGCGCAGTGTTCGCCTGCCGGAGCTGGACTACCCGCCGGTGCATCCCTATCGCTTTGCCGCTGCTGCATTTAGCGCGGGTATAGACACGACCACCTTCGACGGCACCAAAGTACAGGTATACAGCGCAGAGAAAACCTTGGCGGACTGCTGTAAGTTCCGCAACGAAGTTGGCCAGAGTGTCGTGTTAGAGACGCTGCAGCTGTACCGCACGCGCAAACGCTTCGACCCAGCGGCCTTACTCAAGTACGCAAGCATCTGCCGCGTAGACTCATTTGGTCGGGCCACTCTCATTGATATCTTTCACTTTTGTAACTAGCATGTGCTTGCTATAGTTGCCCCACCCCAATTAGGGTAATTAAGCCTCATTTATCCAAAGGAGGGATGATGAAGACCATTCTCAAAACCACCCTTCTGACACTATTGTTTGCCAGCGTTTCAGGAGCCTGTATGTCTCTACCATCACTCAACCCCTTCAAAAAAGAAGTTGTTCTAATGTCGCCCTTAAATGGGACGCTACTGAAAGACGGCAAGCCTTTAGCCAATGTTGATATTGAAGTGGTTATTGTTATGCCCGGCGGAGAAGAGCGCATTTACAAACACCAAACCTCAGCTAGTGGCGAATTTGATTTACCCGTCATAAAAGACACCATGACGCTGGGGCCGATGACGGAGTTTGTGGTTAGTCATTTTGTTAACGTCTATGATAACGAAGAAAAAAAGACAATATGGTATGCCGCGAAGCGAGAACCTGAGCTATTTGCAGAGAGACACCCCCCCGGAGAGACTATGGGGTTAACATGCGACATCAACAATGAGACTGAAAGCTACCGAGAGCGGGCAGGCTTCATCAACACTAAATGTAAATGGGAAACTATAAGAAGGATTTAAAATGGGAACTTTACAGCCAATTCAAGCAGCTAACTTAGCTGCTGATATATATACCGCACAAAATGATGCTAGCGCTGAGCAGTTTTTTCTACTTAACAAGAAGATTATAGAGCAAGGAGGATTGACAACTCTGCGGGCATCCGTTGGGGCACGCTTAATAAACACACGCGATATATTTTGCATTTGCGCTCAAGGTAAAGATAACTTTAGCGACGATATATTCCTTATATTTAGAGGTTCGACATTTGCAAACTACGGTGCCGACTGGGTCAGTAACGCTAGGATTGGCTTAGAAATAGGTGTATCCGGTAGGCCTGTCCATATTGGCTTTAACCATATATTCAAAAGCATGATTCCTCAATTAGAAGCCTTTTTTGCGAGCTTAAATGGCGCTAAGCCACAGGTTGTTCACTGTGTCGGCCATAGCTTGGGGGGTGCAGTAGCAACATTGGCTGCAGATTGGGTTAATCACACCAAAAGAAGTGTCGCGACCAAGGTATACACTTTTGGAGCACCTCGTCCAGCAACCCACTTATTTGCCAAAAGCCATACCGACAAAATCGATAAGAATAATATTTTTAGGGTTTATCACGAAAGCGACCCTGTACCAATGATCCCCGTCTTCCCTTTTTGCCACGCCCCCTTCGGGAATATGGCTTATTTTATTCACACCAAGCCCATCATTTGGCCAACCGATCATATGATAGGAAGCTACATTGATTCTGTTAACGCTAAAGGCAAGTCATGGGGAACCCTCGCGCCTACAGGGATCCATGAGCCTACCGAAGCGCAAATGCAGCAATGGCTCGAATCCAACATTAAAGTAGAGCCCTCTGCCACCAGTACCTGGCGCTGGATTAGCTCTGCCTTATTTTATGTTCTACGTAAAATTGTAGGCTTCTCGCTATCCAAGTTACAAGCGGTATTTATTGGCGCGGTAACACTAGCCGACAATATTGCCGCCCTACTTAAACAAGGTTTTGATATGGGCGGCCCCAACGACAAAGGCGGCCCATCAGGCGGAGCCTCGGGCTCGGGTTCGCGCAGTATTGGCTATTGGGTTGAGCGCTTAATGCGTAAAATTACGCAAATACTTGGCTGGGCAGTTAACGTTACAAAGGAAACATTAAGCCAAGCTTTTATGAAGAGAGCGCTGCAGCAGCTTATGGAAAACTCTCACAATGAGGCAACCCGAGCTGTGCGCGGGATAACGGCGTAAAACAGCATTAGGATGACTGTCCCAGTAGCGCGCTGCCGGACGCACGCTTTATTCCAGGCGTGGCCAAGGGTAAACCTCAGCAAATGCAGTATGTCGCTGTGCTTAATTACGCAAACTAGCAAAGAGGTTTTTTTTAAGGCTGGTCGATATACGGAGCGCCACTCGCGATGGCAAAGCGAGCAGGCGCCAAACGCCGCTCTAATGGGCGTTTTAAGGTGACTGTCCATAGGGCCATATCGGTGGAGCAAGATGTCGAGAAGGCTTGAGCGGCCCCTAAAATGCGGATTCGATGTGCTCAGCATGAAGCGAATAATTATTGCGTAACGATCTTCACTGAACGAGCTTTGTTCTAGCCTTATTTAAGTGGGATTACCTTGGAGAAGGGTCAGCCCTTGGCTTGAGCTCGAGTGCGCACTTTTATATTCCCTTCCAGAGTTTTGTGTACCGGGCACTTGTCAGCGATTTGCAATAGCCGTTGCTGTTGCTCCTCGGTGAGCTGACCTTGGTAAGTGATGATGCGCTCGATTTCGTCCACTCGGCCGTGCTTGGTTTCGCAGTCCGCGCAGTCCTCGGCGTGGATGCGTTTATGGCTCAGCGCCACCTGAATGTTTTTTATCGGTAGCTGTTTGTGGTTGGCGTACAGCCGCAGCGTCATTGAGGTGCAGGCGCCGAGCGACATCAACAGTAGCTCGTAGGGCGAGGGGCCTAGGTTGCTGCCGCCCTTGTCTTGGGGCTCGTCCGCCAGCCACTGGTGGTCGGCGCTGTAGAGGCCGCGCAGAAAAGCGGCATCGTGCTCGGTGACCAGCACTTCCCCGGGTGCCACTGTGGGCCTGTCCTGGCTTTGCAGTTGCGGCGATGACACATCCAGGTAGCGGCTGGCCCAAGCGGTTAGGGTCAAGGCCACGTAGTCGGCATCCGCCGCCTTGGTAAGCAGGTGGTCGGCGTTTTCCAGAGAAATAAAGCTCTTGGGGTGTTGGGCGGCCTGATAAATTTTGGCGGCTTCTGCCACGTTAACCAGCTGGTCCACCGGTGAATGAAAAATGAGGAGCGGTTTGTCCAGACCGTCCAGGGTTTTGTCCAGCGGCCACTGCTCCAAATCCTCGAGCATGTCAGTGCCAATATTCACAGCTCGGCCGCCGATATCGACCTTAACCTGGCCTTGGGCGCGGATATCCTGAGTGCGGTGGGCAAAGAGGTGTTTAACGTGTTGCGGTGTGGCGGGCGCGGCTATGGTGACTATGGCCTCGATGGAGTCGATCAGTTTACCGGCCACTAAGGCCGCGGCCCCGCCCAGGCTATGGCCAATAATCAGGCGCGGCGCTTGGTACTCGCGGGTCAACCACTCGGCGGCGTCTGCCAGGTCGGCCAAGTTGGTGGAAAAGCTGGTATCACCAAAATCGCCATCACTGCCGCCGAGCCCGGTAAAGTCAAAGCGCAGTACCCCAATGCCCTGTTCGGCCAGCGCGCGGGAAATCCGCGAGGAGGCCACCCCATCCTTACCACAGGTAAAGCAGTGGGCAAAAATGGCCATGGCTCTGGGTTGCACCTCGGTGGGCAGCTCCAGCGCTCCGGCCAGCTTGTGGCCTAGGCGGTTGGGGAATTCGACGCGAATGCGTGACATTCAAATACTCCGTGTTGGTGACAATAAAAACGGGCCGCTGGCAACAAAACCGGCCCGCGCGCAACTTCGACACCCAGAGTAGGGAAAGGCGCCGAGGAAAACCACCCCTCTCGCAATGTTCTGGCCTTGGCATGGGCTTAGGGGCGGATGCGATAGCAAACTTAACAACCGTCTTGAGGAGCAGCCTTAGGATGACTGTCCCAGTAGCGCGAGACAAAAAAGTGCTTGGGATCAGTTGGATACGGTGCTAGATACATGATGCTTGGATATGTATAGATAAACGCTTTTTCTACACCTATAAGAGTCAACTCGACACAGCGAGCTCAATCGACATAAGCCTAGTTTATGTCGATACCGTGTACATAAGCCCATAACGTGTATAAAAAATGCTAAAAAATCGACATGAGGCGTTTACATGTCGATGCCATCGACATATTCTGCGCGTCATGACGATAAAAGCTGGAAATTTAAACATGACATGGCAGCCCAATAGTCCCTACAACCAGTTGCCGCCGCTTCCGCCGCCTGAGGAAAGCTACGATACCCTTAAAGTGCTCAAGGCCTGTATTCCCGCGCGCGCTGCCCTAGCCGAGCTTAAACAGGCCGGTGAGCTGCTGCCCAATCAGGGTTTGCTCATCAACCTACTGCCACTGCTGGAAGCCAAGGATAGCTCTGAGATCGAAAACATTGTAACCACCAGTGACAAGCTCTTCCAGTACGCGCAGGAAGACAGCCAAGCAGACCCGATGACCAAAGAGGCACTGCGCTACCGTACCGCTTTGCGCGAGGGATACGCCCAGTTGGCTAAACGGCCGCTATGCGCCAACACCGCCTTGGAGGTCTGCAGCACCATCAAAGCCATGCAGATGGACGTGCGCAAAGTGCCGGGTACCGTGCTTCGCAACCAAGCCACTGGCGACACCATTTACACCCCGCCAGCCGGTGAGGTGGTTATTCGTGACCTGCTCAGCAATTGGGAGGCGTTTTTACACCAGCAAGACGACATAGACCCACTGATCAAAATGGCCATCGCTCACTACCAGTTTGACGCTATTCACCCATTTATTGATGGCAATGGCCGTACCGGCCGGGTGCTCAATATCCTATACTTGATCGACCAGAACCTGCTGAGCCTGCCCATTCTTTACCTAAGCCGGCATATCGTGCAAAACAAGCAAGACTACTACAGCCTGTTGTTGGAGGTAACTGCAAAGCAACAGTGGGAGCCGTGGATTTTGTACATCTTAAAAGCCGTGGAGAACACCGCGCAGTGGACCACCGCCAAAATCGCCGCCGTGCGTGAGCTGCAAGAAGTAACCACTCAGTACCTGCGCACGGCGTTGCCTAAGATATACAGCCATGAATTGGTGCAGCTTATTTTCGAGCAACCTTACTGTCGCATCGGCGACTTAGTGGAGCGCAACATCGCCAAGCGCCAAACCGCCTCCGCCTATTTAAAGCAGCTATGCGAGATAGGTGTGCTCAACGAAATCCAGGCGGGCAAGGAGAAACTTTTTGTTCACCCCAAACTGGTTCGTTTGATGACGCAAGACAACAATCAATTCGACCGCTACGCCTAAATCGGCGGGTATAAACATTGTTTTAGGAAGTTTATGCCCCTTACCCTCACCCAACTCGAACGCCACCTATTCAACGCCGCCGATATCCTACGCGGCAAAATGGACGCCTCGGAATTCAAGGAATACATCTTCGGCATGCTGTTCCTTAAGCGCTGCTCAGACGTATTCGAAGA
>DATBNJ010000158.1:0-14896 GCA_036554385.1 Marinagarivorans sp. | reverse complement strand
GGCCGCATCGTTTTATGACGAACTCTTAAAGACCTTCCCTGAAACCGAGCGAAAGTCCGAGCTTACCTTCTTAATGGCTGAAGCGCTGAACGATGCGGGTAGCTTGCCAAGAGCTGTGGCTGCGTATGAGCAGGTCGCTTACGAGTTTTTAGATGAGCAGCGTGGTGCGACCGCGGGCTATGCCGCGATTCTGGCCTTGGATAGTCAGCTGCAGCAGTACGAAAACTTGCCGGCGCCTGAAACACAAGGGGAACAAGAGGCGTTAACGGCGCTGCAAAACCACCGCATTAATAGTGCTATAAGCTTTGCCGATTATTACCCCGCTGATGAGCGAGCGGTCGCGGTGTTAACCAATGCCGCTGAGCGCCTGTACCGGGAGGGCGACAAAGAGCAGGCTATCGTAGTGGCAAGCCGCCTTACGACATGGCAGCCAACTCAATCCCTAGCGCTGCAAAAAACCGCATGGCTGGTGTTGGCACACAGCCAGTTTGAGCTTGAGCAGTATCAGTTGGCGGAAGAAGCCTACCGCCACGTGTTGACGATTATTGCCGAGACCGACCAAGACCGAGCGCAAGTGCTCGATCGGATCGCCGCCAGTATGTATAAACGCGCCGAGCAAGAAATTGCCGTCGGGGCGAAGTCGCAGGGTGTTAATCGCATGTTGAGTATATCGCTAATTGCGCCGGCGACGGAGCTTGCCATGAACGGTCAGTACGACGCCGCCAACTATCTTGTGGAAATGCAAGAATGGACGCGTGCCGAGCGGGTATTAATCGATTTTCAGCAACGTTTCCCCGCGCATCAGTTAGCGAAAACGATACCGCCGAAATTAGCGGTCATTTATCAAGAGACAGAGCAATGGGACAAGGCGGCCGAGCAGCTGGCCATTATGTCGAGCGGTGATGCCGATCCAGAAACACGACGTAGCGCCCTGTATTTATCGGCCGAGCTGTATCAAAAGTCTGGCAACGTGCCGCTGGCTAAGCGTACCTACGGTGACTATATTCAGCGCTACCCCGAGCCCTTTGATTTGGCCCTAGAGGCGCGAGTTCAGCTGCTCGAGATGGCAAAAGCGCAAGGCGCGGTTGGTGACCAAGAGCGATGGCTGAAAGAACTGATAACCGTAGACGCCAAAGCCGGTGCTAATCGCAGTGCGCGCTCAACCTATTTGGCGGCTCAGTCAGCGAGCTATTTTGCGGCTAAAGATTTAGCCGCCTTCGAAAGTATTCGGTTGCGTGCACCCATCAAGAAAACCCTGACGGCTAAGCGCAAAGCCATGGATGAAACGCTGAAAAGTTACAAAACCGTCATTGATTACGGCGTGGCCGAATTCGCGACCGAGGCCAATCACCGCATAGGCGAGGTCTACGCAAACCTTTACCAAGCGCTGCTCGACTCTGAACGCCCAGCGGGGTTGGATGAGCTCACCATGGAGCAGTACGAAATCATGCTTGAAGAGCAAGCTTATCCCTTTAAAGGTAAAGCGGTGGAAATGTTAGTGATTAACGCCGAGCGCTCGTGGGAGGGGTTCTATGACAAGTGGGTTAAGCAAAGTTTCGACGCCCTCGAAATCTTATTGCCCGCGCGCTATGGCAAAAAGGAAACCGTGGTAGAGGTAAGCAAAGGTGTGCACTAAGGTGATGAACATTAAGGCGATTTTTTGCGCTGCTTTGCTGGCACTTTTAATGATGGTGTCGGGGTGTGCGACAAGCCCCGGTGGTGCAAGGCCAGAGCCGGAGCCTGAAATTATTTACGAGCCCAGCGATGAGGCGCCTTTGGTGTTGATTCCCAATCCGTATGATCAACAGCGCGTTAAAGTGTCGGAGCAAGTAAAAAGTGCTTTTAATCAAGGCGTCGCCCTGATGCAGGCGGAAAACTGGCCGCAGGCCGAAGTGCACTTTGACAACCTGACCCAGGCCAACCCAGAGCTTTCCGGCCCTTGGCTGAACCTGGCCATTTGCTTGTGGCGACAGCAGCAGTTTGATGCCGCCGCGCAAGCCTTCGAGCAGGCCATTACGGTGAACTCTTTAAATAACGAAGCCTATAACGCCTATGCGGTTATGGTGCGCGAGCAAGGGGACTTCCAAAAAGCTGAAACCTTGTATAAAAAAGCGCTATCGGTTTGGCCCCACAATGCCGTTGTTCAGCGCAACCTCGGTGTGCTCTACGACATGTACATGGGGCGCTTCGACGACGCACTTGCACACTTTGAGATGAGTGCTCGAATTATGGGCGAGCCCGATAAAGAACTAAAAGGCTGGATTATCGATATCAAACGTCGCCAAGCCAAGGCCGCTCGCGAGCGCGCGAAACAGCAGCCGGCTGAGCAACCAGCCGCGGAGGCTTCACAATGAGTATGCGGAGAATATTAACTATCAATTTTGTCGCGGCGGCAGTGTTTGCCGTTGCAGCTAATGTTATCGCCGAAGATGTCGTAAGTATTAGCACGACAGTGAAAGGCAACCAAGAGCACCCGGGCGTGACTTACATCGTGCCGTGGCGTCAGGCCGCCGATGAAAGTGCGCTGACGATGCCCTTTAAAACGCGCACAAGCCTAGGCGACGTGTTTGAACACGTTGAGCGCGCCGAACATGAGCGCGAAGTGAGCTACTTGCTGCAGATGCAGGCAAGCCCTGACTCAGATGCCCTTAACAGCGGCGCTGCCCAATAGTTTTCCTTTTTTTTAAATCACTTTACTTTAAGAACAACGCATGGCGGAGATATTAAAATGTTAGATACTGCGATTGGCTTTTTTCAAAACGGTGGGCCATTCATGTACCCAATTGGCTTAGTGCTTATAGTGGGCTTGGCTGTTGCCTTGGAGCGTTGGATATTTTTAACAGTGGCAAAGGGCTCTAATCGTCGCGCATTTGATCGCATTTTGCCTTTGCTGCGCAAAAGAGATTACAACGGTGTGGTTGAGATTGCGCGCAGTTCTCAAGCGCCCGTAGGTCGTATTATCGCGTCGGGGCTTGCGCGCATGCAGCAAACACCTCGCCGTGAAGAAATTGAATACGCTATGGAAGAGGGCGTGATGGAAGCCGTGCCTCGCTTAGAAAAGCGCACTGCATATATCGCGACGCTTGCCAATATTGCCACCTTATTAGGCTTGTTGGGCACGATTATGGGTTTGATTGCGGCATTTACCGCCGTGGCCGAAGCCGACCCTTCTGAAAAGGCGACCTTGTTGTCTCAAAGTATTTCGGTGGCGATGAATACCACTGCCTTTGGTTTGATGGCGGCCATTCCGCTGTTGCTATTGCACACTACGATTCAAAATAAAACTAATGAAATTATTGATAGCCTCGAAATGGCGGGTGTGAAGTGCCTAAATATTTTGTCGTCGAGCGCCTTAACGGGTGCTGCTAAGGCGCAACCCGGTGGACACCCACAAAACCCCGCTCGATAATAATTAGGCTGCAATAGAATTATGAGAATCAGACGAAGAGCAAAAGAGGAAGCCGATCTCGACATTACCTCTTTTATGAACCTGATGATCATTCTTGTGCCCGTTTTGTTGATGAGCATGGTGTTTTCTCACATCACTGTACTCGACTTAAAACTGCCGGATCTTGCACCTAACAGTGCCAACGATGATCCGCAGCAAAATGAAGCATTAGAGGTGGTCATTCACCCTGATAAGCTGGTGGTTAATTATCCTGCGGGAGCGCCATTGAAAACGGTTGCTCAAAAAGACGGCGAGCACGACTATGAAATGTTGTCCACGGTGTTGCAGGAAATTAAGCGCCAACTTGCCGAAAAGGGTAAAGAAAAACGCGATATTTTTATTCTATCTCAGAAAAACACTGACTATCAGACCATTGTAAGTACGATGGATACTGTGCGCTCTTACGAAGCGGTGGTTGTCGCCTCTGTGGTCGATGCCGAATTGTTTCCGGAGATCTCCTTGGGTGATGCGCCAGAGCAATCGGCACAAGGCGATCTGCCCGCCCAAGAGCGCCCATATGATGCGCTACCGGATGCGGAGGTGATGCAATGAAACAGTCACTACGCGCAAAGCGTATGGCTCGGCTCCATCGCCGCCACAAAGGGCAGTCTAAGTTAAACCTCGTCTCGCTGATGGATATTTTCACGATTCTGGTGTTTTTCTTGTTGGTCAATTCCTCTGATGTAGAAGTCCTGCAGAGTAATAAGGCCATCAAGCTGCCAGAGTCCGTCGCCGAGAAAAAGCCAGATAGCACGTTGGTTGTCATGGTCAGCCCCGAAGAAATTATTATTTCCGGGCGCTCGATTGCTAAAGTGGATGCCGTTTTAGCTGAACAGGGCGATGAAATAGCTGCGCTAAAAAAGGAGCTTGAATATCTTGCGTCGCGCAAGCCTTTTGCGAATGATGTCGAGGCTAAAAAGGGACGCGATGTGACCATTATGGGTGACAATACGATTCCGTATACTTTGCTGAAGCGAATTATGACGACCTGCGCGCAAACGGATTATCGAAATATTTCTTTGGCGGTTAGCAAGATTGCGAGCTCAGACACCAAGGAGGCGCCATGAGTAGTATGAAACTCATTCTGGCGCCAAATTTAGTTTTACCTTGGTCCAGCGAGTTAGAAGATAATAGGCGTTATTGGAAGATATTTTTAGCGCTATTTATTCCGTTTGTTATTGCCGGCTATATCATCGCACAGATTGATCTTCCCGAAAAAACGCGTGAGGAAAAGGCCAAGCTACCACCTCAGTTGGCGCGGGTTGTGTTGGAGAAAAAAGAGCTGCCTAAACCGCCGCCCCCCAAGCCAAAACCTAAGCCCGAGCCAAAAAAAGAGGAGCCAAAAAAGGAGGAGCCCAAACCTAAAAAAGAGGAGCCGAAGCCGGAACCTGAGCCCAAAAAAGAGCCCGATCCGGTGAAACTGCAAAAAGCCAAAGAAGTCGCTAAAAAAAGCGGTGTGCTGGCTTTTGCCGACGACTTGAGCGCGATGCGTGACTCGCTCGATGTGAGCGATGTTAAAACGCAGCAGGTTACACGCGCTCAGGGTACAGCGGCAGCGGCCGATCGCAACTTAATTAACAGCGGTGCACAAACAATGAGTGGCGGTGTTAACCCGGCGGCGCTAAGTACCGACACCGGTGGTGCGGCGCTTTCGGGTCGTGAGACGACTGCAGTGGATAGCAAACTGGCAGAAGTCAGCGCGGCGGCCGAAGAGGAGCGCAGCAACGAAGCTGATGGCGTTAAAGGTACGCGCAGTAAAGTGGCTATGGCGCAAACGGTTGATGCGAATAAAGCCAGCATTTTTGGTTTGTATCAACGCGCGCTTGATGAGGACCCGACCCTAGAGGGCAAGGTTGTTTTTGAACTGGTTATTGAACCTGCGGGCAATGTTTCCAGCGTGAAAATTATCTCGAGCGATTTAGCTGATAAATCATTGGAGCGTAAATTGATGGCGCGTCTGCGCGCGATTAATTTTGGTGCCGAGGATGTCTTGAAAACGACTTTACGTCACACCTTCAATTTTTTACCCTATTAGCCTTTACAGGTGTCCTTAGGTTGTTTGATGAACCCCGTCGAGCCATGTTCGGCGGGGTTTTTTATTGCCGTTAGAGGCCTAGCCGTTAGACACTAAGGGTCGTTTTGTTTTGAGCGAAAATCCCCCGTTTGTGATTGCCGATATTCGAACCTGTGCACACCTTATTCCTGAAGTCGCTCGTTGGCATCAGCAGCAGTGGGCGCACCTAAACCCAGGCCAGGCGCTGTCAGATCGAATTCGAAAAATGCAGAGGTATTGTTGCGCGAATACTACCGGTGGGTTTTCGCCGACGATGTTCGTTGCCCTCGATAGCTGCGGTGCACCCATTGCCACCGCTGCACTTGATGCGCAGGATATGGACTGCTTTCCCGAATTAACGCCATGGCTAGCCAGTGTGTTTGTGCTGCCGGAGTTTCGTCGCTGCGGTGTGGCTACGGCGCTGATTGGCCATAGTTGTGACATTGCTTGTAACGCAATGGCTGTTTCGACACTATATTTGTTTACGCCAGATCAGCGTGCATTCTATAGCCGACTAGGTTGGGTTTGGAGGCGAGCCTTAACCTACCATGGGGAAAGGGTAGATTTGATGTGTTTTAATCGAGCCGAGTGATGCCTGCGAGCCAGGCCCCTGCTGTTGGGCTAATGTTATGGCTTTATGGTTTAATGTGCCGTGGTTTTTTCTTGGCCGCAGCGGCTACAGCGGTACTGCGTGACTAGCTGGCCTTGTTTTACGTCGAACTTTTTTTCCGTTACGACTTGCCATTTGTGAAACCCTGTTTTGCACAGGGTTTTGCCTTTGTGTTTAACGCTTGGCTTAGGGCGTTTAAATTCTATAACGTTAGTCATAATCGCGGAATATTTGATCCGTCTTGGCAGCCAGCACGGCGTCGGTGTGGTGCACGTTTTTGATTTTATGCGTCCACCAATGGACCGTCACTTTACCCCACTCAACAATAAGCTTGGGGTGATGGTTGTGTTGTTCTGCTAGCTCGCCAACTCGGTTGGCAAAACTTAGTGCCTGCTCAAAGTTTGATAACGAAAATTGCCGAGCAAATTTTGGTTCTTCTTCTGCCAATAAATCCCATTCAGGCAGTTCTCTGCGGGCATTCGCCAAAGCGTCACCTGTGAGTGCAGGGGCGCCGGCGTTACAGGCTTGGCATTCTTGATCCGCTAATTGAGTCATGATTTGCCTCCATTAAGATGTGGGGTTTGGCGCCTTGGTTGTGTGTTTCGATCGTATCTTAATCTGCTTCCACACCTAACCAAGGCGCTTATTGGGGCCGCTTTATATCTGACCCTACGCTCTGGGACGCCGGTGCGCCAATAAAGTGCCCGCCGTTTTACCTAGGCCGCTGGCCGGGCTTCGTTTATTGAAGGTTAAGTGTTTGCTCCGCTATTTTTGCTTGCCAAATTTTCGGCCCTGTCTTGTGTGCCGAGTCGCCGGTACTGTCTACGGCGACCGTTACGGGCATGTCGGTGACTTCAAATTCGTAAATAGCTTCCATGCCTAAATCCTCAAAACCGAGCACTTTGGCCTGTGTAATCGCTTTTGATACAAGGTATGCCGCACCACCGACAGCCATTAAATACACGGCTTTGTTATCTTTGATGGCCTCGATAGCCGCATCGCCGCGCTCGGCTTTGCCTACCATGCCGAGCAAGCCGGTTTTTTCGATAACGGTTCGGGTAAATTTATCCATGCGGGTGGCCGTGGTGGGGCCTGCGGGCCCGACGACTTCTTCTCGCACCGGGTCAACGGGCCCAACATAGTAGATAAATCGTCCCTTGAGGTCGACCGGCAGCTTTTCGCCTTTATTGATCATGTCGACCATGCGTTTGTGTGCGGCGTCTCGGCCGGTTAATAGCTTGCCCGATA
Source organism: Marinagarivorans sp. (assembly GCA_036554385.1). Lineage (GTDB taxonomy): Bacteria > Pseudomonadota > Gammaproteobacteria > Pseudomonadales > Cellvibrionaceae > Marinagarivorans. Next base: position 7,537 of record DATBNJ010000158.1, on the reverse strand, counting down.
GCAGCACGGTTTCTCCGCTTCGCCAGGTTTGTACTTCTTCTGGCGTTACCGTGTTTAAGTTTACGCGGCGCACGCTATCGCCGACTTCCCAACTAATTTCTGGCCAGTCGTCAAGAGAGGGAGGCGTTTGGCTGGCGGGCCCGCTGCCATCCAGTACAAAGTGGGTGTGCCGCGTCGCCGCACAGTTGGGGATGATCGCGACCGCTTTATTGGCGGCATGGGTGGGGTAATCTTTTACCTTGATATCCAGCACGGTGGTTAACCCGCCTAAGCCTTGTGCGCCGATACCGAGTTTATTGATCTTATCGTACAGCTCAATTCGAAGCTCTTGTGCGCGCGAGCTGGCACCTTTTGCAATCAAATCTTGAATATCAATGGGGTCAAGCAAGGCCTCTTTGGCCAGCAGCATGGCTTTTTCTGCGGTACCGCCAATGCCGATACCCAGCATGCCAGGCGGACACCAACCCGCTCCCATTTGGGGTACGGTTTTAAGCACCCAGTCGACAACGGAATCGGACGGGTTAAGCATGGCAAACTTCGTTTTGGCCTCGGAGCCACCGCCTTTTGCGGCAACGTGAATATCGAGGGTGTCGCCCGGTACAACTTTGTAGTGAATAATGGCGGGCGTGTTGTCGCCGGTATTCTTGCGAGCGCCATCAGGGTCAGCCAAAATGCTGGCGCGCAGAACATTGTCTGGGTGTTGATATGCCTGCCGAACGCCTTGGTTAATCATATCCTCTAGCGCCATATCACCGTCGATACTGACATTCATGCCGACATTGACAAATACAGTAACAATTCCGGTATCTTGGCAGATAGGGCGGTGGCCTTGAGCGCACATGCGTGAGTTGATTAATATTTGTGCGATGGCGTCTTTTGCCGCTTGGCTTTCCTCTTTGTTGTAGGCCGCGTGCATGGCGTCAATAAAATCTTTGGGGTGGTAATAGGAAATATACTGCAGTGCATCGGCGACGCTGGCGATGATATCGTTTTGCTTAATCACTGTACGCATAAGGGTCTCGCATGGAAGGCTATAAGGGCGATTAAAATATCGCTTTAAACCGCTAATTCTACACCCAAGCGGGGTCTGGCTAAAGGAAGCTGTGGTAAAAAACCTCAACACGGCTCAGGCCCTAGTACTGCATTATCGCGGATGAAAGCTTACGAGTTGAAACGCACTGCTTGACCGCCCGCATAAGTGTTGGCAAAGTGGCGAATTACTGTAATTACATACAGGTTGTTTATGGCGGTTATTTTCGGTATCGACCCCGGTTCTCGCAAGACCGGTTACGGCATTATCGATTATCTCGATGGCAAGCCGTGCTACGTGAGCAGTGGGGTGATTAGGATGGCCGCAGAGCTAACGTTAGCCGAGCGTTTAAAAGTGATTTTTGATGGCGTTGTGGAAATAATCGAGCGCTACCAGCCTCAGCAGTTCGCAATCGAGCAGGTCTTTATGGCGTCAAACGCCAGCTCGGCATTAAAACTGGGGCAGGCAAGAGGTGCGGCCATTGTCGCCGCCTGTTACCACGACCTACCGGTATCAGAGTACGAGGCGCGCAAGGTCAAACAAGCCGTTGTGGGCACTGGCGCCGCCGATAAAACGCAGGTTCAACATATGATTAAGTCTCTATTAAAACTTAGCGGCAATCCCCAAGAAGACGCCGCTGACGCACTGGCGGTGGCTATTTGCCACGGTAATACTCAGCATTATTTGGTGAGAACCGCAAGCGGCCGGCAGTTTCGGCGAGGGCGTTTGATATGATTGGTCGCTTAACGGGGGCTGTGTTAGATAAGCAACCACCGCTTATTTTGTTGGACGTAGCCGGCGTGGGTTATGAGGTATTAGCGCCTATGAGTACCTTTTACAACTTGCCAGAGTCGGGTTTAGTGGTACTGCACACGCACTTATCGATTAGCGAAAATGCCCATCAATTGTTTGGTTTTGAAAGTTTGCAAGAACGCAGCTTATTTCGTCAGTTGATCAAAGTCAGTGGTGTCGGCCCCAAGATGGCGCTAGCCGTGTTATCGAGCATGGACCCAAATGAAGTTGTCGCCGCGATAGTGGATAACAATGTAGCCGCACTCACCAAAATCCCCGGTGTTGGCAAAAAAACCGCCGAGCGCTTGGTGATTGAAATGCGTGATCGCGTGGCCGATTGGCAATTACCCGCCGGTACAGCAACGCCTGTGGGCGCGCCCGAGGGACAACCGCTTGCCAGTGACATGCTAGCCGAAGCGGAAAGTGCGATGATTGCGCTAGGGTACAAGCCTGCGGAGGCGGCCAAAGCTATTAGTGGCGTGCTAAAAAATACTTCGGTATCTCGGTCAGAAGAGCTTATTCGCTTGGCGCTGCGCAGTATGCTGCCTAGCCCGTAAATCTCGATTACGTTAGGGCGCAGCCGTTGATAGCCATTAAAGCTTTGCTTCACGGGCGATCAAAGGCGAGTTAAAAAGTTGTAACTATTCAGCTAAATAAACATGAACCTTTTGATATCAGCCCTTGAAAGGGCGGTGGCTGATTATTGACTAAAGGGGGCTTCTAAAAATAGTAATTTTTTTGTGAGAGCAAGGAAGTACCGCCCGGAGAACCGCAGTTTACGTGGGGTAAATGAGGATTCGAGGACGCAACTGACGCCGCTATCGCGTAAAAAGTGCATTTTTAGAGGTGCCCTAAACATTGAAGCGCCGGCCTTTGCAGGGATTGCAAGGTTTTCGACAATACAGGCGCAGTTATTGGTGAAGCGAGATATCGACAAGGCTTGAACGGCCAATAATTAGCGGGCGCCCACTTTAATAGCCGCTGAAATGGCCGCTGAATAGTTACAAAAGGTTAAGCATAAAACGTGGAAAGCCTAACACTAGACGAGCGCAAACGCTGTTTGGTGTTCGTTAAGGTTTTCCTTTTCATCCGACACGCAACTGAAATTAATCACCGCATGATAGAGCCCGATGATTTAAAGCCCGCAGCCGTTGAACGCATTATTCAGCCCGTGGCACAAGGTAAAGAGGAGCAAATTGACCGCGCAATTCGGCCCAAACTCCTAGGTGATTACATTGGGCAGCCTCACGTTCGCGAGCAGATGGACATATTTATCGGTGCGGCCAAGGCCCGCGGTGAAGCGCTCGATCACTGCTTGATTTTTGGGCCGCCTGGCCTAGGGAAAACCACCTTAGCGAATATTATTGCCAATGAGATGGGCGTCGCCCTAAAAAGTACTTCAGGCCCTGTGCTTGAAAAAGCTGGTGATCTTGCCGCCATTATGACAAACCTCGATGCCGGCGACGTGTTGTTTATCGATGAGATTCACCGGCTTAGTCCTGTTATCGAGGAGGTACTCTACCCCGCAATGGAGGATTACCAGCTCGACATAATGATTGGCGAAGGGCCTGCCGCGCGTTCTATAAAACTAGATTTGCCGCCGTTTACCTTAATTGGCGCTACCACGCGGGCGGGATTACTGACCTCGCCGCTGCGCGATCGCTTCGGTATTGTGCAGCGCCTTGAGTTTTATAATTTGGCAGACCTTACGCATATCGTATCGCGTTCGGCCAATTTAATGGGGGTTGGTATTGAAGGCTTGGGCGCTCAGGAAATCGCCAAGCGAGCCCGTGGGACGCCGAGGATTGCCAACCGCCTTTTGCGACGGGTGCGCGATTACGCCGAGGTTAAGGCGGACGGAGTTATCAGTGAGCCGGTCGCCGATAGTGCGCTCAATATGCTAAACGTCGACGCCTGTGGCTTTGATCATATGGATCGCCGGCTGCTACTTGCGCTTATTGATAAGTTTGGTGGTGGTCCCGTTGGTGTCGACAGCTTGGCCGCTGCAATTAGTGAAGAGCGCGATACTATTGAGGATGTGCTCGAGCCCTATTTGATTCAGCAAGGCTTTATGATGCGCACACCAAGAGGGCGCGTGGCCACCCAAAAAGTGTACGATCATTTTGCGCTACCTGTGCCAAGTGCACTAAAGCAGAATAGTTTGCCCGGTCTAGATCCTTAGCGGAAGGGTGGAATTTTTTGTGGTGCTTGCGTTCATACCAAGACAATCTATAGTGTGCTGAAATTGCTCGAGTGTACGCCAACTGCTTACATCTCCTTGCTGTAACAACTGTCGCTAATTACTGGGTTTATAAATACTGTATGACTCCAACTGAATCTCTTTCTATTCTTGACCTAGTGGCCGATGCTGGCCCTGTGGTTATGCTAGTGATGCTTGTGTTGTTTGCGGCGTCTGTTGTTTCCTGGATTTTGATTGTCCAGCGCTTTATTTACCACGCTAAGGCCGCTACAAGCTTTAGTCGCTTTGAAAAAAGCTTTTGGTCAGGTGGCGATTTAGCGCAGCTTTACCGCCAAGGTAATAGCCAAAACGCTCAGGGTATTGAGGCTATTTTCCGTGCTGGCTTTAAAGAGTTTTCTCGCTTAAGCCAGCAAAAAAATGCGTCAGCCGTGATGGAAGGTACGCAGCGCGCCATGCGCGTCGCCTTGATGCGCGAGACGGAAAAGCTCGAGGCTCACTTGCCGTTTTTGGCCAGTGTTGCATCCGTTAGCCCCTACATTGGCTTATTTGGCACGGTCTGGGGGATCTTAAATGCGTTCCGAGGCCTAGCTAATCAACATCAGGCAACCCTCGCAACTGTGGCGCCGGGTATTTCTGAAGCGCTTGTGGCAACGGCGATGGGTTTGTTTGCGGCAATCCCAGCCGTTTTGGCCTACAACCGCTTTGTCGCACGAGCGGAGAGCCTGAGCGCCAATTACCACACTTTTACTGAAGAGTTCTCGTCGATACTGCATCGCCAAGTTCACGCTGAATAATTGCACAGGCGAATCTATGTTACCTGCTAAAAAGCGTAAACCCCTAGCTGAGATCAACGTTGTTCCGTACATTGATGTAATGCTGGTTTTGTTGGTCATTTTTATGGTGACCGCACCTTTGTTAATGCAGGGGGTAAAAGTTGATTTGCCCCAAGCGCCGTCTAGCCCACTCGATAATAACGACAACGAACCGTTAATTGTCTCCATAAAGGCCGATGGATCTTACTATATTAACTTGGGTGAAAAGGGTGACCAGCAGAAGCCTTTATCTGATATTGTTGATCAAGTGGCTAAAATCCTGCGTCAAAAACCTCAAACGCCGGTATTGATTTGGGGCGATAAAAGCATTGAGTACGGCTTGGTCGTTAATGTCATGAGCCTGCTACAAGGGGCCGGAGCGCCAACGGTTGGCTTGGTGACGGAGCCCGGTTCGGGTAAAAAATGATTCGATATTTGCGGGATTATTCGCTGCCTCTTTTTGCCAGCTTGTGCTTGCACGGTGTGCTTGTCTGGTCGGTTGTGCGCGTGTGGGAGAAACCGGTAGACAAGGTAGACTTTAAGCGCCCTGAATTTGTCAGTGCCACGTTGGTCGAGTTAAAAACAAAAGCACCAGAAAAAAAAGTATCAGGCACCAAAGTTAAGAAGGTTGATTTAACGGCAAATAAAAAAGTTGATGCCAGCGCCGAGAAAAAGCGTCAACAGCAAGAAGCTGCAGCGAAAAAGGCGCAGGCACTGAAACAAAAGCAAGCGGCTGAAGCCAAGGCCAAAGCGCAGAGCGAAAAAGCCGCCCAAGAAAAGGCGCGGCGTGAAAAAGCTGCGGCCGAAAAGCGCGCTAAAGAAGAGGCGCGTCGGCGTCAACAAGAGGCTATCGACAAAGCTTTGCGTGAGGAAGAAATGATGCTGGCCGAGCAGGCCGAAGCACAAACGGTCAATTCATTTAAAGCGATTATTATGGAGCGAATCGCGCAAAAGTGGAGTCGTCCACCATCGGCTCGCCGAGGTATGCGTTGCGAGCTGGTTATTCAGCTTGTACCAACGGGCAAAATCATTACGGTCAACATTGTAAAAAGTAGTGGTAGTGATGCCTTTGACCGTTCCGCCGAACAGGCGGTGCGTGCCGTAGACCGCATTCCGGAGCTACAAGATATGGATATCGGGGTGTTTGAGCGCAACTTTAGAACCATTAACCTATTATTTAATCCAGAGGATCGTCGCTTGTGATTTATCGCATCGCGCTAACGGTGCTGCTCGCTTTGACTACAGCCAGCGCTAACGCCAATTTATTTATTGAAATTAACCGAGGCAATGATAATCCTGCGCCTATCGCAATCGTGCCGTTTGGTCAGACGCGAGGCTTACCCGAAAATATCCAACAAATTGTTGCCGCCGACTTAGAACGAAGTGGCTTTTTTAAGCCTATTCCTACCTCTGATATGCTGGCAATGCCAACCTCGCGAAATGAAGTCGTGTTTCGGGATTGGCGCATGTTAGGCGCCAATTTCTTGGTAATTGGCAAGCTCACGCCGGAGGGTAGCGCTTACGCTTTACGCTACGAGCTTTACGACGTGTTGGCGCAAAAAAATATTCTAACGGCAACGGTTAAAGGGGGTCCCAATGGCCTGCGGGATATTGCGCACGCTATTAGCGATGCTGTGTATGAAAAGGTGACAGGTATTCGCGGCATTTTCTCGACCAAAATGCTTTACGTACAAGATCTGCGCAAGCCGGGTGCAGGTCGTTACCGCTTGGTGTATGCCGATGTTGACGGCGCGCGTGCACGCACACTACTGGCGAGCTCGGAGCCTATTTTGTCCCCGACATGGTCTCCAGATGGTAAGCGTATTGCGTATGTGTCCTTTGAAACCTCTCGCCCGGCCATTTACATCATGGAGCTGGCAACGGGCCGAAAAACACAAATGACCAACTTTCGCGGCTTAAATGGAGCGCCGTCGTTTTCGCCCGACGGCACGCAGTTGGCGATGGTGCTTTCCAAAGATGGTGCGCCTGATATCTACACCATGACCATTGCGGATAAACGCCTAAAACGCATCACCGCTGACCACTATATTGATACCGAACCCAATTGGTCCGTTGATGGTAGTAGTGTTATCTTTACCTCTAACCGCGGTGGCAGCCCACAAATTTACCAAGTGAATGTTACCAGTGGTCGACCAGAGCGGTTGACCTTTGAGGGCGACTATAATGCGCGGCCTAGGGTGAGCCCGGATGGCAAAAGTTTAGTGATGGTGCATCGGCAAAATGGTGTCTTTCATATTGCCTCGCAGGATATTGCGACGGGCAGCATGCGGATATTAACGGAAACTTGGCTTGATGAATCGCCAAGTATTGCACCCAACGGCGCAATGTTGTTGTATGCTACGCAGCACAACAACAAAGGCGTCCTTGGCGCGGTTTCGATGGATGCTGGCGTCAAATTCCGTCTGCCATCTAGTGAGGGGGATGTACGAGAGCCTGCTTGGGCGCCGTACTTTTAGTTTGCTGTATATTTTTTAGACAATGTTCGTTTTTTAAATACCATTTGGGAGTAAATCCATGAAAAAAATGTATTCCGCCATCGCATTTGCTGCTGCATTCGGCCTGATGACTGGTTGTTCTTCAAATAAACCTACCGAAACAGCTGCTCCAGAAGTGGTAGAGCCCGTAGAGACTGAAGTTGTAGAGCAAGTGGTCGAAGAGCCTGTTGTTATCGATACAACCTTC
>DATBNJ010000138.1:0-50588 GCA_036554385.1 Marinagarivorans sp. | reverse complement strand
AGGAATGCTTACCTTCATTTTGAATAATTTGAAGTGAGCCTGCAATTGAAGCTAATTCTCCACTGCCTGAGCCTGGTACTATTTCGATTTTTAGTTCCTGTGTTTCTTTTGACATGAAACCGTAATGACTTAGTGTAAAGCCTCCCGACTTACCTTCAACACTACCAACAAACTCTTCAATTGCTGAATATACAGCTACTCCACTTTCGGTTCTTTTGCTAAGCATTTGACCTGTGCCAGCACCAACAAGACTACCGGTATATGTTTTGTTAATTATCATACGTCCAGCTGGTGCAGCATCATCTTTTGCTGGCTCTAATTTCACTTCGAAAGCACCTTCAGCCTTCATACTTTTTCCTTTTTTTAATGGATTATCATCTGCAATTGCAGAGGAAGAAAATACTACCAAGAAAGCCAAAGACTTTAAAAATAATTTGTGCATAAGCGTGATTCTCTTGAGCGCATAACGCTGAGATAACAGTCCGACATGCAGGCACAAAAACACGCTCGGTGCCTTCACAGCTTACGCCGATGTTGCCTCGGTACTGTTCATCGACTGGTTAAGTGTACCCTCTCGGTACTATGCCCAAGAGAGTCTAAAATTGTGCGGTAAGCCTAGGTAATATGCTCACCGAACAGCAAAACCGTACTCTACTACCACGCGCGAGGCCTGCCAACCTCAAATCGCACGCACAGCTCATCCGGCAAGCACAAGCTCGCAACTTCATCATCGCTACGCGACTCGCCGACGCTTTAGAGCTTCGCCATTCCTAAGAACGCCACCGCATTTTTCACACACGGGTAAGTCACTGCGCTCATTCATATACGTCTGCCAATCCAGTAATACCCGCTCACTCACACTCGCTTGGCCATGGGCTATTCGCGCAATATTCAATCGCTCTCGCACCGCTGCACTGTAAAGCCCGCCATAACGCACAAGGGGTTTCCCGGGAATGGGAACATGCTGCAGCCAACGCAATAGAAAGGCATCAACGCTTAAATGCAGCTGCTCTTGTTTATGCGTTTTATGGGAGGTGTAACTGAAAATTATGCCGCCGCTATCACTCGCCTTCAGCTGCCCTTTATTGATGGGGCCGCCTTTCACGTAGCGCGCTAAATACTTAGCAACGCCAACGGCGGAATCGTAACGCGCCGAAAAGTACACATGCCAATAACTGCGGCCTAAACGATTCAACAATGTTTGAATATGGATGTGGTCTCGATCAGCGGGCAGAACAAGCTCTTCAGCCTTAAGCGCTTTACGACAAAAATCTAAGAACTTACCTCGAAATACCTGCCTAACCGGCTCGTAAGGAAATAGTGTCTTCCTTTTCGGGGTCACCCATTCATTGTCCGCATTCAACCCCCCATGCGTCACCAGCGCATGAATATGTGGATGCAATGATAAATCCCGCCCCCACGTATGCTGCGCCAATAGAATGCCCGCCATAGCCCCCAAATAACGCGAATCGGCGCTAAATAATTTGAGAGTTTCCATCGTGGCTTTAAATAAGAAATCGGACAACAATTCACGGTTATACCGCCACAAATCGTGTAACTCGTGCGGCAAGGTAAAAACAATATGGTGGTGAGGGCAATTAATTAACGTCGATTGCGTGTTGCTCAGCCATTCTTGCGTCGGCATCGCACGGCATTGGGGACAAGCGCGACATTTACACGAGTTATACCAAACACCATTAACATGCCCTTGCTCACAGCGCTGAACATGCCCGCCCAATGCAGCGGTACGGCACCGTACAATCGACTGAAGTGCGCGGTGCTGATGAAGCGGAAGTTTGTGTTGTTTCAAAAAGCGCGGTAACTGCGATTGCAACAACATCTGCAATGAATATCTGGCCATACCTTAGGTATAGACTATACTGTCTATAAATACAGCACATTAATGACGACGGAGCTTCTTCGAGATCTCGAGGTACATTTAACATTTGTATATGCATCAGACGCTTTTCTCGCCCGACGTTTTAACCCCTGATCAAGCTATGGGGCCCGTAACGCCTAGACTTTAGACGATTCCGCCCCATAAAACCATACAAAAACAACATCAAACCTCTAAAAATATCTAATATGCAATCAAAAAATGAAAATGTAACCCACTGATACCTATATCATTATTCCATAGTTTGATCGCATATTTTGATATTCAATCAAATGCCATATTAAGATATTTTCGCCTAAATATAACCGCTTGTCGGCTAAAATTTGACCAACCATACGCTCAGTATTACTGTTTTTATAAACAGTTTTTTATCGAGCCTACTAATATGAATTCTGATATCCGCCCACCGCTGCCACCCAAACCCACACGGTTTATGGATCAGCTTCGTGCCTTTATCCGCAGCAAACAGATGGCCTACACCACTGAGAAATCTTATTGTCGGTGGATGGCAGACTACATTCGATTTCATAAGATGCAGCACCCTCGCTATCTCACCGATCAACATATCGACGAGTACCTCAGTGATCTGGTGCTTCGGCGCCACGTAGCCGTTAACACTCAGAAATCGGCCTTGAACGCAATTATTTTTGTATATACACAATTTATGAAGCAGCCAGTCGGTAAGCTCGATTTTGTACCGAGCAATCGCCCTAAAATCATACCTACAGTGTTTTCAAAACAGGAGGCTTTAGCGATTATTAATAAGCTAAGCGGTCAACAACGCCTTATTGTCGAACTACTTTACGGAAGCGGTCTTCGACGATCGGAGGCCTGTCGGCTTAGAGTGCAGGACATCGACTTTGCAAACTATTGCATCGTTGTGCGCGATGGAAAAGGCTTAAAGTGGCGGCGCACCATACTCCCAAACTCACTGAATAATGCACTTCACCAACAAATAGAAAGCGCCTTATCGATTCACAAGGAAGACCTGCAGATGGGCTTTGGCGCTGTATACCTGCCGCACGCGCTAGATCGAAAATACCCGAATGCTGCGAGATCACCGCAGTGGCAGTATGTGTTTCCCGCTTTAAAACGCGCTATAGACCCCAGAAGTAATGTCGTTCGCAGGCATCACATAGACCCTCAACAAGTTCAGCGCTACGTAAAAGATGCCATTGAGCGATGCAACATTTTTAAAAAGGCCGGCTGTCATACCTTCCGTCATAGCTTTGCGACTGAGCTTTTGCGCGCCGGTACAGACATTCGTAATATCCAAGAAATGCTCGGGCACAACGATTTATCAACCACTCAAATCTATACCCATGTCGTTGGCATACAAGAGCGCGGTGTTACCAGCCCTATTGATATCTAAACATCTACTAGTCGCTGCGCAGACTGAAACAGTCACTTTACGATTCCATTGCATTGCTTAATCCTCAATTAAATCGCCTATTAACTACTTTTGCCTCAACAGCTGTCGAACGATCGCAAATGACTTAGGACACCCCAAACACCTCGAGCGCCATCTCGGCGGAAGCTATGAGGCCCGGATGGCCGATTGCAGGCTACAAGGAGTATTCACGCCGGTCCGCAGAGGTGGTGCTCGTGGTGTGGGATAATTGCTAAAGCCGCAAACTCAGAATTTAGAGTGCGTGTCCTTGCACGTTTTTACCAAAACTTGCCTTGCTGGCTCCACTTTGCGCCAGCCTGTTTGACGCGCTGTCTCAAATCGTTTTCATGAAAGCTAATGGCTAGCGCCACGATGTCCGACCTTTGAGTGGCGAGGTGGGCTCGCTGGCAGAAATCTTTTAGCGGAGCGGGGCGCCCACATTACCGGGGACACCCACTCTAAATTTTGATGTCACTAGCGATGAGGGTAAAGGTGCTCTAGGCATTCAAGTGTAGGAACACTTGTATAGCGCCTAGGGACAGCTCGAGCGGCCTAGAGCACCTTTACGCTCGTCGCCCCAAATGGCTCGGTAAACTCCGCAAAAACCACCGCTTTTTATTCTAACTGATTTAACGGGACCGTCACTGTAGGAGCCAGAGTCAGCCCTCCGCAATACGTATTTTGACGAAACAGTCACTTTACGATTCCATTGCATTGCTTAATCCTCAATTAAATCGCCTATTAACTACTTTTGCCTCAACAGCTGTCGAACGATCGCAAATGACTTAGGGCACCCCAAACACCTCGAGCGCCATTTCGGCGGAAGCTATGAGGCCCGGATGGCCGATTGCAGGCTACAAGGAGTATTCACGCCGGTCCGCAGAGGTGGTGCTCGGGTGTGGGATAATCGCTAAAGCCGCAAACTCAGAATTTAGAGTGTGTCCTTCCACGTTTTATGTCCACGTCAAAGTCGCGCGGGTTGATGTACTGTATAAATTGCGCGTTTTCCGGGTTGCTGATGTTGTACACCTAATTTCTATTGGTGGGAAATTACGGGGCTCGCGCTCGGCAGCCGACTTAATTTAAGGGCGGAAGGGTAAATTCTGGTAGGGCCTCAAACAGGGGTTTTGCGAATAAATAGCCTTGGTACAAATTAACGCCTTGGTCATTAAACCAAGCATATTCCTCCACGCTTTCTACCCCTTCGACGATAAAATCTATCCCTAGATCGGTACACACTTGCGCTATCGCGCGCACGATGGCTTGTCTCGGGCCGTGCCGGTGTATGTTGCGCACTAGGCTCATATCCAGCTTAACCACATCGGGTTGAAACTCCGCCAATAAATTGAGCCCCGAGTAGCCCGCGCCAAAATCGTCTATCGCTAAGCGCACACCGGCGCGGCGATACTCATTAATCACCTCGGCAAATTGCGCGTGATCGCCGATGCTCTCACCCTCCGTCGCCTCGATGATTAAGCGGTCGGCGGGAAAGCCAATGCGGGCAGCGGCCGCAAGCGTTGAGCTTAATCCGTAGTCCGCGCTGAGGGCCGCCGTGGGCAAAAAATTGAGGTTTAAATGTGTGCTTACGCCAATGTTGCTTGCTACCTCAATTGCTTTTATGCGGCAGGCCGCGTCGAATTCAGGCATCTGTGCCGCACTGTAGCGACTAATCACCGCGTAGGCCGATTCGCCGTTAAGCCCGCGCACCAACGCCTCGTAGGAATAAATCGAGCGGCTGTAGTTATCCACAATGGGCTGAAAAGCAAAGGTAAATTCGGCAGGGTTTACTGTGCTGGCCACTTTTTCGCTCACGCGTGGGCGCCCTTAGCAAGCCTAGCCCGCCAGCGACCCTGCGCAAAAGCCGCTAACAATTTTTTGGCGCGCCCTTGCTGGACCGCATCCAAGGAGTGCCCGCTGGCGAAAAAGTCGTTTAGCCCGGGCAGCGAGGCGATTTCTGCCGCGTCCACTTCGGCATAGCCCATCGACCAGTCGCCGAATGCGCGCTTGGCGATGGGCTCTTTAATAATCATGGTGACCTGTGTATGCCGTGTATCGGCCGATATGGTTTTAAATAGCTGGCTTAAGGTGGCTTCATCGCCCTCGAGAACTTGAAAAAACGTGCCGGCGGTAAACAACAGCATGCCCGTTACGGCCAAGCGCGCATTATTCACCCGCGCCACATGTAAGAGCTGTTCAATATCCGCCGACGCCATATCTGAGCTCGCCGAGCTTGTGTAGATAAACTGGCTTAAATTATTTGCACTGTTCACAGCTAACCATTGCACCTATGCCATATCAGGCTCAGCCTGCTGCATACGCTAGGGCTGGGCCAGCAACTTTTAACCGTGCGGCGGTAAATTCTTGCCGCGACATACTAGTAAAAGTAGGTGAGCGCAGACGGGATTGCAAATGCTGAGGGAAAAAGTGGCGCCTAGAAGCCTTAGGTAGTTTTAGGGCCCTTTTTGTTTCGATCGCCGTCGATGCACTCTTTCGTAATGCATCGACGGCGATCGCGGCTTATTCCCACGCCGCCCAAGCTCTGCCGTATTCAGTTGTCGATAAAGGTGGCTGCGCATTGAGTTCGGCGGCCTCTGCCCTTTTACTAAAATATTCGGACTTTTCATGCCAGTTAAGCGCATCCGCTGAAAGCTTTGCCTCGCGCCAGGCGGTAGGGCGTAGCTGTGTGCCGACTTCGTCTATGTGTTGTTCAATACAAGCAAGCGCCGCTTCATAATCGCCACGGCCGCGGAGCATTACGCTATTTTGAATAATCTGTTGGCCTTCCATAACAACCTCTCTTTCTGCTTAAGTAATCACGTTTTTAAAAACGCAGACATGTTTAACGCTCAATATCTGCAAGCGATAGTCATGCCAGAAAAAGTACCCTTAGCGAGTGGGCAGATAACCCTATGGCGCTTATTGCGCCGTGAATTTTATAAATTGTGCTTAAAATATCGTAAATCTTGCAACGCAAATCGCCGCCAGAGTGGTCGATGGAAGTGCTAAGTGGCGTCGTGTTAAATGATTAAAACACGGTGCTGCGAAGTGATTAAAACTAGCGTGAAGACAATAAGAGCCCTTGCGTTAATGCACGCCTTAGCAGCCGTGATCCGAATGCCATTGTCTGATCGTACTGACTTTTTTGGGGAAATACATTACTAACAGGGGACGCTTGTGCTCGGTTATAAGGTTTCTGTATGAATCGGCTAATCTGGTTAGATGTCGACTTGCGAGTAAACGATAATCCAGTATTCAACGGGTTATCAGCCGATTCACAGGGTTCGGTTTTGGCGTTTTATAATTTTGACCCACCGCTGAGTCATTCCGCTAGCGATTTTGTTAAGCGCCCGCGCAAAAGGGCGTATGGCCAATCTCAAAGCTATGGCTTGCCAGCATTAGGGGGCCTGCGTAAAGCCTTTTTGCAAGAGAGTTTAACAGCGCTTGAGGCCGCACTTAACGTGCGCGGTGTTGCTTTAGTTGTGTGCGAGGGTGATGTGCTGGATAACCTCGGGCGGCTTATTGCACAGCATAATATTCACCAAATTATTACCGCATTTACGGTGGATTACGACCGGCATCACGTGTTGAGTGCAGCAAGGCGTCGGTGGGCAATGGTTGACTGGCAGACAGTGCCCGCCAATACCCTTTTGCCGTTGCATAGCTTTGACGGCGAAAGCTTGCAGCAGCTTTATGCTGGCAGCTTTAGCCATTTTAGGCGCCAAGTCGATCAACAGAAGGCCCTGCAGCCTGTTTATGAGCTTGTTGAGCAATCGGGTTACCCGCCCTTTTCGACATCTTGCCAAACCGGTTCGAATGGTTCTAATCAGGCTCGGAGCGATTCTGGGGTAGCTTCGGTGCCGTCTCACCGGCACTTTCCCGCAGGTGAGCGCGCAGCGCAAGAATGGTTGTGGCGTTATTTTTCCAGCGCTGCGCCACAAACCTATAAGCAAACGCGCAACGCCCTTTACGGCGATAATTTTTCGACCCAGTTATCGGTCTATTTAAGTCGAGGCAGCCTGAGCGTTCGCGCGGTGCTGGCCGCATTGCGCAATCACGAAGTTGCCTTTGGCCAAAACGAATCGACGCGCTGGATCGAATTTGAGTTACTTTGGCGCGACTACTTTTATGGCTACGCGCTGTTGCACGGCAAAAAGCTATTTTTGTTTGCCGGCATAGCGGGCGTTAAGCCGCTCACATCGCACTATGCGCAGCGCTTTAAAGCATGGTGCGCGGGTAACACCCCATGGCCTTTAGTTAATGCCGCAATGCGAGAGCTGGTGCAAACCGGCTGGCTTTCAAACCGAGCGCGGCAGATTGTGGCTAGCGCATTGGTGAACGAGCTTAACGTCGACTGGCGCTACGGCGCCGCGTTTTTTCAGCAATCGCTGCTCGACTATGACGTGGCCATCAATTGGGGCAATTGGCAATATATTGCTGGCGTGGGTGCAGACCCACGCGGTGGCAGGCATTTTAACCTAGAGAAACAACAGGTGCTCTTTGACCCCGACAACCGTTACGTGGATTACTGGCGTGGCGCCAGCACACCAAAAAGTCTTGATACTGTCGATGCGGCGGATTGGCCAATCGGCTCTTAGTGTGCGGTGAGTCGACCGTTTTTGGTGGTTTCGGTTTTGCTTAACCGTTTTAGCGCCAAATCGGCTGCTCAGCGCATCGGGTGCGGTTGGGGCATGTCCTTAAGCAACCTCGGCATGGCAGTGTGCTTAACTCGGGTGGTTTCCCTGTCGAGTGCGGAGTTACGGGTAGAGCCGTCACTGGGTTAGCTGTTTTGGCCATTCTGGATTCCGGGAGAATAAACGAGTTTAAGTGCTGGATTAGCCCTGCGCCAGCGGTTTTGCCGGCAAAAGTGTATCGTCAATGAATACGCATGCTCCGCGGAATTAGATGAGCGCCTACTCGCGTTTTTTGATTTTGGCGGGAGGTGCGCTTTGCGTTCCAATGCTTTGGTCAGAGCGATAAGGTATTTTCAGCAGGGCGGCAGGAGCGACGGGAAAATTTGATCTAATCTTACAGCTCTCATGTTTTTTTTGGATGTGCTGCTTACCATGTCATTTTTTTCACATAAAAGCCGGTGTCAGGCGCTTGCAGCGCGCTGTGAAGACCTTGAGGCACAAAATAGCGCCTTGCACGCTGAGCTTGCAGCGATGAAGGCCGAGCGCGCTAGCTCGAGCGAAGCGTTAGCGTTGGCACAGGCTAAGCAGCAGGCAACCGACGATAGGCTGGCAATACTGTTTAAAAGCGCGGACTCTGTGAATGCCGCGCACCAGTTTCTGACTGACAACGCGCAAATACTCGCACAAGAACAGGCAAAGGTCTTGGAGAATCGCTCTGTTTTTAATCAAATCGCCGCCATTTTAGAAAATATATCGACACGATTGACGAAGGTTAATTCTGAGGCGGAGCACACCATCTCGATTTTAAGCGACCTCAAAAACGCAGTGGAAAAAATTCATCGGTTTGTCGCGCTGATCAAGGATATTTCCGATCAAACCAACTTGCTGGCACTTAATGCCGCGATAGAAGCCGCCCGTGCCGGCGAGCAAGGGCGTGGCTTTGCTGTTGTGGCGGAAGAGGTGCGCGCCTTGGCGATTAAGTCGACCAACGCCAGCTCCGACATTGCCGAAATCATATCCCATATTGCGCGGGGCTCAATGGATGTTCAAGCGGGTATCGGTAACATTACCACCCGTTCAAAGGCGCTGTCCGATACGACCGACCACGTTATCGAATCGGTCGGCACGGTTTCGCAAGTGTCCCACGAAATGCACAACATCATTGCCTTGGCTGCTAACCAATCGAAGATTCAAGCCGCAATGCTTAGCCACTATGTTTTCAAATTGCGGATTTACGCGTTGACCGGTGATGAGGCATTTGACGAGCACATGATAGCGCTTATCGCCGATTACAAAGGCTCGCGCTTGGGTAAATGGCTTTATTCTAAAGCTGCCATCGAGCGGTTCTCGCATCTACCGGCGTGGCCTAGGTTTGAGCAACTGCTTGGGCAACTGCATAAATCGGCCGCCAGCGCTTTGCGCGTCAAATACAACAACTGTGACCAACAGGTGGTGCTTGAACACCTGCAGCATATGGAGGCTGTTAGCCACCAGTTAATGGCTAGTCTTTTGACCTTAAATGCGCAGTCACAAAGTGCGAGCATCGACCACGGGCAAGCTGGGCCATTGCAAGCTGGGGCATTGTATGAACCGGTGCTTTTTTAACCTTTGACACTTAGCGCAAGGTAATGCCCGTTGGGCAACTTTAAGACGTTACTGCCCCCTGAGAGTTTGTTGCGCTTTACTATTGCCACCGGCCAGACTAAGGCGGATTTTGCCAAAAAAGTATAAGGATTGTGAAAAATCAATATCACTAGCGTGTGATCGAGTAGCAAAATCGGGCTTATTTAATACAACAATCGTGTAGAGAAAGCGTTTTTTTTGAAGCGTATCACTGTTGGTATTACTGTTTTGCTTCAATATTTGGCCAGAATAACTATTATAAATGGCCAAAACCTCACCAATTTTGGCTTTTTAAGCAGCTTATCGTTGTGGGCCGCTTAGGTTTTAAGGTCGCTCTAGTTTTAAGGCAGTAACGGGAAGGCAGGCGCAGAGCCCTTACCCCTTCGATTGACGTTGCCTCGCTCTCATTTTAATAAAATAATAGGAACGGTACGGCTATGTATCCAAAACGGTATCAGAAACGACTCCCGAGCGATCTCGGTCGAGCTCTCAAAGCGGGGGGCTTATTGCTGGGATCTATGACGCTTTTTGCCTGCACCGGCGAACCGCAGCCGGGCACAAGCTCGAGCGAGGCGCAATCCAGTGCTCCAGATGTGATATCGAGTTCTGAGACAACAATTTCCAGTGTGCAGTCGTCGAGCTCGGTTGCCGTATCCAGTAGCGAGGCCGTGTCGAGCAGCGCGCAGACCAATAGCAGCGAGGCGAGCAACCCCACGGCCAATAGTTTGCTTTCAGATGGATCCTTCGCGGCGGGCCTTGCCCAGTTTGAAACGCCCAACTTAATGGCTGCGACTCTGACGTGGGATGCAGGCTACCTCGATTTCGCTATCACGAGTGCGTCGGCTGAAACCTGGCAGGTTGAGCTTGTACACCCGGTGAGTGTGCAAACCAATACCAACTACACCTTGTGCTTCGACGCTAAGACCGATGGCGATGCCCGTGACATTTGGTTCCATATCGACGGCGGTGAAGACTCCAACTGGGCTGTATTGAGTGGTGCGAACAGCGAGCTTCGAGCCCTGTCGGCCAGCTGGGCCAATTACCAGCACACCATGATGGTCTCCAGAGATGATGCGACGGCGCGCGTTCAATTTTTGCTAGGTACCAGCGACGTCAATGTACACCTTGATAATATCGGCCTTTATGAGGGTACCGAGTGTGGCCAAAGCGATGGTACGCCTAACTCCAGCACTCCGGCGGTATCGTCTTCTAGTGCGCCGGTTGAATCCTCTAGCGTGGCCAGTTCTTCGAGCGCTCCGAGCGGTGGTGAAGGCAATGCCGCATTGGGCCAAACGCTATTCGAAGACGAACCTACTTTGTCTTGTAACGCATGCCACAGTGCGAGTGACTTCAGCGTTACCGCTGGCAACCGCGATCAGATGATTCAAAAAATATTTAGAGATATGCCACCGACAAACAATCCCGAAGCGGACTGTGACTTGCAGTGCGCCACCGATATTGTTGCCTTTTTGGAGGAGCAGGGTGGGACTCAGTCGTCGGCGTCAAATAGCTCGTCGGGCTCTGACGATTTGGCGCACATCGAAGGCAAGGCAATTTTTGATATGCAGTGCCAGAGCTGCCACGATGGCGAAAGAACGAACGGCGTTTTCCAAGACGGCATCTACGATGACGCTATGGAGAGCTTAGCGGCCAAAGCCATCTACAATCAAAACGCGTTGAGCGATTACATTGCGCAAACCATGCCGCTGGGTGGCTCTACTTCTTGTGGTGAAGACTGTGCTGATAAGGTCACTGCGTATATAGTTAGTTGGCATGTACTGCCTATAAATCCGCAGTTTGCCGATGATACCTTGCCGCGTAATCAACCTGAGCGCAAAGCCCTCAGCTGTTCACAGCCCGAAAGCTACGGCGAGCGTTTAGTGCGCTTGTTAACGCGCGAGGAGTACGCCAATACGGTGCGCGACTTGTTTGGTTATACCAACGATGCATTAGGCAGCTATTTGCCTCAGGATGATGCCAAGGGCAAGTTTACCAACAACAAAGATATTACCCTGCGCACCGACCTTGAATACGATGGTGTTGTGCAATTGGCGGAAGAGATCGCCCAGTGGTCACATGACACTAACTTCAGCTGGTTAAACTGTGGCAGTGTTGATAACACGTGTGCTCAGCGCTTGGTCAACGAGTACGGTGCTTACATTTTCCGTCGCCCGCTGACCGAGGCGGAGAAAAATGGCGCAACCGATGTGCCCGGCTACCTCAATATTGCCTTGGGCGACTACACCGATGGTGATGTTGCCGAGGGCATGAAAATCGCGTTAGCTGCGATGCTGTCTTCGCCGCAATTCTTGTACCGCCACGAAATCGGTCAAGATGCGAACGGTGCGTTTGAGCTATCGTCTTACGAGATGGCGACCTTTTTAAGCTATATCTTTACGCGCTCTACACCTCAGCCAGGTAGCAGCCTTTGGATGGCAGCGGAAAATGGTCAGCTTAACTCGGCACAAAGCATTCGTGCTGAAGCCGGCAAGTTGTTGGAGACCGACGCCGCCAAGAGCATTCTGGGCGAGTTTGTGCACGATTGGTTGAGCACGCGCGGCGTGTTGTCGACCAAAAAAGACGAAGCGCAATTCGGCAACTTCGATCAAGTGGCCGAGGATATGGTCACCGAACTAAGCTTGTTGTTCCAGAATATTATGCTGGACGGCAGCGCGAGCTTTGCGGACTTGTACGCACCGGGCAAAACCTACCTTAACGACCGTTTGGCGCAACACTATGGTTTAAGTGCTCCCGGCGGCAACGGTTTCCAATTGGCTTACCCTGATAATCGCGGTGGCTTGCTGTTGAGTGGTGCTTTCTTGGCCAATCGCGGTGACTTTGCCGAGGCATCCCCGGTTCGACGTGCTACCTATATTCGCCGCGATATGCTGTGCCAATACATGCCGCCGCCTCCGGCCGATGTCAGCACCAGCCGCGAAGATAAAAAAGGCAGTTTGCAGGCATTCTTGGAGGATGATCGCACCACCAACCGCGAAACCTTCCACCGCTTAACCGAGGGTACACCTTGCACCGAGTGCCATGCTGAGCTGATTAACCCACTGGGTTTTGGTTTGGAAGACTACGATACCGCTGGCCGCTTCCGCACCGTGGATAATGCCGGTAACCCTATTAGCGCGACGGGCGCTTTCTTCTCGCCCTTTATGGAGTTGCACTTCTTTGGCGATAGCAACCGAAGCACAGAGCACTACACGTTTAACGGCGGCCAAGAGCTCGCCGAAATGCTGGCGACGGGCGAGGCGTCTGGTTTAGCGCAGTCGTGCTTGGCGCTTCAGTTCTACAACTATGCGACCGGCATTGTTGTCGACTCCATTACCGAAGCGGATGGCCCATTAACTGAAAACCTCGAGCCGCAAGAGCGAGACGGTTATGGCTGTGACGTTAACAGCATGGTTGGCGAAATGAATCAAAGTAGCCCCAGAGCCATGCTAGAAGCCATTGGTACATTGGAATCTATTCGTTTCCGCAAGGCGTGGAGCCGCTAAGGCTCCCTACAGAATTGAAGGTGAATTTATGAAAATCAGATACAAAAATCAGTTCGACAAGCAGCGCCGCGATTTGCTAAAAACTATCACTGGCGCAGGCATCAGCCGTGGCCTGTTAAATTCCTTTGGTCTCGCCGGCGCCATGATGATCAACCGCTTGGCTGAAGCGCAGACGGGCCCTAAAAAGTCTTTTGCGTTGTATGTTGCCGGTGGCGTGATTCCCGCGCTTTATACCCCAAGCAGTGTTTCCGCTATGAAACCCATGTCTCAGGGCTACCTTACCGAGGGCGTGGCCAACGATATTAACTTTTTAGTGGGTGCAGCAACGACTAACCCCGGCCACGGTGCTATGCCGTTCCGTTTTGGTGGTTCCTACTATGGGCAGGCGAGCTTTGATGTGATGATGGCGCGAACGATTGGCGCGAATCACCCGCTCGACGTGTTAAATTTGGGTGTTTCCCAGCTCGATACGCAAAGCTCACCCACGCGCAGTGACGACGGCAGCACCATTAACACTATTAACGATCCGCAATCGGCGATGCGGCGCATCACCAGCGCCCTCGGCAGTGGCGGCGGTGGCAATACCGGTGGGGGCGGCTCTGGTGGCACAAACCCACGTCAGCTCTTTGTTGACTTGCACCGCGATGCGATTAAAACACTTAATAGTAAAGTGCTGGGTCAGCACGAGAAAGAAAAACTCGAACAGCATTTAACCTCGATTGAAACCTTAGAAAGCAAGCTTGCGCCCGCTGATACCGGCGGTGGTGCACCGGTGCAAAATTCGGTGCAGACGTGCCCAAGTGTTGCTATGCCGGCGGGCAATGATGGCGATTTTACCTCGCATACTGAATTGCAGTTAGAGATTGCGGCCTTGGCATTGTCGTGTAACGTTACGGCGTCGGTGTCTTTGTGTTTGGGTGATGATACCAGCGGTTTTGACATCCCAGGTTTCAATGACAAACTGCATACTTCTCACCACAACGATACTATTACTTGGGGCCAGTACATTACTACCGCGGGTTATATGTTCGGGCTAGCGGCGAAAACCGTGCGCAAATTCAAAGATGCCGGCTTGCTCAGCGACACACTCATTGTGCAAAACTCTGATATGGGCGATGGCAACGCACACAGCGCACCCGATACCCCCATGTTTATGGCTGGTGCCGGTGTGCGCGCAGGGCAAGTTACGCCCGTCGGTGGCGCGTCGCAAATGGATATGTTTGAAACGGCGGCTCGTATTCTAGGCGCCGATGCC
Source organism: Marinagarivorans sp. (assembly GCA_036554385.1). GTDB lineage: Bacteria > Pseudomonadota > Gammaproteobacteria > Pseudomonadales > Cellvibrionaceae > Marinagarivorans. Next base: position 36,289 of record DATBNJ010000138.1, on the reverse strand, counting down.
CACCCCGCCTTTAAAGGCTGGGGGGGTAGCCCAATTTCTGGCGTCGCCAGCTAATAAAGGCATTTATAAGGTTATGCAAAGTGCAGTGCAGGGAAGCACTGCTATTTTTTTGTCAACGCCCGCAGGCTTGCGACCGGTAGTGTTCAGCAATAGGCTGGCAAGCTCGTTATGCTCGTCTGCCTTTCCTATTTCTTTGGGCCCGCCCCAAATCCCTCGTCTCGTTTACGCATCGCTTAATCTCAACGGTTTCCGTCATTAGGCTTTTCTGCAGGGCTGTGTCAGCCTTCTTTTGCCTGTCAAATCACTCCTCGTACTTAACCCACTGCATGAAAAATTCGCCGCATTCTCGGTGCATGTCTAAAGCTTAGTTTGATTCCGCTAGAATTCTAAGCTCGAGTAATACTCAATCCTAAGTCATCGTGACTAGAGAAATAAATCTTTGACGTCGGTTTGAAAATTTCTGAATTTACAATGGCATCGCGGTGCAAAAGGGCTCTATGAAATCCGGTAGTTTGAGCAACGGCAATAGCGCCAGGATTGCGACTTGATGTTTTGGAGATCAATCTCTCTCGGAGCGAAAAAGTCGAAAAATAATTGTCCGGCGACAATAATCTTGATAGGGCTTGCCCCCAATTAATAGCATGAAATCTTAAGCTTCGCGTTGTCTGTGAAAATACATTGCCGTCGCACCTAATCCTCCGTTGATGAAAATCGCTGCGCACTAAGCGCCCTTATGGTGTTTTGTATGGCTTGCCATCCCGTACGTTAGTTGTACTAGTCGTACTAACGTTCACAAGCTCGGTTATATGAAAAATCGTGCATATCTCGTTGCATGGCCCATTTTGGGGCCGGTGGAATTCTTTGCATGCAGTGCGACCCCGAAAACCCCCGATTAAAAAATGTTTAAAGAACATAGCTTTGTTGTCGGTATTGTGTGGAAATTTTCGTATGGCACACAAGTTGCTGATTAGCTATTGAGTCGATATGTCTACTTATAACAAGTTGACTTAGAAATAATTTCGTTTCCATTTCGGTTGTTATTGTTATGTGGGTGAATGCTTATTAATTTTTAATTGGGGTATTAAATGAAAAAGTTTAAACGCTTTATAGTTCCATCTCTTACATTATTGGGGGCTTCTCAAGTGCCGTGTACTGTAGCGGAAGTCGCGGAAGAATTAAAAACCTATTTCGACAAGGGTACGATTAGTGGAAATATTCGTGCCTATTACAATACGCGTGACTATGAGGTGAAAACCGATGAGGCGGCCTTTTCACTGGGAGGCGCGCTTCGCGCCGAGACCGCGCCTATGGGTATCGTAAGTCTGGGGGTGGGATTTTATACGGCACAAGATCTCGGCACCAATGACGAAGACCCTGCTAAGGTCAATGGCAGGCTGGGCAGCGAGCTAGAGGTTTTGGGGGAGGCCTATGTCAAGTTGTCTAAGTCCGGCCATACCGCGAGGGCGGGGCGAATCCGCATCGAGACGCCTTTCGCCAATTCCGGCGATGCGTTTATTGTGCCCTTCGCGTTTGAAGGTTGGGCTTACAAGTACAACAGTTCAGATAAATTAACGTTTGAAGTTGACTACATCAATGCCATAAAAAATCGCAATAGCGACCAGTTTGTGGATGTTGGTATTTGGTCGTCAAACCAATTTGGCATTGCCGAAGCACAGGCCACATCTGCTACCGTCAATCTCGGTGCAACCTATAAGGGCGACGGCTATAAGCTCGAAGCTTGGGGCGCTAGCTATGCGGACTTTTACAATCAGCTCTATCTTTACGGCGATTACGCTTTCGGTGGCAGCGACCAAATAAAGCCTTTTATTGGCGTACAATTTGGTATGCAACAAGATAGCGGCGACGCTTTGCTCGGCGATGTTGAATCTAGCATTTATGGTGTTAATGCTGGAGCAGCCATGGGGGATTTTAAGGTAACACTGGCATTGAATAGCGTACCCGATGACGAAGAAAGTTATAGAAACGGCGCGTTTTTATCGCCCTATACGTTTTCTACGAGTCCTTTGTTTACCAACAACATGTTGCAAACCTTCGAGAACGTCGATGCTGGTAGCGCACAAAAGGTAACGTTGAATTTTAACCCAACTAGTCAGCTTGCGATGAAGCTAAGTTTTGCGACCTTTGATTTTGATCAAGTGGTCGATCGCGATGCTGTGGATGCCGACGTCACCTATAAATTTGCCAACTACCTTAAAGGGTTGTCGTTGCGTTGGCGCCTAGAGGTGGTCACCTCCGATGACGAGAATGTTGAGCAAACCAATATGCGTTTTCAGACGCAGTATGTTTTTTAATGGCAGCGCTTGCGCCGTTATTGTATTCCATAACCACTCTGTAAGTTCCACATACCGAAACGCAAAATTATCACCATGGGCCTTTATAGGGGCTCGTACTACTTGTACTAGGGCGCAACCTCGCAGGGTTTGCATTATTGCCCATTGGCAGGGAATCAATTCTTCCGGTGCTCTTGATCGGGGCGCTAGTGGATGTAAGTTGAAGTCAAAAATACTCGCTATTGTTTGCTGAATTGCTTAAAACCTTTTAATTAATAGTGGGTTACCAACTGCATCGTAAGCACGCGTAAAGATTGGCACAACATGTGCGCTTATAAGGGAGGTTGATATGTCATGTTATTACAAGTAGCAAAGGCAGCATGAAGTCTACTTTCAGACTATTTAGGGCTAACTACTTTTAGGGGTAAACCAAATGAAAATCAGTCGTTCACTTTCACAAATTTTTTATCACGGCTTGCGCTTCAGCGCTGTAGCCATCGTTTTCGCATTCGCGGCAAGTACCGCCACCGCCAAAACCGTACGTATTGCTATTGGTCACCAAAGTATGTGTACCGATACCTACACGGCAGGTATTGTCGTTAAAGAGCTTGGCTTGCTAGAAAAGTACTTACCCACCACAGGAAAATACCAAGATATTAAGTTTGATGTTAGCTGGAGTGATTACTCCTCGGGTGGTCCGATCACCAATCAGATGATGGCCAATAAATTAAATTTTGGTGTGATGGGTGATTACCCATTGATTGTTAATGGCGCTAAGTTTCAAGAGACGAAGTCGTTGCGCACCAAATATATTGCCGGCACGGGCTATAACCTCAAGGGCACCGGTAACGCGATTGTCGTGCCAGTCGATTCCGATATATACAGTATTGAACAGCTTGTTGGAAAAGACGTATCGGTACCGGTCGGCAGTGCCGCTTGGGGCATGCTGCTAAAAGCGATGCAAGATAACAATATTTCCACTGATAAATTTGGGCTTAAAAATCAGAGTCCAGCGGTAGGCGCAGCCAATATTGCGGCGGGTAAAATTGATGCTCACGCGGATTTTTGTCCTTGGTCGGAATTGATGGAATTTCGGGGTACAGGCCGTAAAATCTACGACGGTAGTGAAACCGGTATACCGTATTTGCATGGGGTTGTCGTTCGAGAGGATTTTTTATCCGAATATCCCGAAGTCGCAGTGGCGTTTGTTAAGGCGATTTATGAAGCCGGCGACTGGATTCGCGCTGACCCGATGAAAGCGGTCGAAATGATGGAGAAGTGGACGGGTGTTGAAAAAGAAGTCCTTTATATCTATTTCTCCAAGGGCGGGCATTTAACCCTTGACCCCACTATAAAATCCGAATGGGTTGATGCTTTGAGCCTGAATCACGGCGTTCTTAAAAAGGAAAAAGCTATACCGCCACTCGACCTTAAAGAGTGGATCACCGAGGAGTACCTTAAAACAGCTTACACCCAAATGGGCAAGAACTACGCTGAGGAAAAGTCAACGATTGTCGACCCTGCCGTTGCCAATGCTGGTTTGCCAATGGAGGTCTGGCATTCTCGTGAGGGCATTTCGCATTACGAAAATATTGATGATTTCTTAAAAGCCGTTAGCGCGTTTAATGCGACCGGCGCAAAGCTTAATGCCACCTACGTTTACGATAAAGATACCGGCATGAAATTATTCGGTAATACCGCATTTTATGTAAAAAACAAAAAGGGATTCTATGCGTTTTTACGAAAGCCCGATGCCGAGTCTTTTGCCATAAAGTCGAAAGGCGATGTTATGAAGATGGACGATGCGCTGGCGTTTATTGCATCGCAAGAGGTTGTGGGCAGTCTGTAATCTCCCGACTATTCGATACCTGCAGTTATAACGTGTACTTCACACCTTGCCGTGTCGTGGGATGGCGATACGGTAGGTCAAAAATGGGTAATAAGTTATGAGAGCAATACGTGAAAATAATAGCCAAGTGCCGACACAATCCGATGTGGCAGTTACATTGATGCCGGTGCCGTCAGAGCCCGTAGCGCCCGAGAAAATAACGCCGCCAGCGATAGAAACAAATGCCGTGAATACGAAATCGGACGCACCGCCATTGCTAAAACGTATTTCTGCAGAGACTTGGAATATGGTGGCCATTGGTGCCACATCGATCGTCGGAGGCGTATTACTTTGGTATTTGGCGACTCAGTTTAACTTTAATTTCTTTATTAACTTTGAAAACGTACCTGGTCCGCTTGAAGTGGGAGGGGCTTTTGCCACCCACCTTCAGGATAGCGAGTTTTATATCCACAATTTGGTTAGCCTTCGCCGCATCGCCATTGCTTATTCGCTAGCTGTAATTATTGGTATCTTGGTGGGGCTTACGGTCGGTCGCTCCAAAGTCATGCGCGCAGTTGTGCTGCCTTATATTGAAATTGTGCGTCCCATTCCTGCGGTGGCCTGGATTCCTCTTGCCATATTGATGTGGCCAACTGAAGAGTCTTCGATTGTTTATATCACCTTTCTTGGCGCGCTTTTCCCGATCATTCTCAATACCGTTCACGGTGTCGAGCAGACGCCGGATGTACTGATGCGAGCTGCGCGCTCGCTAGGCGCGTCTCGCTTGCAAGTATTTTGGCACGTGGTGTTGCCCGCTGCCTTACCCAGCATTGCCGCTGGCCTCGCGATTGGGATGGGCGTTAGTTGGTTTTCATTGTTGGCGGGCGAAATTATCTCGGGCCAATACGGTATTGGCTATTTCACGTGGAATGCGTATTCGCTGATTAATTATCCCGACATTATTGTCGGCATGTTGGTCATTGGCGGCTTGGGTTCGCTATCGACGTATTTGGTGCGTCTTGTGCTAAGTCCAGCATTGCGCTGGAAAAAGACGCAGCGCTAGGAGACAACGGTGTTACAACGTGTATTTCGTATTGCGAGCATCGCCTCACGCCATTGGTTGTATGTAGGTTTAGTGAGTATTGGCTTCACGCTGGTTTACTACGTGCTGCAACTGGGCGCGATGATCGTAAAATTCGAGCAGTGGCCTAACTACAGCAAGCTGTACGACTGGCCAGGAAATGTTATTCGCATTATTGAATCGACGCCTTCGTTAAAAGACACCCTGCTAATTCTTAGTAATGAATGGCTATTCGAAGTGGGCTACATGACTCACGAATATGGCATAGGCCTTTCTTTATGGAGCCTATTTCTATCGCCAGTAAAGGTGCTATCCATTATGGCTCTGGGTGCGATGCTAGCGCTACTAACATTGCTATTTCGGTTTCGCGGGAATGTGAGTTATCAAACGCCCTGCTTGATTGCTGGTGGCCTAGGCGCAACAGCCGCGTCCTTCTCATTAATGTCGCTGTCTTGGGTTGTTTGTTGTGCTACGCCAACGTGGGTGGTGGGCTTGTCTATTTTAGGGTTGGGTGCTTCTACCGCTCTGTGGTTGGAGCCGGTTGGATTTTGGTTGAATCTGCTTGGCTTTTCGGTACTCGCGGCAATGCTTTGGGTGTTGGCTGGTTCACCTCGAGAGACTGAACAGCTCGTTTAGGCCACGGTTGATCGGTGGTTTCACTGCGATCTTGCAATTAGGTAAAAGCTTATGAATATGAGTATGAATATGAGTTTCAGTTTAAATGAAAAAGCTAAACCCCGTCCTCTTGCGGCACATTCTAATCACCGTGGCCACATTGAAATTCAGGATGTGAGTATTTGCTTCGGTTCTGGTGCGACACTTAATCGCGCCGTCGAAAAAACGTCTCTCGATATTCCGCCGGGTCAATTTGTTTGCATTCTTGGTCCGTCCGGTTGCGGTAAGTCAACGCTGCTTAATTCGGTGGCTGGTTATGTTCAGCCCTCGACGGGCAAGGTGTTGGTCGACGGTGAGCAAGTGCTAAAACCGAGCCCGGATCGCGGCATGGTTTTTCAGCAGTATTCGCTATTTCCGTGGAAAACGGTACACCAAAATATTGCCTTTGGCCCTCATATTGCCGGGCACAGCGCGCGTGAATGCGATTCGATAGCCAACACTTTTTTAGCAATGATCGGCCTCAGTAAAATCGCCGACAAATTACCGGGAGAGCTTTCGGGTGGCATGCAGCAACGCGTGGGCATAGCGCGCGCACTGGCCAATTATCCTAGCGTATTGCTGATGGACGAGCCCTTCGGTGCCCTCGATGCACAAACGCGCCTGATTATGCAGGAAAGCTTATTAAAAATCTGGTCCGAGTTTGGCACCACGGTATTGTTTGTAACCCACGATGTCGACGAAGCGATTTTTCTCGCAGATCGGGTTTTGGTCATGAGTACAAGCCCCGGTTCTGTGATCGCTGATCTGGAGGTCAATGTGCCAAGGCCGCGTAGTCCCGAAGTCGCGACCACGGATAAATTTATCGCGTTGAAAAAACAATGTTTAGGCTACATTCGCGCAGAAAGTTTAAAAGCGTTTGAAAAAGTGGGAGCTTAGTGATGCGGATTAGAGTCGTGCTCATTATTATCACTTTATGGGTGACGGGCTTATCGGGCAACGGCGCCTATGCTAGCGATGATCGTTTTGACATTCTTAAAGGGCCTAAGCCCTTGCCGGAATTTTCGTTGTTGGATCAAAACGGCGCAGAATTTACCCAGGACCAAGTTAAAAATAAATGGTCGCTCATGTTTTTAGGTTTTACCAGCTGCCCCGATATTTGTCCTGTGACGCTGATGAAACTCACGGCGCTACGAAAACAATTGCGCTCTTGTGTAGCGGTGCCATTAGTTCCGGAGATTGTTCTGTTAGCGGTTGACCCAGAGCGAGATCAGGAAAGCCTTAAAAAAGGTTATCTCGACAGCTTTGATGCTGACAACACCGGTATTACCGGTGATTGGGAAGAGATAGATACGTTGGTCGACGGTTTGGGCGGCGCTTACAAGTTCGGCAAAAAACACAGCGGCGCGCATGCAGGTCATCATGGTCACCACGGCTACGAGGTTGTTCATACCACGGCGGTTTACGTGATTGATCCGAACGGCGCCGTGGTGGCGACCATGGGCATGCCTTTAGATGTGTCTTCGGCTAGCCTTTTTTTAGCTAAATTGATGACCGGTGATACGCGCGAGAATACAGCTGAGCTAAGTGCTTGCTTGGCCAAGCCGGCCAAAGTTGCCGGGACCAATGAGTGATGATTTCCTCGGTGGCCGTTGCGCGCTCGAGTACAAAGTGGTTGTTAGCCATATTAGTGGCTGGTGCGCTTATTGTGCCTTTAGCTGATGCCGGCATGATTGATAAAGACGGTATGGCTGACTGGGAAATTTGTGCCATGTGCCACGGTGCTAACGGTATTAGTGCAATGGCTAAGTTTCCTGTTTTGGCGGGCCAAAAAGCGCGTTATATCGTGCAGCAATTTGGGCGTTTTAGTCGCGCAGAGCGCAGTAATGATGGCGGTCAAATGCAAGGGATTACGACTGAGGTCGAGCTATCGGCGCTGCCGGCAATTGCCGATTATTTTGCCGGCCTTGCCCCGCCCGAAGCGCCCACTTTAGACACGGCGTTTTTGGCCGCGAATGCCGACCTGCTGGCGCGTGGAAAACAGCTGTTTTATGAGGGCAGTGAGGGCGTTTTGGCTTGTGCCAGCTGCCACGCGGATAAAGATTCTAGCGCCCCCTGGATTGATGGTCAGCACCGAGAATATGTGCAAAAACAACTCGACGATTTCGCCGCCGGAAGACGGCCCAGTGGCGACGGTAATATGGCCGAAATTGCTGCCAACTTGAGTGCTGAGGATAGAGCGGCAAGCGCCCTATTTGTTTGGGTCACGCGGCTTAATCGACAGTAGCAGCGAGGTAAAAAAATGCCGGAATTTATGCGAGATAATAGCCAAAATAACTTGTTATGACATGTTATAACAAGTATAGTTTAAAGCATCCAAAGGTTTGACTTTATGAGCATAGAAGGTCGTCAAAATATGTCGCATCAACCGCTATATCTCCACATTAAGGAGACCTTAAAAAAACAGATACTCGGGGGCGAATATGCCCCCCACGAGCGCATGCCATCCGAAAGCGATTTAATGAAAAAATTTAGTGTCAGTCGCATTACGGTAAGGCAGGCGCTCAGGGATTTACACGCCGAAGGGCTTATTTTTTCTTCGCAGGGAAAAGGCACATTTGCCAGCAAGCCCAAGGCGATGCAGGACGTTCAGCATCTGGAAGGTTTTGATGAGGCGATGCAGCCCAAAGGTTATGAAACTTCATCGCGGTTGGTGAGTATTCGCGAGACTTCGATCAATAAAGATATCCAAGACCGGCTTGGCATGAAACCCAAATCGAAAGCCGTCGAAGTGATTCGGGTGCGTTATCTCAACCGCGCACCGGTTTCGGTGGACCGATCTTTTTTTCCGTTAGAGATTGGCCAAAAACTATTTTCAAAAGATTTGAGCGGGGATATTTTCCCGATGCTCGAAAACCAGCTGGGCGTTGCGCTGGGGCGTGCAGAAATCAGTTTAGAGGCGCGCCCGGCGGACGCTGAAATTGCCAGCTTTTTAGAGATTGAGCCGGGTGATCCGATTATGTGGGTCGAGCGCTTGACGCTCGACAGCAACGACCGGCCGATCGATTTTGAATATCTCGCTTTCCGGGGAGATTCCTATAAGTACCGCTTCCAGATCGAGCGTGATCCATTGAAACATCAGGTTAAAAAAGAGGATTAAACATGGCACTACCCGATGATATTCCCGTAATCGACGTCGATATTCTTGTGATTGGCGGCGGTACTGCTGGGCCGATGGCTGCAGTAACGGCTAAAGAAAATAACCCCGATGCGAAGGTAATGTTGCTCGAAAAAGCGAATGTCAAACGTTCCGGCGCTATTAGTATGGGCATGGACGGGCTAAACAATGCGGTGGTTCCCGGTCACTCCACGCCGGAAGACTACGTCAAGGAAATTACCACCGCCAATGATGGTATCGTTTTGCAAGACGGCGTGCTGGCCTACGCCGAACGCTCCTTTGGCATGATTCAAAAGCTCGATAGTTGGGGCGTGTATTTTCAAAAGGACGAGACCGGCGAGTTCGATATGAAAAAGGTGCATCACCTAGGCACCTATGTTTTGCCAATGCCGGAGGGGCACAACGTTAAAAAAATTCTGTACCGCCGCCTTCGTCGTCACCGCGTTGTGGTCGAAAATCGCCTGCAGGCAATCCGTTTACTAAAAGATAAAACCGGCTCTGCGTGCGGCTGCATCGCTTTATCAACGCGCGAAGGCACGGTCTCGGTGATCCGGGCTAAAGCGGTAATTATGTGTACTGGCGCGGCGGGTCGCATTGGCTTACCGGCTTCGGGTTATCTCTACGGTACTTACGAGAACCCTTCGAACTGCGGCGATGGTCATTCGATGGCTTATCACGTAGGGGCTGAGTTGAGCGGCCTCGAGTGTTATCAAATCAACCCGCTATTAAAGGATTATAACGGCCCTGCGTGTGCGTATGTTACAGGGCCGTTAGGCGGCTACACGGCCAACGCTAAAGGTGATCGCTTTATTGAGTGTGATTACTGGAGTGGCCAGATGATGATGGAGTTTTATAACGAGCTGCAAGGCGGCAATGGTCCGGTATTTTTAAAACTCGACCACTTGGCTGAAGAGACCATTCAAGAAATTGAGCATGTTCTGCATACCAATGAGCGGCCTAGTCGCGGTCGCTTCCACGATGGTCGAGGCACTGACTATCGCAGCTCGATGGTGGAAATGCATATCTCGGAAATTGGCTTCTGCGCGGGCCATTCGGCCTCTGGCGTCTGGATTAATGAAAAAGGCGAGACCACGGTGCCGGGCCTTTATGGCGCGGGTGATATGGCGTCTATCCCTCATAGCTACATGCTAGGTGCCTTTGTTTACGGCGATATCTGTGGTGAAAATGCCGCTGAATATGCCCGAGACCGCGAGTTCGCAGAGTTGGACGAAGCCTACATTTTAAGTGAGCGCGACCGCATTTTGGCGCCGCTAAAACGCACTGACGGCATTCCGCCAAACCAATTCGAGTACAAATTGCGGCGTTTAGTTAACGACTATTTACAGCCGCCCAAGGTCACCAAAAAAATGGATATCGGACTGGCGCGCATTATGGCGATGGAAGCGGATATTCCTCTATTACATGCACGCGATCCCCACGAATTGTTAAGGGCTAATGAGGCCCAGCACATTTTGGATTGCGCAAAAATGGCCGCTGTGGCCTCGATGTATCGTCAGGAAAGCCGCTGGGGTTTGTATCATAACTATGTCGATTATCCGCAAACTAATGACGCGGATTGGTTCTGTCACGTGCAGCTTTTTAAGGATGACAATAACCAGATGACGTGTAAGAAAAGACCGGTTAAGCCTTATGTGGTGGAACTGGACGAGCACGAAAAAACGGCTTACCAGCAAATGCGTGTGCAACAAGCCAATTAAGGCCATTTTTTAGGAGTAATGATTTATGCCTACAGCATCCCAAAATACTCTGGTGCCCGTCGTTGTCGACGATGAAAAGTGCATCGCCGACAAGGGTTGTCGCACCTGTATTGATGTCTGTCCACTTGATGTGTTGTGGATTAACGAAAAAACGGGCAAGGCCCACATGAAATATGACGAATGTTGGTACTGCATGCCCTGTGAGGCGGATTGCCCCACCGATGCGGTGACCGTCAATATTCCCTATTTATTGAGTTGAGGTGAACATGTCGAAATATTTAGACCCACTGCTTGACTCAATTGCCACTCGGCTTATCGATGCAGACCCAGGTATTCGCCGCGTGGCTGTGCTAGATCTGGTGGATAGCCCCGAGGAAGAGGCGGTTGAACTTTTAATTAAGGCCTTAAGTGACGACGATGAAACGGTGCGTATGGAAGCGGCCAAAGTTATCGATGAGTTTGATCCGCGCGACATGATGGATGCGCTAGTCAAGGCGCTGACATCACCGGATGAAAACGTACAGAACGCAGCGGCTAATGCTTTAGCGGATCTCAAGGATCGATCAGCCGCGCCGGCATTAATGGAGGCGCTAAAAGCCGATGACGATCCGTTTGTGGTGGCTGCAATTTTGCGCTCGTTAAAACAACTTCGCATTAAAGAGGCTCGCCCGCTGGCATTGGAATTATTGACCAGCTCAGACGAGCGGGTAAGACGCGAGGCCGTTAGCTTGCTGGGCTATTTGCAGGAGGTGGAAAATTTGCCACAGCTAAAATCCACCGCCGCAAATGATCCGGCGCCTGAAGTCCGTCGCACCGCGATTGGCGCGCTGGTTTTTGCCAGTGCCGAGCTTGTCGGGCAGGCATTAATCGCTGGCCTTAAAGACGAGAATTGGCAGGTGCGCGTCGAGGCAGCCAAAGGCATCGGACGCTTGAATGTGACCGCTGGCGCCGATGCGTTAGTCGCTGCCACCGAGGATTCAATGTGGCAGGTTCAGGAAAAAGCCGCAGAGGCTATTGGCAAGATTGGCGCGATCAGTTCGATTCCGGCGCTTCTGACGTGCGTGAAAAACCCGATCAGTAATCTGCGCAAGGCAGCTGTTGCGGCGGTGGGTGAAATCGCACACCCAGACGGTTTACCGGTGGTGGCAATTGCCCTTGAAGATAATGATCCCGATGTTCGCAAGTTGGCGCGCTGGGCCAATGAACGCATCTCGACTCGCAGTGAACGTGTGGGGGAGTAGCTTATGACCTTTGTAGTGACTGAGCAGTGCATTCGCTGTAAATACACCGATTGCGTGGAGGTATGTCCGGTGGACTGCTTTCACGAGGGCCCGAACTTTCTCGTGATTGACCCTGAAGTCTGCATTGATTGTGCGCTCTGTGTTCCTGAGTGTCCCGTCGAGGCGATTTATGAAGAAAGTGACCTGCCTGAAGACCTACAAGATTACCTGGAGGTGAATGCGCGCCTTGCTAAACAGTGGCCGGAACTCAGCGAAAAGAAAGACCCTCTACCGGACTCCGATGATTGGGCTGACGTGCCCGATAAGCGCCAATGGCTTGTGGAGACTGAGTAAATTGACGTTTCTGTGTTTATGATAACTTGTCATAACAAGTTGTCATAAGCGACACGAGATTGCGTATTTATTGCGCGCTTAAAAGAGCGAATTCAACGAGGCTTGATGGTGACTGTGAATTTATTTCCACCGCAAAAATTGCGCTTAAAAGAAGTTACCGATGAGCTCGAAGTGACTTGGAAAAACGGCGAGGTTTATTGCATAGCCGCCGATGATCTACGACGCTACTGTGCCTGCTCGAGTTGCCGCGCTCGGCAGCTGGTGGGTGTGCGCTTGGTGACGGAAAGCTCGAAAATTGTGGCGATTAACCTTATTGCTCAGCAAGCTGTACAGGTTGTATTTGCCGACGGTCACGACCGAGGTATTTTTCCTTGGCCTTACCTAAACGCCATTGCCGTGGGCCGCGTTCAGGATTTTTTAAATGTTTAAAACGCTGTCGCTCAATGCTCGGGTAATGTCGCCTGCCCACCTGAAGCAGGTTTTTCATGAGTATTTTCTCGGCATATGTTTTTGCCTGTTGGTGGTGCTCGCGTCGTGTTATTTGAGTGACCACTACGGGGTTTCACATATCCTCGGGGCATTGTTGCTGGGTATGGCGCTTAATCGCATATCGGACTATGAAGCCTTTGCGCCAGGGCTGGATTTTTGCGCTAAAAATATTCTGCGTTTAGGGGTGGCATTGCTCGGTGCCCGCATTACCTTTTTACAGATTGCTGAGTTGGGTGTCTGGCCGTTGGCGGTAGTGCTTACGGTAGTAGTTGCGACTATCGGGTTTAGCTTATTGTTGGCCAAGCTGCTTAAGGTCAACCGAATCAGCGGGATTTTATCAGGTGTCGCGGTCGGCGTTTGCGGTGTGTCTGCGGCGATGGCGGTCGCTTCAGTACTGCAACAAAAAATTCAGCACGACAAAGTGGCAGAGCAGCACTTGCTTTGCACGCTAGTGGGGGTAACCGGTTTAAGCACCATCTGTATGACGCTTTACCCTGGCTTGCTTGCGAGCCTTGGTTTTAATACTCAGCAAATGGGCATTTTTATTGGTGCCAGTATTCATGATGTCGCACAGGTGTTTGGTGCGGGGCAGATGATTTCCCCCGAAGTCGCCGATCTTGCGACCTACACCAAAATGCTGCGGGTGACGTTGTTAATACCGGTGGTAGTAATACTAGCCTGTGTTTACCGCGCTGAAACGGTTGGCCGACGTCGGGTAAGCAAAGTGCTGCCACCTTTTTTACTGTTATTCGTGGGTTTTATTATTTTGGCGAATACCGGTGTTTTATCGGCGCCGACCGTCGCGACTTTAGGCGATGTGTCCCGAGTTTGTTTGTGGCTGGCGATGGCGGCACTAGGCGCTAAAACCAATCTCGTAGAGCTGTTAAAGGTGGGTCGAAACCCTTTTATATTGCTGCTAGCCAATACAATTTTTATTGCTGTTTTGTCGCTAGTGTTAGTGCTTTCGCCAGCGCTGTGAGTGGCAATGCAGTCACGCGTTGGGAGGAATAATTACCCTCACAACGGAAGGTTAGTAATTAATTTCGACCGCTTAGAAAATGGCAAGGCAGCCGGTAACTTGTTTTTTTTTAGTGTTCTCTGCACGTAATAACAAAAGGCGATGAGGTTCCCCATGGCAAATTTGATGACAGAAAAAGTATTAGATGTTCACCATTGGAATGACACTTTGTTTAGTTTCAAAGTGACACGAGATAAATCGTTTCGGTTTAAAAATGGCCACTTCACAATGATTGGGCTGGCCAACGGTGATCGACCCTTATTGCGCGCCTACAGTGTTGTCAGTGCAAACTACGAAGACGCATTAGAGTTTTTCAGCATTAAGGTGCCGGACGGCCCGCTGACTTCGCGCTTGCAACACTTAAAAGTGGGTGATGAAATTTACGTCAATAAAAAACCGACGGGCACGCTAACTGTGGACAACTTGCTGGCCGGCAAAAACCTGTATTTATTAAGTACGGGAACGGGCTTGGCACCCTTTATGAGTATTATTCGCGATCCAGACGTTTACGAACACTACGACAAAATCATTTTGACTCATGGCGTACGCAATGTGGATGATTTGGCCTATCACGACTTTATTACCAAAGAAATGCCCGAGCATGAATACCTGGGTGACGAAGTCCGCGAAAAGCTTATTTATTACCCTACCGTGACCCGTGAGCCATTTCGAAATCAAGGGCGCCTTACTGACTTAGTGCGAAGCGGCAAGCTATTTGAAGATATTGGTTTACCCCCGATGAATCCAGAGCACGACCGCGCCATGTTGTGTGGCAGCCCAACGATGCTCAAAGAGTTTGTTGAAATTCTCGATGGGCTTGGTTTTAGAGAAACCCGCCATGGGCACCACGGAAGCTACGTTATTGAGCGTGCGTTTGTTGAATCCTAAATCTGAATCGCTAGTCGCTCTTAATGTAATGGGAAGATAAAGACATGCTTAAATATGCCAAAGAAGATAACGCCATAGAAAGTCAGGTGATTGCGTCGTTGCGACAATGTATTTACCCCTTGTTTGGCACCGACCTTGAGAGCCTGCAAGCGGTGCAGTCTATATACGAGCAAGACGGTTGTATTTATATTGATTTGGAACTCGGCGCGCACCTATTGTCTTTGCAGCCTCGATTGGAAATGATGCTGACGGACCATTTGCAAGCTGCGGGTTTTGAGCGCGTTACCTTAAATGTACGAGTGACAGTGCCCGAGGCGGTACGCGGAGCGCCACAGGCGGCAACTCGGCCACGCAATATTTTATTGGTCGCCTCGGGTAAAGGCGGCGTGGGCAAATCAAGTACTGCAATTAATTTAGCCTTGGCGCTTAGGGCGGAGGGTGCGTCCGTTGGGGTGTTAGATGCGGATATCTACGGCCCGAGTATGCGTACCATGCTCGGTGTGCCGGACAGCATAAAACCGAAGCTGATCGACGAAAAATGTGTTGAGCCGGTGCGAAAGTATGGTTTGCAAACCATGTCCGTCGGTTATATGTCGCCGGACAAAACTCCGATGATATGGCGCGGCCCGATGGCCGTTAAAGCCTTGCAGCAATTGTTGGAGCAGACGGTTTGGGGAAACCTTGATTACCTTATTGTCGATATGCCACCGGGTACCGGTGATATTCATATTTCCCTTGCGCAGAAGCTTCAGGGGGCAAAAGCGATTGTGGTAACGACTCCCCAAGAGGTCGCCTTGATTGATGCTCGTAAGGGGGTAGAAATGTTCGCCAAGGTGGGAATTCCCGTACTGGGTATCGTCGAGAATATGGCCACCCATGTTTGCTCCAACTGCGGTCACGAGGAAGATATTTTTGGCGCAGAGGGCGCAAAAAAAATGGCGACAGATTACGGTGTGCCGCTGCTAGGCTCGCTGCCACTCGATAAAACCATTCGCGAGCACTTGGATCAAGGCCATCCCAGTGTCGCACGTGATCCCGCTTCGCACATCTCTCAGCGCTATTTGACGCTGGCCCAATGTACTGCAGTTGCGCTTTGGAAGGCCAACTTAAACGCAGTGCAAGCGCCAATTATTGAAATGAGTTCTTAACCTTTTATTTAAGAGGAACGCGTTAATCATGAAAATTCTAGTCCCAATAAAGCGTGTGGTCGATTACAACGTTAAGGTCCGCCCCAGTGATGACGGCCTTGATGTTGATCTCGCTAACGTCAAAATGGCCATCAACCCATTTTGCGAAATTGCCGTGGAAGAGGCGGTGCGGATTAAAGAGTCGCGCAACGACTGCGAAATAATCGTCGTCACGGTCGGCCCAGCAAAAGCTAGCGAGCAACTACGTGCAGCACTTGCGCTGGGCGCCGACCGTGCCCTATTAATTGAAACCGACCAACGTTTAGAGCCGCTGGCAATCGCTAAGTGTTTGCATAAAGTATTTGAGCTGGAGGCACCGGAGCTGGTACTGCTGGGTAAACAAGCTGTCGATTACGACAATAATCAGACCGGCCAAATTCTGGCAGGCCTGTGCGGTATTGCACAGGGGACTTTTTGTTCGCGCATTGTATTGTCGGATGCGGGCACTGTAGAGGTTAGCCGCGAAGTGGACGATGGCCTAGAGGTGCAGCGCTTGAAGCTGCCGGCAGTACTCACTACCGATTTGCGGCTGAATGAGCCTCGCTATGCGGCGCTTGCGCAAATTATGAAAGCGAAGAAAAAACCTATTGTAGTGACCGCACTCGCTGACTTAATACCCGTGCCCAGTGCTCGTACAAAAACACTGGGTGTCGCCATACCCCCGGCGCGCAAGGCTGGTCAAATGGTGGCAAGCGTACAAGAGCTTGTTGAAAAACTAAAAGCTGCAGGAGGTTTGGCATGAGCGTTCTCGTTTTAGCACAGCATGATAATAGGGTTCTCAATGAAGGGACGCGCCGAGCCGTAACCGCAGCGACCCAGCTGGGAGATTCGGTAGTGGTTTTGGTCGCCGGCGGCGGTTGCCAAGCCGTTGCCACGCAAGCCTGTGAAATGGAGGGCGTAACAAAAGTTTTATGCGCCGATGCTGATTGTTTTCGAGATCAGATGGCCGAAAATATCGCCCAACTAGTTGCGGAGCTCGCGCCTGATTTTAGCCATGTGATTGCCGTTGGCAGCACATTTGGTAAAAATGTTTTGCCGCGTTTAGGCGCGCTGCTCGATGTGCAGCCCATCTCGGACGTGGTCGCGATAGAGTCGCCAGATATTTTTGTTCGCCCGATCTACGCTGGCGACTTACTGGTTCGTGTGCAATCGCAAGATTCCATAAAGGTGTTAACGGTGCGGGGTACCGCCTTCGAGGCGGCGCCAAGCGGCCGGCCGCCGTGTGCTTTGGAGCCGCTAAGCGCGACATTTGAGTTGGGCTTGTCAGAGCTGGTTAAACGAGAAATCAGTGAAAGCGATTTTCCGAGCTTAGAAAATGCGCGGGTCGTGGTATCGGGTGGCAAGGCGCTTGGCAGCCGTGAGAATTTCGACTTAATTTACCGGCTTGCGGGAAAATTCAAAGGGGCTGTCGGCGCATCGCGCTCGGCTGTCGATGCCGGTTACGTTCCTAATGAGCTACAGGTCGGTCAAACTGGTCGGATGGTCGCACCCGAGTTGTATATTGCTGTGGGTATCTCCGGCGCAGTACAACATTTGGCAGGCATGAAGGATTCGAAGGTTGTCGTCGCCATTAATAAAGACCCCGATGCGGCAATTTTTGACGTTGCTGACTTCGGCCTTGTGGCTGATTTGTTCGACGTACTACCAGAGCTAGAGGCGCAGCTCTAGCGCGTTCGACGCTTTAAACATTTTCAATATTTTTAATGCGTTGGTACCATTGATTTAAATGCGCACTTGGCAAGCCCAGTAATTTAGCTTTGCTTATTAGGTAACCGTTGATAAATTCAATCTCTGTTTTTCGATGAAGTCGAATGTCTTCTGCCATCGAAGATCTATTTGAATCGGTTAGGCTAGCGACCTTTAAGACGGCCTCGACAGGGTCGTTGCATGATTTAAATCCGAGGGCGTTGCCAATCGCTTCGATTTCAGCACACAAGCTGGCTATGGCGTGGTTAAATTCGGGTTTGATCAGCACGCCATTCGTGGTCTGATACAGCGCCGTGATCGGGTTAATGACGGCATTGATCGCCATTTTTCGCCAAAGCGCGAACTCAATATCATCACTTTTGTGCACATTAAGGGCGCTGGGGCTGCCAACGATTTTGTCGAGTAAAATCATTGATTCAGCCGTTTCTGATGTGTCGGGCGGACACCCGAGTGATGTTTTCCCGCCTAATGTTTGTGTGTAATGTTGGTTTTTATGCTGGTAGGCTCCACACGTTGTTGAGCCCCAAATACACCGATCAGGGGTAAGCTTGCGAATGGCTTCTTGAGGGCCGAGACCATTGTGCAGCAGGATGATGGTGGCTTTAGGGTACCGCGCAATTAACGTTCGCGCCGCGTGCTCGGCATTAAACGCTTTTGTGCAAACCCAAATAAGCTCAGGTATAAAAGAGGGCGGTGCCGCCTCAAGAGACCAATTAAGCTGGGTCTCTTGGTGATCTCGCGTTAGGGTTTTTGGCAAATTTATACCCGCCCGATGTCGATATGCTGCGACGCGCCCCAGGTTTTGAGCGTGTTGGCACGCGAGCGCACCGATGGCGCCTGGACCTACAATCAGCGAGTTGAGCGACATGGCATAGTTAACGTAAAAAGAGTGGCCTATTGGGCTGGACAGTCTACCAAAAATAGGCCAAATAAAAATCACATAAAGGGCCGGGTAGGGTTTAATCGTCATTATTACACCATTGCCACGTATGGAATGTGAACTGAAAATATCGGTTCAGCCTCATTAATTTCCCAAACAATAAGATCTTCGAGCTCGCCAGTTTGCGTGGGTGCTATTACGCCAAGTAGTTAGTCATAGAGCATTGCCTGATTTTGAGTGCTTGTTGCACATTTTATTGCGCCGTAGCTCGGAAAGGGGGATTTGATGTGGCTGTAGAGATTCTGGCTTTTATAGGAGCGGGTTATCCTATCCTCCACGCTTAATGGCGAGACGAGGCAGCAAAACTGCCGCGCTTTGACCACCCGAAGTGCTGACGAGCCGTTAGTGAACTGATTGCTCGCTAAAGACCACATTTTCTAACCGAGTGTTGCAAAAGGTTGCACTCAGTAGTTTGGCCGTCATCTGCTGAATTTTTGGTTTTGTATTTTGCCCTGTATGCCATTACTATGAGCCATCCTTACACTATGTTTAACTGGCCTATAACCATGAAATGCTCGGTTATCTTTACAACCTATAACTCCCCTAAATGGCTAGAAAAAGTACTCTGGGGGTTTGAGTTCCAAACCGAATCTGACTTCGAGATCATTATCGCCGATGATGGCTCCGGGGAAGAAACCCAACAGCTTATTGCTCGCTTTCAGCGCGATTCGACGCTGTCAATACGGCATATCTGGCAAGAGGACGAGGGCTTTAGGAAGTGTCGCATCCTGAATAAAGCGATACTAGCAGCTCAGTGCGATTATCTTATCTTTACCGATGGCGATTGTATTCCACGAAAAGATTTTGTTGCCACCCACTTACAACATGCGCAGCCAGGGCATTATTTATCGGGCAGCTATTTCAAATTGCCGATGTCGACCAGTAAAGCCATCTCATACGACGATATTGCCTCGGGCCGGTGCTTTGAGAAACGTTGGCTTTATGACAATGGCCTGCCAAAAGCACGCAAAACGCTGAAGATTTCTGCATCGCCTAAGCTTGCTTCATTGTTAAACGCGATCACTCCGACAAAATGTAATTTAAAGGGCTCCAATGCTTCTGTATGGAAGTCAGACGCGATACGCATCAATGGCTTTGATGAGCGAATGCAGTGGGGTGGCTTAGACCGTGAATTTGGGGTTAGGTTAATCAATAGTGGCGTTAAGCCCAAGCATGTTCGCTATAACGCGATTTGTATTCACCTCGATCATTCTCGGGGTTATAAAAACCCCGATATGGTTAAGCAAAACAAAAATATTCGCGTGACCAACGCAAAGAATGGCGTTACTTGGACCGACTTTGGTATTGAGAATAAATCGGCGAGATAGCCTTGCGAGCCGCTTTTTTCGAAATCGTTTTAGTCTTTCTGGTTGCTTTTAGCAATCTGTTGGCATAGTTGATAAAAGTTTTTTCGTATCCGCGCAGGTTCGTAATCTGCTAGCCCTGAAAAGCGACTTTGCAAGTATTCAGCCGTTACGTCTTCACCTAGTGCTTTCATTGCCGTGCAAAGCTGTTCGGCGTTGCGATAAACTTTAGTGACCTTTTGTAAGTCGCCGTAGAGGGGATAGTTAGCGGAGAAAATTGCAGGCCTCTGAAACGTAATGACGTCGTTTTCTGCGCCCGACATTTTGCTGATGCCGTATTGCTCTTTAAAGATTTTAAAACGAGTGTCTTGCTTGATTGGCGCAATAAGAAATTGCACATCCTTTAATTGGCGCTGAAACTCCGATTTAGGCATATAGTCCGTATTGTAAAATAACGAAAACTGCTTATCGCACAATCTTAAAAACGACTCGATAACCTGCATGCCCCCCTTACCGCGAATTGCGCCCAGTAGTTTAAGTTGCAGCTTTCCGTTATAGCGTTGTTTAAAGATTTTTACAGCTTTAATAACCACGTCGTAATCTTTTCGGCTGGGGTCTACGCTACCTAAAATCGCGCAAACGGTTGTGCCATCGCGACTGGATTGATCCGCTTCATTGCAATAGGGGACGGCATTATCCAAGAAAGCAAAAGGTAAGGGTTGTTTAGAATAATAGCGCGCATTTTTAAGGTAGCCTTTTTGCTCCGCTAAACGCAATATCGCTTGGCTGGGTAGCAGTACACAATCGCACTGGTTAATAAAGTGCAATACACGCTGCCATCGGCGGTTGATAACGCAAGATCTTAGGTAATAACCGAAGTCGGAAATAAAGCTGCGTAGCGTAAATTGAATGTGCGAGGTTGGAGCAAATGTCGCATTAACATTGTGAACGCGAACGATCACCGGGCACTTAAATTGCCGCTTGGAATAATAGTCAAACCCTCGGCCAATCGTGTTGATGTAAACCGCATCACAGTCATCCAGCGCTTGTTGGCAGCGGCTAAAGAACTGCTCATACGATTGCTTTTTTGATTTCAGGCGAACGTCATAGCCGGGTGTGTTTGTGGGTATTTCCGTTTTGTTCCAAATTTTTTCGGTTGTTAGGATAAGTAAGTTAAAGTCGTTTGCTAATAGTGGGCACAGAGCAGTGAGAATTTCGGCATGGTAGTCGAACTCGAAAATAGCCAGTTGTTTTTTTTGACGTTCAGTCATATGTGATCGCTTGTTCGTAAGGTGGATAAAGCAGTCGAACCTAGCGAAAATAGGTTTCTAATTGGTGGATTTTTTTTAAGATTTTACGGCCCTGCAGGGGGTAGTAGTGCCAAGGCTTTGTGAGCTTAGCGTTGTTATTTTTTAAGCAGAGGACGTCTTCGGCATAGGCAATGCTGCCAGCCGGGCGTGACTTGAGCGCTGATGCTTGCGTATTGTCCATAATTTCAAAGGGGTAAAAATCACACTGACTTAATTGATGTGCGCGCTTAAGTGCCCAAGTTTGAGTTTTCCCTCGGAAGGCCGGAACATTTGGCAGCCATGCCGCAATGGGGTTGGCCATATAGCCCATTTGCCCAAAATGCTTACGGGCTTGAGTTTCGTTGGCCGATTCCCGTGTCAGGAAGCGCCAATCCACGCTTTGAAGCCGCTCTGGCTGGGTGATGATAATATCGGAATAATAAGCGCCAGCTGAGCGATTAAAACGATCAACGTAAAAGACGTTTTTTTCCGCATCGAAGCGCGTGCGCGAGCCGTCGCGGCTTTTGTTAATGGCGCGTAAAAACGCCGGCTGTAAAAAACCGTTGCGTTTATCAGCGAAATAATTTTTGATGGTTTCAAAATCTTCTGTTTGTAGGGGGCGAACTAACTGGGTGTCATCTTGCAAAAAAACGATATAGTCGTCGCTTTGCGAGCCTAAAAGTGCCGCTTGCATATTGTCGTAGAGACCACCGTGTTTGCATTGCTTGCCCGTTACGTCGGGTTGTACTATCGCGTGAGATTGAGCGATAGTTTGCAGGATTTGTTGTGTTTCTGGGTCGGTACTGTTGTCATCAAAGACGCTCACGGTGGCATTTGGTACACATGCGCTAATCGACTCAACGCAGTTTTGCAGAAAAATACCGCGGTTATACGAAAATACCCAAAAATGCAGTTTCATTAATTTTGCCTTTTGTTTCGTTTGTGCTGCCACCACGAAGAAAGGCGTCGCAAATAGCTTCGCAGCCCAGTATTTAATGAGCTGCCGGTATAGCGGCCTTTAAACACATGGCGAATGCGGTAAACGCCGGGAATGGCAAGCGGCGTTCCCTGAGTGCGCAGTAGCCAGCGAAAGGCGCGATCTTCGCGTGCTTTGCACCAGGTTGCAGAGGGGCGTTGGTAATAGCTTAATGCGGCGCAATAGCCACACGCCCTGGCAACATCGCCATGGGTAATTTGCAGGGGCCCGGTTGCGCGGGTGCGTTTAAACTCCTCAAATTGTGTGGTGTCGACATCGGTTACGCTTAACTGCTTAAAATCAATACTGAGCATTGGATCTTCATTGGATAACAACGACGTGCAGCGCTCAAACTTTGGGTAAATTAATGCGTCCGAGCGGCCTTGAAGCTGTGCAATAAGCCCGTCGAGGCAACCTTCGCGAAACATGAGGTCGCAATCGGTAAACCAAACCCAGTCGGCTTGGCTGTTCAGTGCGGCGTGGTTTCGGCCAATGGCTCTGCGAAACAGGGCTTGGCGCGGCAGAGCTTGCCAATTCCAACGCACCCTGGGGATCTCTAAGGTCGAAAAATAGGCAAGTAATGCGGAGGTCTTTTGGTCTTCTTCGCAGTAATACACAGTCATAGTGACCGTCCCTGCGGTCGGGGGAAACTTAACCAGAGAGCTTAGCTGATAGATCAAAAAGTGTGCATAGTTCCAGCAGTGGCTTACGATCTCGATGTTTAATTCGCCGTTGTTAGCGTGGCGCTGTTCAATGGCGGGCAGGTTTTTCTCGAACCACCCAGCGGGTACCCAGCCGCTTGCCGCGATTCTTAGGAAGTGGTCGACCAGCGGGAGGTACCATCGATCGGGGGGGATAGGGTATGAATCAGCTGACATCGTGTGGGATCGCTATTGATTGTTTTCGCACTTAGGCCAAGCGCGAAAAGTGGGCATTGATTGAGCTTTAAGTTTACCGGCGAACCAGCACATGATACCGGACTCGTATTGACCGCTCAATAAAGATAAATCTAAGGGCAAGCCCTGCCTCTTGGCTTCAAACTCGACCTTGCACCGCACAGTTAGTGTAGTGTTCAATCAGTAGCCCCAGCTTAGGCAGTAGCCCCAGCTTAGGCGTTGCCGGGCAAAAAAACCGTTAACCTAGCGATTGTGCGTAATTCTGAGTGATGGCGTGCGCTATGCCAATAGACGCTAAACCGGCAGAGCCTTGAACTGGGTGCTAGACTTTCGTTAAAGGTTAGACAGCGGTAATGGCTCAGTGGGCTGTCTTGAGTATTCGCGCAATTGGGGTGCGCACTGTCATAATTCTGTGATGACCTTGTAACACAATGCCTACCTTTTACTTTTGGTCTGGTGAAAATGACGACGCGTTTACCCAAAGCCATCAAAGATAACATGCAGTTTTTGTGTGCAGAGGTTGATTTGCAGCTGGGTTATCTACAGGATTACTTTCAAAACAAAGCAACGCCGACACTGGCGCGGCGCATATTGGATCGTCGTGGCTATGCTTCTAATTTAACGCGGCGCATCCAGCGTTCAAGCCTAGATTACATCACGCAAAAAAAATCGGACGAAAAAGCCCAGCTCATACTGCGAGCGGTGGATATGCTGGCTTCTACGCTCGAAGAAATCACCTCGCTTTGCCGAAGCTGCATCGAGCACAGCAGTTATATCAACGATTTTTCTACCCTTCACTCAAAACAGTTTTCAGCTATGATCAAGCTGGCACGCAAAGGCGTGCAGCAAATTTTACCGGCGGTTGAACTCAATAATACTCAGCTGGCGCTGAGTTTAAACGAGCTAGAAGGCGCGGTGTCGCGGCACTATAAAAGAAGCTATAAGGCGTATATTGCTGAGTTAAAGGACGGTCAGCGTACGGAAGACCTAACGCGAGCGCTCTTTATTGTGCAAAACCTTCAGCAAATTGGCGAAGGTTTAAAAGCAATAAGCGAGGCGTTGATTTCGGCAAACCTCGGTCAATCGGTTAACTTTGAGCGTTACCAAGCCTTGCAGTCGATGATGGGAGACCTTGGCGAAAGCGCATTGGACACGCTCAAGGTTGAAACCATCGCAGAAACGCGCTCTGGTAGCTCGATTACTGGTATATCCAATGCCTCTGCAGGTGACGATAAATACTTGGCAATAGTTAAAGAGGGGATAAAAAGAAAAGTCAAAGAGGAGCGGCAAGGCGTAGAAAGCTGGCACGATATTTACCCAGGTCTCGCCCCAAAGATTTTATCCTATAAAAAAAGTGGCCAATCAGCGGCTATTCTTATAGAGCATCTGCCGGGGCAAACGTTTGAAAGCATCTTGGTTAATGAGCCTGCAGAGCTGCTTGATGAAGCGCTTAAAAAGCTTGGCGTAACCTTGCGCTCGGTATGGCGTACAACAAAATCGGGTAAGGTAGTCTGCGCCAATTACATGGCGCAGCTAGCAAAGCGTTTGCCCTTGGTTTACCAGGTTCACCCTGAATTTAATGTTGGTAAGTCGATGGTCGGTGATATTGGTGTGCCATCATTCGCAGCGCTTTTACAGCAGGCCCAAAAGTTGGAGCAGCAGCTAAATGCGCCCTTCTCGGTTTATATTCACGGCGATTTTAATGTTGACAATATTATTTACGATAGCCTAGAAAATAAGATTAACTTTATCGATTTACATCGCTCGCAGTACATGGATTATGTGCAGGATGTGTCAGTTTTTATGGTGTCTAATTATCGACTGCAAATCCTTGATAAGTCAGTAAGGCGTAGAATAATGCAAACCGCCTTACAGTTCTACAAAATGGCGAAGCGGTTTTCGCAGAGTGAGGGCGATAATACGTTTGAGTTAAGACTAGCACTCGGCTTAGCGCGCTCTTTTGCGAGCTCAACGCGGTTTATTCTGGATAAATCGCTATCGCGGCGCATGTTTCTTCGCGCGCGCTATATTCTTGAGTTATTTGTTAAAGCCGACCTTAATAAACCGCAACAATTTAAGTTGCCCCTAAAGGAGATTTTCGTTGATTAGCCACCTACGCATCGGCGTAATCGGCATACCCGGTAAGTGGTCAACTGAGACACTTGCGGATAATGTTGAAAAACGCACCGGTTTTCGCCTTGTTATCGATATGAACAATGTCAGCTTGGATCTTACCCAGCAAGCGTTGTACTACCAAGGACAAGATCTGTGCGAGCTGGACGCCTTGATCGTTAAGAAAATTAGCGCTGACTACAGTCCCAATACGCTGAATCGCTTGGAGCTACTGCGCATAGCTGAGGCTAAAGGCGTTAAAGTCTTTAGCCGCGCTGATAATATGCTGCGCTTAATTAATCGCTTAAGTTGTACCGTAACTTTGCAAAATGCCAATATTCCCATGCCCGAGACGCTGATTACCGAGGATATTCAGCAGGCCGTAGATGCCGTTAAAGGCATGGGCAGTGCGGTTTTTAAACCGTTATTTTCGACGAAGGCACGCGGTATGTGCGTTATCGACAACAAGGGTAGCGATCAACACATAGAACGCCAAATTGAGGCCTTTAAAGCCGCCAATCGCATGATGTATATTCAAAAAAAATTGGTGTTGCCTGGCCGGGATTTAGGCTTGGTCTTTCTCGGTGGCGAGTATCTTGGGGCTTACGCGCGAGTTTCCCAAAATGAGGGCGTATGGAATACCACAATAAATAGCGGCGGTCGTTATGCGGCGGCTCAACCAGAAGAGCACATCATTAGCATCGCGACGCAAGCGCAAGCGCCTTTTGGTATGGACTTTACAACGGTCGATGTTGCCGAAGCCGCTGATGGTCCCATCGTGTTCGAAGTATCAGCTTTCGGTGGCTTTAAAGGAGCCCTAGAGGGCGCCAACATCGATGCGGCAAGTGCTTACACTGATTATGTTTTAGGGAAGATTAATGACACACTCTAATCGCTCGGCGCTTGACTTCTCACGAGTTTTTTTGGCTGATAAAAAGCTTATCCCGCAAACGCTCTACCTTGATTTTGGGCGCTGCTATATCGCCGTTGATACCAATACCGAACAGCTATATTCCAAGCTTAAGGCGTATTTTTCCGCAGTGCACTGCAGCGCGCCTTCCGACGCGTTAGCTGAAAATGTTATTTCGGTCACTGCGATTGAGTGTGCCCCCCCAGAGCTTGATGTTCCATTTGTAGATTGGGCGCGCGAGACGGGAAAAACCGGCCGCAAGGATGCCTTTTACGATCTGGCCGATGGGCGCATTATAAAAAAAGTGCGCACAGGTATGCTGTTTTTGCAAAGCCGCCTTAATCGCATCGCCTGTGGGCCGTGCTTAAAAAACGAAAGCCAGGTGATTAACTTTATCAACACTCAGTATATGAACTGGCTGCAGCATAAGGAATGGCTGATTTGTCACGCTTCAGCTTTTGTTTACCAACACAAAGCGATAGGTGTCGCGGCATTTTCGGGGGGCGGTAAATCGACCTTTATGCTGAAGGCTCTAGATCACCCGAAAGTCAATTATTTAACAAATGACCGCTTATTTATAAAAAACGATGGCGCGCGCTGTAAAGCCGCAGGAATACCGAAGCTACCGCGCGTTAATCCCGGGACTATTATTAATAATCCAGCGCTTGCGAATATTTTGCCCCCCGAACGCATTGCTGCGCTGCGGGCCATTCCTAAAGCGCAGCTGTGGGATCTCGAAGAAAAGTATGACGTGCTGATTGATGAACAGTACGGCGAAAACCGCATTGAATCCGAGGCCGAGCTCGAGTCACTGCTGGTACTTAATTGGCGGCGGGACTGTAAAGCGCCAACGCAGATGTCGCGTGTGGATATCCGCCAACGCGCTGATCTACTCTCGGCAATTATGAAGTCACCCGGTGCGTTTTATTCGAACCCATCCGGCAATTTTGAACGGCAGCCACAACAACCTAGTGAGCATCGTTATACTGATGTACTATCGGGTATCAAAGTCTACGAAGTCACTGGTGCGGTTGACTTCGCTGCGCTTAAATACCTTGTATTTACGCAGCTATTGAATATCCATGAATAAAAAACAGTTAATACTATTGCGCCATGGCAAGTCCGACTGGAATATGGGCTGCTCGGATTTTGATCGGCCACTAAAAAAACGTGGCAAGCGTGGTGCTCAGCGAATAGGCGCTTACCTTAGGGATAATGCCATGGTGCCAGATTTGGTACTGAGTTCGCCCGCGGTTAGAGCAAAAAGCACGGCTGAAAAATGCGTAAAGGCGATGGGCCTCAGCGCCGATAGCATTGTCTATGAACGAGAATTGTACGAATCTCATGCTTTCACTTTATTTAATGTTATACAACGACAAAGTGCGCAGCCATCATGCATATTGTTGGTGGGCCATAATCCTGGCCTTTCGGACCTTTTGTCATATCTCAGTGAAGAAATTCTTACCGCCGGTGAGGACGGTAAACTATTGCCCACTGCGACACTGGCTAGGCTAAGCTTTAACGCAGCAAGTTGGCAGGCTCTTAAAGCGCGCAGCGGAATAATTGCTGAAATCACTCGTGCTAAAGAGCTCGGTTACTCCTTCCCCGTGAATATCGCGGGCGAAACCCAGTTAAGAATGCGGC
Source organism: Marinagarivorans sp. (assembly GCA_036554385.1). GTDB lineage: Bacteria > Pseudomonadota > Gammaproteobacteria > Pseudomonadales > Cellvibrionaceae > Marinagarivorans. Next base: position 8,647 of record DATBNJ010000138.1, on the reverse strand, counting down.
CCGATTATTATTACCGGCAATCAGCAGCAATCCCTTATCGAGAGACGGAAGCGGGGGTAGAGGTATTGTTGGTTGGGTCTAGTGGGAATAAGCATTGGATTTTGCCAAAGGGTATTGTTGAGCCTGGGCTCAGCCCACAAGAGTCCGCAGCCAAAGAGGCCTATGAAGAAGCTGGCGTAGAGGGCGTTATTGATAACGAAGCCGTTGGCACTGTTATTGTCAATAAGTGGGGCGGGCCCTGTACCGTAGAATTATATGCAATGCGCGTAGATCGTGTTTTACCCGAAGTGCACTGGCAGGAAGCCCATCGTGGGCGGCGTTGGTTAAGCGTAGAGGTTGCAGCGCAGTGTGTTGAAAACAAAGACTTTGCACCGTTTATTATCGCACTCAATAAAGCGAGCTGATATGAATAAGCATTATATCGCCTTGCTTCGCCACGGCGAATATCACCAGCAAGTGCACGTCCCGAGCGCTTTGCAACCGTATCCGCTCACCAATCGTGGTGAGGCTCAGGCGCTAAAGGCAGCTCAGTGCATTCAAGAATTTGCCCAAATGCACAATTTGGCTATTCACCAAACTATCGATTGCTCACCGCTTTTAAGGTCGTGGCAAACGGCCGATATTATTGCCAAAAAAATTGACTCAGAGACGATGAGGGTCGAGAGTTTTGACGCTCTGATCGAGCGCAGCGTTGGCAGTGTTGCGAATTTAACCATTGCCGAAATTGAGCAGGTCATCTCGGCAGACCCGCGCTTTGACAAGCCACCGCTCGATTGGAAAAGCAATAGCACTTATCGTTTACCTTTTTATGGCGCTGAATCATTAATGCAAGCGGGTGAGCGCGTTCAGCAACATATTCAGCGTGCTATTAACAACCTTGTGTTTGAATGTCGTATTCCCTCCGTCAAGCTAATGGTAGGGCATGGCGCCTCATTGCGGCACGCCGCCCATTTAATGGGGATTATCGAATTTGATGAGATTGCTAAATTGAGCATGCATCATGCGCGCCCTATAATATTTGAGATTAATGCGATGGGGCTTAAGCACGTTAGTGGGGAGTGGAAAACCCGCGATTCGGCCGTATTCAATAATTCGCTCACTTTGCCGAGTGATTTCAGTGACTAATATGCCCGTTGTCTATCGATAAATGGGCACCTCTAAACATGCACTGTTTACGCGATAGCGGCGTCAGTTCCGTCCTCGAATCCTCATTTACCCCACGTAAACTGCGGTTCTCCGGGCGGTACTTCCTTGCTCTCACAAAAAAATTACTATTTTTAGAAGCGCCCAAATGGTGTTCTTGCGCCGGGATGTCAACAAATTGAAACACAAATAACCTACAACGGCAGGTTCCCAACGCTCAACAGGTGCCGGAACTGTGATTGTAGATAATCCCTCGCTTAACGCTGCGGCTGTTATCAGCCGGACAATCCCCACGAGTGGTGAGTATCAGTCGACTGAAGACTGGCTGAACGGCGATACGAGGTCGATCGACCTTGTGCCTTCAGCGTTGCAAAAAAGCACAGTTCATTTCAACAAGGTTCGCGAAATCCATCGTCAGCCTTGGATCTGGCCGCGTAAACCGATCATATTTATCGCCGACCCGCACGCCGACGCCGTGGCCTTTGAGCGATCATTAAAAGCCAGTGGTGCGGTTAGTGATATCAGCTCGAACGCGGTGACATTAAACGCATTCGGGCGCGACTCGCGCATTGTTATCGGTGGTGATTGCTTAGATAAGGGGCCGAGTAATCTTGCACTACTAGATGCGATTAAAAAGCTCAAAGATTCTGGCGCTGATGTGACCTTATTGGCGGGCAATCATGATGTTCGTCTGCTTATGGGGCTTAGGTGTTTAGAGCAGCAAGACAACCTGCTCACCAGCCATATGTTTTTAAGAATGGGAGCCAAGATTGTACCGCTTTTGCAAGAGGTTTATGTGAGGTATGTGCAGCCTCGGCGTCCGTGCCTGAATACGCCAACGGCCAAAGCATGTGAAGACTATCTATTCCCCAAGGGGCAATGGCTGCAGGCATTTCCAAAACTTGCCGCGGGCAAGATGAGTGACCGAGCCATACAAAAAGAGCTAGACCGCTTGCAGCAGAAAATTGCCGAATTTAAGCAGGCGGCGCTGGCGCACGGTATGGATATGCAAGCGCTGTACGAAACGGCCTTGGCTTGTAAATCACTTTTTTTAGATACCGACGGACAATACCATTGGTTTTTTGACAGTATGACCATCGCCCATCAGGCGGGCTCGTTTTTGTTTCTGCACGCGGGGTTGGATGACGAAATTGCCTGCCTGTTAGCCCGTGAGGGTGTCGATAAGCTGAATACGCTGTACGACAAACAAGTTAGAAATAACTTATTTGATTTTTACTACGGCCCCGTCGCCAATACCATGCGTACAAAATATCGCGCAGATGACGATTTCCGTTTGACGCACTACGGCGTTGCGAAACTCAAGGCTGTTGGCATTCACGCAGTTGTACACGGCCACCAAAACCGACATCATGGGCAGCGTATGGTACTTCGAGAGGATTTACTGCACTTTGAATGCGATACGACGATGGATTGTCACTCGCGCCTTAAAGAGGGCTTGAGACCGAACGGCTTTGGTGTGACACTGATACTGCCCGAGGGTAAGGTGTTAGGTATCAGCAGTGACTATGCTAGGCCTAAATGTTTCCAACCGTCATTTTCCCAACGGCCCACCGCAGAGCAATCACTTTCACTAAAATTAGTAGCGCACCCATGAGTTCAAACCAGCGAGACTTTCGTCACGAATCCATTCAGGATGGCAAAAGCATCCAAGATATTTTAAAGGCCATCACCAAAGGCTTAGCCAGCGGCAAACTGTGTTTAAGCGATGATGACGGCGAAGTAAAACTTGAGCCCAAAGGGCTTTTAAATCTCAAGGTAACCGCTAGGCAAGCAGAATGCCAGAATCGTTTGGATATTCGCATTACTTGGCAAGACAAAGAAAAAGAGCTTAAAAAGAAAAGCCTAACGGTGCGTTAAGGCCGGCGGTTGTTTTTGGTCTCTGGCTTTCAGGCGTTTTCCGGTAAGGCGCAATGCTAATGCGACTAAGCCGGCGCCAAACTGCGGTTACGCCTCGATACTCGCCACAATAAAATCTAGTCGTCTTTTGGCGCTGGTAATATTACGGGTATCCGTATATAAATTGCCATCGCGCCTATGACGAGCTATTAAAAAGAGAAAGTACAAGCGTGGAAGTAGGCCTACTCCAAAACGGAACCAGACTTCGATCAATTGATTAACCCATTTGATTTGAACTTGGGTTGGGCCGATGTTGCCAAGACCAAGGGTGCCCCTAGCATCAATGGCATCACCACAATGGCCTTTAAAGAGTACAGAAATTAGAGTGTGTCCGCTGTTATTATTTCTTCGAACGGCCGCGCCCATTCAGGGCGCAGCGCGGAGTAACGGCGGCTACAGGGATTTCTGCTGAACCTCCCAGCTACGGTCATTGCAGTAGCTACAGTTTGGCCCTTCGAATTCGCGAGCCGCCTCACTATCGCCAAACAGCTGGTACAAAAACCATGCAGTGGTGATGCCTCGAAAGTCGCCGCCATCGCCAACCGGCTCAAAATGCCCAGCGCCTTGTAGAATGCCCCAGAACACTGGCACGTTGGCGCGGCGAAAGAGCCCGCTGTGGTTGAGACGTGGCGAGACCAAGCTGTCGGCACTGCCCGACAGTAAAAGCATCGGCCCACTTTGGCGATCGTGAGAATCACTATCGTGGCCCAAGCCCAACGTATAGCCTTCAATGGGCGCTGATGTTGCGATCCGTGAGTCGGTCGCCGCCATAATCGCGCCACCGCCGCCTTGTGAGTGGCCAGAAGTTGCAACCTTGGCGAGATTCACCTCGCTCGCCAGTGATGAGCCCTCCAGCCAGTCAAGGCAATCGAGCATCGCTCTGCCGCTACCGGCATTGGTGGTGTTTGCAGCGAGTACCACCATGCCCCAAGAAGCCCAATGCCGTAGCAGCCCGGAATAAGTCGATGGTCTCGCCCCGGTGCCATTACCCCAAAGCACTACGGGGTTGTCGCCGTCCAAGCTTGTTGGTCGGTAGAGGGTGCAGGAGGAGCCTGCCCGACTTTGTGTGGTGGCATAGCCGCCCTGACTGTCGTAACCATTGCCAACGTCGCCAACGCCATCAAATGCAACCGCTTGCGACATCGCCTGAGTGCCCAAAATGAGCAATACTGCATTTACAACCTGTTTAAAGCTTACTTTCACAACTAGCACCTCTTAATGAACCTGCTCCAAGCGTGATTCGAGTCAGCTTTTATCGAGCCCTCGTGATCCTGAGCGCATTTTAGGTGGGTGCGAATCAGCGCGGATATAACATCAGTTGCGAAGATCCACCGATATTGTCCTTTTACAAAGCGCTTTTTCATGTCTTAATAAGATGTTATCGAAAATCTTTGCCGATTATCGCTCATGCATATCACTGTTTCATTTTTATTAAAGTACCGGCTTTTTATCCTGATACCCATTGCTGCGCTTTTTGTTATTGCCAACCAGATCGGTGACCCGCCACCGTTTGCGCGCCTTGTGCAGCTTCATAAATTCACCGTCAATGAAGTCGACCCCACTGATTACCGAGCGCTAGAAAAAGTGGTGTGGCAGTATTTCAATTCGACGAGCCCGTCATTGGCGATTATTCGATTCGATGCAGACATGCGGCGGCTTTTGGGGGAGCGCTTGGCAAGTGTGTTAGCTCAGTCAGATAAAAGGCATCAGCTATTGGATCGCGTTGTTGGTCTTCGCAATAATAGTGAGGTCAAAAGCATTAAAGCGTTTTTGAATAATTATTTCGATTTGCTGGGCCATATTAAAAGTGATGCAGAGATGTCAAATTGTGCGCGCTCGCCACTTGATCCGCGTAGTGCTGCACGCGTTTTAGACGAGCTATCAAGGCAAGATTTTGAGCGTTTTAAGCCTCTCGTATCTCATTGGCGGCGCCCCATTCTGCTTGCGGATAAGGCCGCGTTCTACCAGAATTTTTATAAGGTTATCGGGGTTGTTTGTGGTCGACGTTAAAACGGCTAGCCCGCCAAACAATAAATTTAAGAGCCGGTTGGTAAACTGTCTGTTTGACTCATCTGGGCTTCTGGTACAGCGCTTATACCCAGTCATATTTATACTCGCTGGCACACTTCTTGGGCTCAGTTTTATAATAGCTGAGCTTTCGCTATTGGCGTGGATAGCCTTCTGCCCGCAAGTAATCGCCGCAAGGCTGTTAAGTCCATCAAAATATTTTCTGGGGAATCTACTGGCGGCCTTCAGTGTCAACCTCATAGCAAGCTTTTGGTTGATTAATTTCTTTATTCAGCAAGATATGCCGGTTGGCTGGTCGGTCTTGCTATGTTCACTTTATTGGTTTTGGTTAGCCATCAATTTTGCGTTATGGCTGCAGTTATATTTTCTCCTAAGCCACAAAGTGACTCAAAAATCCATAAGAGTTACAGCCTTTTCGCTAGTTATTGTTGGCTACTTTGCTTTGACGCCAATGATTTTCCCAGTAACGCTGGCCTTAACTCAGTCGGGGTTGCCATCTATCATTACCTTAACGGCTACCTTGGGCGAGCTGGGACTTACGGCGGTTATTGCTGCTTTTGCGGCGTGGGTTTGCGTGTATAGGCCGCGCTTAAAAGCCTGTTCGACGGCAATAGCCATGGCTGTCATTGGCGTTTCGTCTCTGAACTTAACTATGCCCGCGCCGGCAAGCGCGAATGGGAAGGTACTCGCTTTAGGTTGGGTCCAGGTGGCAGCGCCGGTACGTGGCGAAAATAAGCTAGAGCGCATGGCGGCAATCAATCCGTTGGAGCTTCAACTATCGCGTAAAATCGCAGATCGGGCTGACGTTGTCGTCTGGCCTGAAACAGGCCGCGATCGCTTTTTAGCCAACTCTCAGTTTTTGCAAGAACTTAGTTTTACGGCAAAAAGCATGCAGGCGAGCTTTGTAATCCAAGGGCTTTCGGGTGACCAGCGTGCGCGCTTTAATACGTTAGCCCACCTAGCCCCCGAGGGCGACACGCAGATTTACTATAAGCGCAAGCTAGTGCCGTTTGGAGAGTTTACGCCACGGCCACTTGCTGATAGCGCTTTTGAGCGTTATTTATTAGCGGGTGAGCCTTTGCGAGCGGGCACGCAAAATGTAACCTTTGCAAGTGGGGATTTTCGCTGGCGCAGCCGCATTTGCTTTGAGGTTTTATTTAATAAGCTGATTAGCGAAGGTCGTGACCGAGTGGATTTTATTACCATCTCTTCCAATCAAGCCTGGTTCCAAAGCGATGTGCAAATGCAATTAGTTAAAACGGTTACAAGGTTGCGCGCTATTCAAAGTGGTTTGCCTGTATTACACGTAAATAACCAAGGCCCCTCCTGGCTATTTAATGGCCGTGGCGAGCTTATCGCGCAATCACCGAAAGGCGAGGGCGCTTTCTTAGCGACGATTCAGTTGACAAGGTGATGGTGATTTGGCAAAACATTGCTTAGCACCCGTTGCCCTAAACGGTTGCCCTCGCCCATAAACACATCGTGGCCTTTGTTACTTTCGATGGAATGTTTTTTGGAAAATTGCCTTACCGTCCAGCCGCAAGGCGCTTGTAGTTAGGTAATGGCTGAGGGGCATTCACGGCTCTGGCTGTTGCCATGCGGAGGAAGGCGTACTGTTGCGCTGATAAGAAGCGACGAAGCGCAGAGCTTATGCAATGACAGGGTCATTTATTGAAGGCTGGGCGGTTTGATCGAAGCGATTATAGCGGCGCCGAAGGCACGCTGGGGAGCTGCCTGTCCAGTCTTTGATCGCGCGCCTGAGGCTCGCGCCGCATGAGAATCCCATCACACCCGCGACGGCCTCTAGGCCTAAGTCCGAATAACATATATGCCGACAGGCAATCTCCATTTTTACTTCATGCAATATTTCCCGAAATGAGGTTTGCTCTTGCGCCAGTTTTCGTGACAGGCTTCGTTTGCTCAGGTTAAGCGTCTGGGCAATGTCTGCAAATGTCACCTGCCTGATAAATGATCGGCAGATATGCCAGCGCACCAAGCCTGTGACGGTCGAGTCGATACCGCGTTCAAGGTATTCCAGCTCAAGTCGCGACAGTAGGTGTTTGAATAGATCGTTTCTGTGCGGTCTCCACTGTTCAGTAAACATTGCATGGGGTGAAGAAATTTGTGTGCTCCCCCCAACTTTTAGGACCAATGCTGGGCTGTAAGCGTGTATAAGATGCTTGCAGTGGCTTTGGTTACTAGCAAGTTTAACGGTCATAGTCTCTGGCACTGAGCCTTTGTGGCCGCAAGCCGCAAACAGTCTTAATGTGGTTGCCAGTCTCAGCTCAAACTCGAATTGCAAAGCAAGCTCCGAGCCGTAGCCGAGTGCAAGCGACGGAATCGGGCAAACAAGTGTTTGGTTTTCAGTGAGGTAGTAGTCGGGGGTGCGGTAATAGTGAAAATAAAAAGGCTGAACTAGAGGTATGTACCGTCTAAAAGCCAGCCCTGCGGCAGCGAGTGAGGGCGCGGCTGCCGGAATTTCACCGACCAGCCCATAAAAGCACCACGGTAGTTCGAATCCCAACTTTAAGCCTGCGCCGGGCCCAAGCTTTGATGCACCTTCGTGAAAAATCTTAGCAAGCTGACAAAAATCAATGGTGGCATCGGCTCTATTAAACAATTCATGGCTTACCCCAGCACTCGATAGCAGGTCCGAGCAATTAACGCCGTGACAGTCAAAAAATTCCAAAACACCTTTGGGGAAAAGTGACACGGGGATGTTTTTAGGTAGGCTTATCAACGGGCTCTCCTTTATGGCATCGGGCAAGGCGCGTGATAATGTAAAGGGCCTGTCTAACAAATGCGCTTTTCCGCGATAGCGGCGTCACAGGCTTTAGTTCCCCGGCAGTGTGCTCCTCGGTAATTGCTCCTCGACATTGTGCTCCTGCAACGTCTACTAAAGGGCTTCCTGCCCCGATGCATTACTCTACTAACGTATATCCAACTACGGATGCACTGCCCTAATAAAGTACATCCTGTACCAATGCGTCGACCTAACTTCGCAGTCCTTGCCTTCGTCTGGGCGATGCTTGCTTTCAGGAAAGAATAACTGCTTTTAGGGACAGCTAAATAATAAAGACCGGTACAGCGCCGCAGTCAGTAAGAAATACTGGGCGCTATTTTATAATTAATGTGTGCATTAAGCTAGTTTAGGCCTTTAAAATAAAAGGGCCCTTGTTAAAAAGGGCCCTTTGCAACGTTAATAGCTTTTCTAGCAGTGATTAGTCTTCGACTTTAGCAATGCATTCGGCCATTTCCTGAGCGTGCTCATTCCACTGCCATGGCCAGCCGCCGGCGTAGCCTAACTCTTCCAATACCTTGCAGGTATCACTCTCGGCAAAGTTGGTATTAGGAACGGAGGTTGGGGCATTGGCGCCACTGATATAAAACTCGCCAATGACAACAGGCTTATCGACATTCCAGTATTCCACCGGCCGGTGGAAAGGTGACCAGGCGCCATTTTGACCTTCATTGTTGTAATAGTGCGGCTCGTAAAAATCGAGTGTTGCCAAGGGGTCACCATCGGCAGCAGCGATCATCCGGTCGTCGCGGTACCAGA